>JBFYZD010000055.1:0-46598 GCA_041309685.1 Gemmatimonadales bacterium | reverse complement strand
CGGCTGCCGGACCTGGGGGACCCCACGGTCATCACCAGCACCACCTGGGCCGTCCTGATCGTGGTCACGGGGGGCCTCCTCCTCTCCTTCACCCCCTTGAGGGAGCTGGAGAAGGTGGGGGCCTCCCAGATCGGGTACACGGCCCTCTACCTCCTCCTGGCGGGGATCGGCGCCCAGGCCAACCTCCACGAGGTCATCCGGGCGCCCCTGTACCTGGTGGCGGGCGCGGTATGGATCGCCGTGCACGTGGTGATCCTCTTGCTGGCCGCCCGCATGGTCAGGGCACCCCTCTTCTTCATCGCCACCGGGAGCATGGCCAACATCGGAGGGGCCGCCACCGCGCCCGCGGTGGCCGGGGTGTACCACCCGGCCATGGCTCCCGTGGGGCTCCTCATGGCGGTGTTGGGCTACATCCTGGGGATCTACGGGGGGCTGGGGTGCGCCTGGCTCCTGGGTCAGGTGGCCGCGATCATGGGGCTCGCGTAGAGCCCGGTCCTCCGGACGGCGGGGGCCGGGCCGCTCCTTCCATCGGCTCACCCCTCTTCGTCCAGCCCCTCTTCGGGCACTTCGCCAGGGGCCACCGCCACCGGAAGGAGGTGCCGGGGCAGGAAGGCGATCCCCGCGATCAGGGTGGGGATCACCGCGCTGGCGATCACCGTGGCCACCAGGAAGGAATACTGCTCACGGGTTACGATCCCGTGGCTCAGGCCGAAGAGCGCGGAGATGGTCCCGAAGGTGAGGCCGGTGGACATGAGCAGGGTGTAGTACCACCGCTCCTTCCGCTCCTGCCGGAAGAGGGAGATGATGGGGTACAGGCCGAAGATCTTCGAGGCCACCTTCCCGCCCAGGAGGGCCAGGAAGACGAGCGGGGCGGCCGCCAGGGTGGGGAGGGACACGAAGGTCCCCGCGCGGATGAAGTAGAAGGGCGTGAGGAACCCCACCGTGAGCGTACGCATCCGCCGGATCCAGAGGATCTCACCCGTGGAGAACTCCGCCAGGGCCATGCCGACCAGGTAGGCGGGAAGGACGGCCTCGCTCCCCGACCAGAGGGCCAGCGCGCCCAGTCCGAAGAGCACGAGGATGAGCCACTTGGCCCTGATGGCGGCCGTGCGCCCCCCGTAGGTGCGTGTGAGCCATCGCGTCGCGGCGGGGAGGAAGCTCAGGGAGAGGGTGGTGGCCGTGATGAAGAGGGCCGTCCTCCAGGTGAAGGGCGCGAAGAGGAGCCCGAGCGCGATCACCGTCCCCAGGTCGTTGACGAAGCAGGCACCCAGGATCCCCTTCCCGTAGGGGGTGTTGTTGAAGCCGGTCTCCAGCATCACGGCGTACACCACCGCCATGGAGGTGGTGGAGAGCGCGACACCGGCGAGCAGGCTCGCGCGCGGGTCCCACCCCAGCCCCCAGTAGGCCAGAGCGGCGCAACCCAGGAAGGGGGCGAAGAACCCCACCAGCCCGACGACCGTGACCTCCCGGAACTTGGTTCGTATGACGCCCGGCTCCAACTCGGCGCCGGCCAGGAAGGTGAGGAGCACGGCCCCGGCAGCGGCCAGGAAGCGGAGCCACTCCTGGTCGGCTCCGAGCGCCTCCGTCATTCCCAGCGCCTCGGCTCCGGCGGCGACAAGCACCCCCAGGCAGATCTCGACCAGGGCGATGGCGACACCCAGGTGAAAGGCGACGATGGCGGAAAGTACCGCCAGGAGCAGCCAGAACGATGCAGTGCCGAAGATCGATTCCATGATGGCTTTCCAGATCCTTGGTCGTAGGGATCGAGCCTCCCGCAACCGTCGCGTCAGGGCAAAAAAAAACCTGCGCGACAGCATGCCAGCGCAGGAGTCATCAGCCGCGCTACGCGGCGGTTCAGGGCGAACTCCATCGCCCTACAGCGATGCCGGAAAATGTACGGGAAAGGGGGTGGCCCACAAGGGGACCCCGGACCAGGAAGGGGTTCCGGCGCGATATCGCTCGCCCACCCCCACCGCCCTACATTGCCGGCAGGAGGAAGGGAGCCCGCGGGCGCGGGCCCCTCCAGGGTTTCTCAGGCACGGAGTCGGACAATGAGCCCTCTCGGCTTGGAGCTCCCGCGCGGGCGCCGGACCTTCACCCACCTGGTGCTCGATTTCACCGGCACCCTCTCCCTGGACGGCAAGCTCCTGGGGGGGGTGGCGGAGCGCCTGTCCCGGCTTTCGGACGACCTGCACGTCATCGTCATGACCGCCGACACCTTCGGTACGGCGCGCGAGGCGCTCCGGGATTGCCCGGTGGAGGTGCGGGTGATCCGGGACGGCCGCGAGAAGGCCGAAGCGGTGGCGGCGCTCGGCGCCGACGAGGTCATCGCCGTCGGCAACGGGCGCAACGACGTCCCCATGATGGGCGTGGCGGGGCTGGGGATCGCGGTGGTGGGCCCCGAGGGGGCCGCCGCATCGCTTCTGGGCGCGGCGGACATCGTGTGCCGGGACATCCTGGACGCCCTGGACCTGGCCGGCCACCCGCTGCGGGTGAAGGCGACGCTGAGGGACTGAGGGGGAGGCGGGAGAGGAGGAGATCGTGGCGGAAAGCCTGGGACTCATCGTACTGGCGGGGCTGTTGGCGGACGCGGCGCTCCGGCGCACCTGGATTCCGGGGCTGGTGGGGATGCTCCTGGTGGGGGTGGTCGTGGGTCCCTACGTCCTGGACCTGCTCGCCCCCGACATGATGCGGGTGTCCGCCGACTTCCGGATGATCGCCCTGGTGGTGATCCTCCTCAGGGCCGGCTTCGAGCTGCGCCGCGACACGCTCAACCGGGTGGGGGCGGCGGGGCCGGCCGCCAGAGCCCGGTGGCACGTCTCGGTTCTGATGATCCGAATTGCTACTTCGGATTATCATGATTATCTTAAGTCATGCTTCGACGATTCCTCCAGCTTCCCCCGGACCCGGTCGACAGCTTTTTCCTTTGGGGGCCTCGCCAGGTGGGCAAGAGCACCCTCCTTCGGGCCAGCTACCCCCACGCCAGAGTGGTGGACCTGCTGCTGACGGAGGAGTACCTCCGCTACCTCCAGCGGCCCGGGCTCCTGAGAGACGAGCTGCGCGAGGCTCCGCCGGGAACCCTGACCCTGCTGGATGAGGTCCAGAAGGTGCCCACGCTCCTGGACGAGGTGCATTGGCTCATCGAGAACCGGGGGCTCGTGTTCGGCCTCTGCGGGTCCAGCGCACGGAAGCTGCGGCGCGGACACGCGAATCTGCTGGGGGGCCGAGCCGTGCGTTACGAGCTACTGGGGTTGGTGTTCCCGGAGGTCGGGGATGCCTTCGAGCTCAAGCGCTTTCTGAACCAGGGGTACCTTCCTCGACACCACCTGGTCCCGGACCCCGGGCGCCGGATTCAGGCCTACGTCCAGGACTACCTCAAGGAGGAGGTGGCCGCCGAGGGGCTGGTGCGGGGCCTGCCCGCGTTCGCGGCCTTCCTGTGGGCCTCCTCCCTTGCCGACACCGAATTGGTGAACTTCTCCAACGTCGGCAGGGAGTGCGGGGTATCGGGGAACACGGCCAAGGAGTACTACCAGATTCTCGTCGATACGCTCCTGGGACGCTTCCTGCCCGCCTTCGCGCACCGTCCGAAACGGCGCGTCATCCAGTCCCCCAAGTTCTACTTCGCCGACGTGGGCGTGGTGAACCACCTCGCTCGCCGGGGGACGGTCCGCCCGGGGAGCGAGCTCTACGGAAAGGCCCTGGAGAACTACATCTTCCATGAGCTCACGGCGTACCTCGGGTACCGGGACCGGCGCATGGAGCTCTCGTTCTGGCGCCTGGCCAGTGGTGTGGAGGTGGATTTCGTCCTGGGAGACATGGAGGCCGCCGTGGAGGTCAAGGCCACGGAGCGGGCGGGGAGCCAACACGGTTCGGGACTCCGTGCCCTTCTGGAGGACCAGCCCGGGGTGGGGCGGAGGATCCTGGTGTGCCTGGAGCCCCGGCGCCGGATCCGGGAGGACGGGATCGAGGTGCTCCCGGTCCGCGAGTTCCTGGAGAGGCTCTGGAGTGATGAGATCGTCTGATTGCATATAACCGCCTAAGCGGTTATAGTGGTACCCATGAAGCGACTCAGCCGCATCTTCAAGGCCCTCTCCGACGAAACCCGCCTCACCATCCTGGCCCTGGTCCTGCGCCACGGGCACCTGTGCGTGTGCGAGGTGGAGCAGGTCCTGGGCATCACCCAATCCAAGGCATCCCGCCACCTGCGCTACCTGCGGGACGCGGGACTCCTGGAAGACAAGCGGGACGGCCTCATCGTGAACTACCATTTCCCCCCCGATCCGGGCCCGGAGGTCGCGGCCGTCCTGGGGTCTCTCGCCGGCCTCCTGGCGGGTCGTCCCCTCCCCGAGGCCGCCCCCCTCCTGGTGCAGATACGCGCCGCCCGGGCCGACGCCCGAGCCTGTGTCGAGGTGTAGATGAGCAAGACCTTCAGGGCCGGACCGTGGCGGGAGGAGTGGAAGCCCCTCCTCTGGATCGTGGCCACCTTCGTGGTCTTCTATTGGCTCCCCACCGGGAACCCCCGCTTCGATGGAGCCGTAACGGAGGCCCTGGCCCTGACCAGGTGGTACGCCCGGGAGCACGTCCTCCTCTGTCTGGTGCCGGCGTTCTACATCGCCGGGGCCATCAGCGTGTTCCTGAACCAGCAGGCGGTGCTCCGCTACCTGGGACCCGGAGCGCCCAAGGTGCTGGCGTACGGGGTGGCCTCGGTGTCGGGGACGATTCTCGCCGTATGCTCCTGCACCGTCCTCCCTCTCTTCGCGGGGATCTACGCCACCGGGGCCGGGCTGGGCCCCGCGTCGGCGTTCCTCTACTCCGGCCCGGCCATCAACGTCCTGGCCATCGTCCTCACGGCCAGCGTGTTGGGACTCAGCATGGGAGTGGCCCGGGCCGCCGGGGCCATCCTCTTCGCCATCGTCATCGGGCTCCTCATGCACGCCTTCTTCAGGCGTGACGAGGAGGCCCGCATGGCGGCCCAGGAGATGCCGGAGATGGCGGAGGAGGGCGGACGGACCCTGGGACAGAGCGTCCTCTACTTCGCCCTCATGATCGGGATCCTGGTCTTCGCCAACTGGGGCCGGCCCCCGGCGGAGGAGGGGCTCTGGTTCGCCGTCTACCAGGCCCGGTGGATCGTGACCGCGGCGCTGGCCTCCGGGCTCGGGGTGGTCCTGGTCGCCTGGTTCGGGTTGGGATGGACTCGCTTCCTGTTGGTGGCGGTCCCCACCGCGGCGCTGGCCGTCTTCCTTCCGGGCAACGCCACGGTCCCCTTCGTGGTGGCCACCGTGGGTCTTTCGGCCGTCACCAGCACGAAGGAAGGAGAGCTGGGGGACTGGTTCAACGCATCCTGGGGGTTCACCAAACAGATCCTTCCGCTGCTGCTGGCGGGTATCCTGGTGGCCGGCCTCCTCCTGGGGCGCCCGGGGGAGGAGGGGCTCATTCCGTCGGGGTGGATCGCCCGAGCGGTGGGCGGGAATTCGGTGGGAGCCAACCTCTTCGCCGCGGTAGCCGGCGCCTTCATGTACTTCGCCACCCTCACGGAGGTCCCCATCCTCCAGGGGCTCATGGGGAGCGGGATGGGGGACGGTCCTGCCCTGGCCCTCCTCCTGGCGGGGCCAGCGGTCTCGCTGCCGAGCATCCTGGTGATCCGCATGGTCATCGGCACCAGGAAGACCGCCGTGTTCATCGGACTGGTCATGGCCATGGCCACGCTCACCGGGCTCATCTACGGAAGCTTCGTGTCCTGAAGGAGGAACCATGCTGAAGATCGAAGTCCTGGGGCCCGGATGCCCCAAGTGCCAGTCGCTGGAGAAGAACGTCCGCGCAGCCCTCGAGGAGATGGAGGTGTCGGCCGAGGTGACGAAGGTCTCGAACCTGAACGAGATCGCCGCGCGCGGCGTGTTCATGACCCCCGGGCTGGTGGTGGACGGGAAGGTGGTCTCCTCGGGCCACCTCCTCTCGGTACACCAGGTGAAGAAGATCCTGGGGGGGCAGGCCGCCGGCAATCGCTGAAGGAGTCGGAACATCCCGACGGTCAAGGAGGACCTCATGAGCGCCAGCACAAGCGACCGGCAGATCCTGGAAGACGCCCTTGCCTTCCATGGACACAACTGCTGGGCCAGCACCATGGGGGTGCGCATGGGGCTGGCGGCCATGCGGGCCCTGGGGGTGGAGCGGAGCGGCGCCAAGTCGTTGCACGCCATCGTGGAGATTGGGGATCACCACGGCGCCATGTGCTTCGGTGACGGCGTCCAGTACGCCACCGGTTGCACCTTCGGGAAGGGGAACATCGAGAAGGACCCGAAGGGGAAGCTGGCCCTGACCCTCATCGAGAAGGCCGGGGGCCTGGCCATCCGGGTAGCGTACAAGCCCACCCTCCAGAAGCAGATCAGGGAGTCCCGCTTCATGCAGAAGCGGGCTGCGGGGGTCCCCCCCACGGAGATCCCCGAGGAGGAGCAATGGGAGCTGGTGAATCTGGTGTGGGACGCGCCGGAGGCCGACGTGATGGTGTCGGGACCGGTGGAGGAGACGGCCTGGAGCGAGCCGGCGGAGGTGGTGCGCTTCGCCGTGTGCGCCGGGTGCGGCGAGCTGGTGGCGGAGCCCTATCTGAGGGTGGTCAACGGGGAGCCCCGCTGCCGTGACTGCTCGGGATACGCGGTGTGAAGGCAGCCCGAAGGAAAGGGGCCCTTCTGGAGAAGGAAGACGCGATGACACCCCTGAGCAAAGCCCTCGTGATCGGGGCGGTGGTTCTGGCCGTGGCGGCCGCCGTGGCCCTCATCCGGGCCGAGCTGCGGAGGGAGTACGCCGGGGCCCTGGCCATGGACTTCTACGACGTGTGGAAGGACAAGAACGCCGGCGCCCACTTCCGCATCCGGGCCATCCCGACCCTCATCTTCTACGACGCCTCCGGCAGGGAGCTGATCCGGCGGGAGGGGAGTGGCTCGCGGCTCTGAACCAGGCCTTGGCGGGAGCCCCCATCCTGGCCCTGGCCTCCCGGGTGCCGTCCGTCCCCGGCGTGAGGCGGCGGGGACCCGCGGGGGCTCTCGTCCTGGGCCTCGCCTTCGGCTTGGCCCTGGGACCCTGCACTCTGGCCTTCCTGGCTCCGGTGCTCTCGGCTTCGGTGGCCGTGGCGGCCACGACCCCCCTCCTGGCCGGCGGCCTCACCCTGGCCTACGGGGCAGGGCACTGCGGGGTCATCGTGGTGGCGGGCAGCTCCGTGGGATGGGTCCAGGGGATCCTGGAATGGAACCAGCGCTCCCGGGGGCTCACCCTTCTGCGGAAGGCCACGGGGATCCTGCTGATCATCGGTGGGGTGTACCTGATCTACCGGGCGTGAAGGGCACCACTCCCCGGGACCTTTGCCCGCCGGCGAGTGCAACGCCGGTCAGAAGGTCTACAACTGGTTTGCCGCGGTTGCCGGCCCGGGATCGGGCCTGAGAGGACACCTTGTTTCTCTACCTGGCCGTTTCCGTCATCATCCTGCTGGCTTCCTTCCTCTTCGCCATGCTGGGGCTGGGAGGCGGGATGGTGTACGTGCCGGTGCTCACCTGGGCGGGATTCCCGGTGAAGGAGGTGGCCATCCCCCTGGGCCTCCTCCTGAACGGTCTCAACACCCTTCTGGCCCTCATCCCCTTCTCCCGCAAGGGCCTGGTGGACTGGAAGGGCGGGCTGGCCATGGCGGCCGCGGCCTTCCTCCTGGCCCCGGTGGGGGCCTGGGCCGCCCGCTTCGTCCCCGTCCACACCCTGCTGATCCTCTTCGCGGTGGCGGTCCTGGTGGCGGCGGTGCGGATGCTCCTCTTCGCTCGCCAGCCGGAGCCCGAAGCCATCATGGCCCTCCGGAAGAGGTCGGTCATCGGCGCCTTCGTGGGAGGCTTCGCCGGCTTCATGGGAGGGATGCTCGGGCTGGGGGGAGGGTTCATCATCGCCCCCATCCTCATGGGGATGGGCTACCGGACCAAGGAGGCGGCGGCTACCACCGCCTTCGTGGTCACCTTCTCGTCCTTCTCGGGTTACCTCGGGCACGTGACGGAAGGGCACATGAACTGGCCCCTGACGCTGGCCGTGGTGGCGGCGGTGGTGGTGGGCTCCCAGCTGGGCGGGTCCTTCATGTCCGGCAAGGCCAAGCCCCGCTGGGTAAAGCAGCTCTACGCCGTCGTCCTGCTGGCCATTGCGGTGAAGCTGATCTTCCAGGCGCTGGGGTCGTAGCCTGACGCTGGATGACGAGGTCGCCGCCCAGATCCTGAGGCTGCGGAAGAGGTATTCCGGTTCTCCTCGTGGACGCCAACCTCGTGTCCAACCCCCGCATCTTCCGCTCCCCCCTTCCCCTCCCCCATGCGTGGCGTCAGATGAGGGACTGCGCTGGGAGAATCCGCTGGGGAGCTGAGGCCCTTCCTTCCTACCTCCAGGCGAAGGCCGGGCGCACGATACCGTTTGAGGGACGTGCCGGGGCTCTGGCCTTACGGGAGCGGGGACGGACGTCCCGGGGGCCGGGAAAAAAAGACCCCCTGGGAGTCCTTGGGCCGAACCGTTATGTGGACGGTGACTTCAGCGGTTCTCTGATCGGGGAGAAGAACACCGTCAGGCAGGACCAGTCCACGCTTGATGGAACCCGTCTGGCTCACCGAGTCCAGAGGAACCGGTTCCGTGACCAGTCGTGAGGGGGATCTGCCTTCCGGAAGCAGCACAGTGACGCTATCGGGCTCAGCCCGCAACGAAACCAACTCCAGCGAGTCCGGCAGACGGCCCCGGGACGGAACATGGACCGGAAGCAGGGTGGGCGTCAGCGGCCAGGCTCTCACCTTCACAACCTCGGGATCGACGCCATCCAGGGTGATCTGGTCCGGTATGTTCAGATTGCTGCGGTCGATCGTCAGCCGGTTCTCACCGTCCTGGGGCTGGTCCAGAAGGAGCGTAACGGCCAATTGGGCCGGGTCGACAAGCCGAAAGGCGTGGTCGGGACCCGATAGCCTCACCCGTACCGTATTGGGCCCTTCCTGGATTCTCCAGTTTGGAGGCACATTCCAATATTCGATCGGCACGTCGAAGCTGCGGTATACGACCTCCGGGCTGTACGCGAACAGGATCCACATCAGTGCCGATACACCGAGGGAGAGCGCCGCCGTCCACAGACTGCGACGGTTCCACCATCTTCCCTGAAACCGATCGGTAACGCCATAGTGCTTCTGCCAGAAGGGGCCCAGCCGCTCCCTGAGCTGGGACGGATCCTCCAGTTCGACGATCGCGCCTTCTTGCGCCACACTGATCGAGCCTCGTTCCTCCGAGACCACCACGACGAAGGCATCGCAGAGCTCCGCAAGCCCGAGGGCCGCGGCATGCCGGGTACCGCCATATCGACTCACATGCGGGGGAATCGGCGCCAGGGGAAGCTGGACCGCGAACTTGGTAACCGTATTCCCCTCGATGAGAAGGGCGCCATCGTGCCCGGGGGTTCGATTATCGAAGAGACTGAAGAGAAGGGGCAGACTGATGGCTCCCCCAAGCTCGATCCCCCCCTGCATGTGATGGTCCCAGGGCTCCGCTCCTTTGACGGCAATGAGGGCCCCGCTGCGCATCTCGCCGAGTTTGGACGCGGCGTTCACCAGAAGATCGACGGAGAGAGTCCCCGACGAAACCGGCGAGGAACGGCGTGAGAAGAGCCATGTCCCCGTTCGGTCGAACATGCGCCGCCAGTCGGCTTGAAAAGCAACGATGGCCGCCAGGAGAATGGCGAAGAGCAGAACGGTCGTCACCTGCCCGATGAGGTACAGCTCGAGAAAGCGAGCCGAAAGAAACACTCCCGCGAGGATGGCAAGAAGCACGCCGATGCCGCGAACGGCGCTCCGGGACATGCTGCGCATGATCCAGGAAAAGAGCACAAAGAGGAAGAAAGCCACCAGCAGCACATCGATCAGATCGGTTGTGCGCAGAGCGGAGATCAGATTGATCACAGACCAGCGCATCGAGTCGATCATGGATTCCTTCTTCTACCCGGTTGATGCGGTCCAGTCGGAAAGGGGCGTGCTCCATCTCAGGTACCCTTCCGCTCCCCCGCTTCGTTCCCACCGAATCTACCTGGACCCGGGTCCCTCAGACCATGATGGCCGGTTCCCGGGAGAACGTGGCAAAGAGCCGATGGGGCCTTCCCTTCCAGGGGGCGGCCGTGGCTTCTACCTCTTTAGCATTACGTCCCTTTCCATACCTCCGGGCGATTCTGGCCGGCGGAGATCTGGCTCATTCTTCATCAGGTGGACCGCGAGCCTGAACGCTCCAGCGCCCAACCACGCGAGACGAGGGACCTGCCATGACCATCTCACTTCCGGCACTGCTGCTTCTCATCGTCATCGCGGCCGTCTGCGGCGCCGTCGGGAAGGCCATCGCCGGAGACGTTCGCGGTGGGCTGATCGTGTCGATAGCCCTTGGCTTCATCGGGGCTCTTCTGGGGCCTTGGGTCGCTGGGCTGCTCGGGCTCCCGGAACCCTTCATGGTCAACATCGGTGGGCAGACGTTTCCGATCCTCTGGTCCATCATCGGCGCCACTCTCTTCGTGGCGATCATACACGTGTTCTCCCGCCGCAGGTAAGGGCTGCGCTCCTGACCGCCGCCTTCGCTCCGTGGTGGTCACGGACGCCCACCGCCCCGGGGCTGCCCCTCCCCCGGACGAGAGGACAGGGGGGATGAAACGGACCACCGCGACGCGTTCTTCCGGCGAAAACGGAGCGCCGGTCAGACGCGTACGATGGCTGTTCGTCTGTCTGGCCCTGTCCATCCCGTGCGACGGAGCCTTTCCGCAGGCCTCGACCCCGGCCGTAACCCGATGCGACGGGCTGGTCGTGACGGCGATCACGATTACCCCGCGCGATCCCTCCTTCCTCGCCATTCCCCGGCGCCTGCGCGGGCCCGCTCGTGCGGTGGGGTTGACCCACATCACCTCGAAGGAGGAAACCATCCAAGGCTTCCTGCTCCTCGACGTGGGCCAGCTCTGCACGGAAAGGCAGTTGGCGGAATCGGAACGAATCCTTCGCTTGCAGCCTTTCCTGGCCGCTGCGACGGTGCGGGCGGTGCCGGACTCCGCGGGTGGCGTGCGCATCGACGTCGAGACCATCGACGAGATCCCGACCGTGTTCGGCATGAGCGTCCGGGACGGACTTCCCTCGGCTCTCCGCTTCGGCAACGGCAATGTCGGCGGTCGGGGCCTCTTTCTGGCCGGATCCGCGGAGCGGGGATTCGCGTACCGCACCGGCGTGGGCGTGGAGGCCGTGGCGTATCAGGCGTTCGGTCGGCCGTACACACTGGCGCTCGTGGCCGAGCGCGCGCCGCTCGGCACCACCTTCACGATCGCGTTCGGGCACGCTTTCCTCACCGACCTGCAGCGGACGGCATGGCACATGGGGTATGGCGACGTGAACCGCTACGTGCGGTTTCTTCGCCCGCAGGGCGAGCCCCTCTCCCTGAACGTTCAGCGCCGGTTCTCCGACCTGGGAGGGGTGCGCAAGATCGGCATTGGGCGATACAGCGCCTTCCTGGGTGGCCTGCTCAGCTATGAGAGCGTGATCCCTGCTGAACGCGCCGTGGTCGTCTCCGACTCGGGGCTCGTGGCGGACACGAGTGGTGCGCTGGCTGGCCCGTTCCCCGCCTACCGCAACGTGCGGCTGAACGCCGTGATCGGCGTGCGCGCCCTGTCCTTCATGCAGGTGCATGGATTCGATGCACTCTCGGGGGCACAGGACGCGGCCACCGGCGTGCAGCTCGGCGTCCTGCTGGGGCGCGGCATGCCTCGGCTGGGAAGCCTCGACGAGGACCTCTTCGTCTTCGCCGACTTCTACGCGGGGGTCGGTTCCCCCCGCTCCTTCGCCGCGTTACGGGCGGGCGGCGAGGCACGCAGTGATCGGTTCACGGGCAAATGGGACTCCCTGGTGGGGAGCGGCCGAGCGGCCTGGTACCTGAAGCCCACCGCCGCGCACGTGATCATCGGCAGCATGGAGTTCGCCGGAATGTGGCGGGAGAGGGTCCCTTTCCATCTCACCCTCGGTGACCAACAGGGAGGGGTACGGGGCTACTCCGCGTCGCGCGTCGCCGGCGCCGTCCGGACCGTGGCCTCCATCGAGGAGCGCTGGGCGATGGGCAGCATCACCCGACACGGCGACCTCGGGCTCGCGATCTTCGCCGACGCGGGAAGGGTCTGGGCGGGTGCTGCGCCCTTCGGGGTGGATAGCCGAACGAAGGTCGGGGTAGGGGTTGGGCTTCTGGTGGCCATCCCGCCGGAGTCGCAGCGGCTGTGGCGGCTGGATCTCTCCTTCCCGGTGAGCCCGGATGCCCGGGCGCGCTGGGAGCTCCGGCTCACCAGCGTCCGTGCGGGCACCTTCCCGCGGGAGCCGCGGGACGTGGCGCGCGGACGTGCCGGGGCTTCGCCCTCGGCGATCTTCACCTGGAAGTGAAAGGACGGGAGTGACCCTGACTTAGTCGATCGATAGGTACCCCGGTGGTGGCATCCCGAACCTGGCCGCCAACCCCACCCAATCCGACCTCGGATCTCTCGGGGGAACGGGCCGGGGCTCTACCTCACCACCTCGCCGGATCCTCGTCGAGGTCCACGATGCGGATCCAGGGGAAGCGGCTGAAGTCCCGGTCCCGGGTCAGGAGGTGCGAGACGCCGTGCTCACGGCACAGGGCGGCGATCTGGGAATCGAAGGCCAGGTTCCCCGTGGCCCGCCCCGCCCGGACGGCCTCGGCGAGGAGGGCCGGGTACCGCCGCTCCGGGAAGAGGATCCTGACGCCCGGTGAGCCCAAGAGGGCATCCAGGGCTTCCAGCGCCTGGTCCAGCGTCGACGGGGGATCGAAGATGCGTGGATGGGTGACGACCCGCACGAACTCCCCCAGGGTGAAGACGGGAAGGGCCCAGGGCACGTCGCGCGCCGCCAGGTGGCGGAGCCACCGGAGAGCCGCCCCGTGCTCGGGGAACTCCTCCCGGTGCGCGTAGACCAGGATGTTCGTGTCCAGCGCGATCAGGGGCGCCCCTCCATCTTCTCGAGGAGCGAATCCCGGTCGGCGACGTCCACCCCCGGGCGTACCCGTCCTCGGACGCTCACCCACCGGAACTCCCGCTCCGGATCGTCCCGGTCCGGGCGGCCCAGCGCCTCCCGGAGCGCTTCCTCGACGAGCTCCGTCATGGTCCGCCCCGACTCGGCGGCCCGACGCTTCAGCGTCCGCATGAGCTCGTCGTCGAGGTTCAGTGTCGTTCTCATACAGAAAAACATATGCATAGACCACATCGCTGTACAGGACGAGGGATGGCGACCGGCCCCCTTCCGGCCCACATCCCCGCTGGCGAAACAGGTGGAGCTCGGGAATGGAGAGAGGGGACGCATCCCGCCGGGCCTCCCTGGGGATCTTTGAAAGGACGGGGACACTCCCGTATCTTCACGCCTTCACCGATCCATCCCATTCCACCCATCCGGTTCACCTCACGGCACACTCCACGGCGAGAACCCACCATGGTCGGCAAGAGCACCCTGCGGTTGATGGTCGGCTTCCTCTTTCTCGTTGCTCCCCCAGGGGCGTTGGCCCAGGAACGGGAGGGGAGGGATTACTTCCAGCACATGGCGTGGCGGCCTATCGGCCCGGCGGTCTTCGGCGGACGGATACCGGATGTCGAAGCGGTTCCCGACAACCCCGCCGTGATCTTCGTGGCCGGCTCCACGGGCGGCATCTTCAAGACGACGAACAACGGTGTGACCTGGAGGCCGGTCTTCGACCAGGCGGGCCCGACCCTCTCGATCGGCGACATGGCCATAGCTCCCTCGGATCCCCTGATCATCTGGGTCGGAACGGGCGAATCGAACGGAGAGCAGCAGGCGGCCTCCCTCGGCAACGGGGTGTACCGGTCCCTCGACGGAGGTGAGACCTGGGAGCACATGGGGCTGGAGGATACCCGCTTCATCCACCGGATCGCCATCCACCCGCGAAACCCCGACATCGTGTTCGTCGCCGCTCCCGGTCACCGCTGGGGACCAAACGAAGAGCGGGGCCTGTACCGGACCCGGGACGGGGGCAGGACATGGCAGAGGGTGCTGTTCATCAATGAGGACACGGGCGTCGTCGAGGTCGCGATGGAAGACAACGGACGGGTCCTCTATGCCGCAGCCTACCAGCGGCGGCGTCATGCCTGGGGGAATCTGACCGGCGGTCCTCATTCGGCCATCTACCGCTCCATGGACGGCGGCACCACCTGGGAGAAGCTCGGGGGAGGGCTCCCCGAAGGTCTTCTGGGGAAGATCGCCATCGCCATCGCGAAGAGCAGCCCGAATGTCGTGTACGCTGCCATCGGTGACGGGGACGGCGGCCTGTACCGGTCGGAGGACCGGGGCACCACCTGGACCCGGGTCAACGATATCCGGACCTCCTACTGGTATGGGAATATCTACGTCGATCCGGTGAACGAGAACAAAGTCTGGGTCATGGGAACCCAGCTCGACGTGTCCATCGACGGGGGCAGGACCTTCGAGAACGACTGGACGGCCCAGGGCATCCACGTCGACCACCATGCCCTCTGGATCAACCCGGAGAACACCGACCACATGCTGATGGGCAACGATGGGGGATTCCACATCACCTACGATGGCGCCCGCACCTGGAGCTTCCTCAACAACCTCCCGATCGCCCAGTTCTATGTGCTGGAGGTGGACGACCGGGATCCCTACCACGTCTATGGCGGCCTCCAGGACAACGGGACCTGGGGGCTGCCGTCGAGGAGCTACTCGAGAGTCGGCATCCTCAACGAGGACGTGGTGAACGTGGGCGGGGGAGACGGGTTCGTACCGGCCATCGATCCCCGGGACTTCACCGTGGTGTATTCCGAATCCCAGTTCGGCGGTCTCAGGAGGGTCGATCTGGTGACCGGCCGCTCCACCGGGATCAAACCCGTCCCGGTGGATACGACCGAAGCGTACCGGTTCAACTGGAACAGCCCGGTCCTGATCTCTCCGCACGATCCGGACGTCATGTATTTCGGCGGCAACAAGCTGTTCAGGACGACGGACAGAGGCGAGAGCTGGGAGGCCGTCAGCCAGGACCTGACCAGGAACGAGACCCCCTCCGAGTGGGAGATCATGGGCTTGAAGCCGTCCCTCCGGCCCTACAACACGCTGACGGCCATCGCCGAGTCTCCTCTCGTGAAGGGCTTGATCTACACGGGAGCCGACGACGGCAGCGTCTACCGGACGACGGACGGCGGGGGAACGTGGGAGCCGCTGTCGGACAAGTTCCGGTTTGAAGGAGAGGGCAGGTTCGTCACGAAGATCCACGCCTCCCCCAGCCGTCCGGGCACCGCCTACATCTCCTTCACCGGGCATTATCACAACGATCTTCGCCCGCACCTGTTCAAGACCGAGGACTCCGGGGCTTCCTGGAGGAGCATCACGGAGACCCTGCCCGCCCAGGCGGTGGTCAACGCCATCGTGGAGCATCCGGACAACCCGGATCTCCTCCTCGCGGGGATCCACAACGGATTGATGATCTCGGTCGACGGCGGAGGGAGCTGGACGCGAGCCGGCGGTAGCCTTCCCCCGGTCTCGGTCAATGACATCAAGATCAAGGACGGTGATCTCGTCCTCGGGACCTACGGACGCGGCATCGTGATCCTGGACGATGTCGCCTTCCTGGGCCAGCTGACGGAGGAAGTCCTGCAAGAGGACGCCTACCTGTTTCCGATCCGGGATACGGAGCAGTATTACCGGCATCCCAGGGACCTGTCCAACAAGGCGGCACGCTTCGCAGGGCCGAACCCCGACTACGGCGCGCTGATCACCTACTACCTGAGCGAGGGGCCGGTTTCCGAGAGCCCTTCCGACACGACGGGGGTCCTGGTTCGGATCCTCGATGGAAACGGTACCCTCCTGCGGCAGTTGACTGGCCCGGACAGGCCGGGGTTCAACCGGATCGCCTGGGACCTGAGGAGGGCGGCCGACAGCGCGGCCTCGGGGGGCGGGGAGGAACGGGAACGCCAGCAACTGACCGATGTAGAGCCCGGTTCCTACACCGTCATTCTGTCGGCTCGAGGCAGGGAGATGACTCAAACGGTGAGGGTCGTTCCCGACAAGAGACGATAGCCCATGTCCATGGACCCCGCCGCCGGCGACGGGCTACCCGGCCAGGGGCCGACGGCAGACCCTGAATCCGGACCCATCCGACCTTTCGAAGAGGATACCATCGTGAAGAGAGCGATTCTTGCCGCGGGCCTGATCCTGCTGTTCGCCGCCCCCCGGACGGTGGTGGGCGCCCAATCCACCGGAGACGGAGGGTCATGGCCCGGATGGGAGATGGCCAGGGCGGGCGACATCGAGGGAGTCCTCCCCCTGCGGGAGCGTGCCCGGGTCTACAACGAGATCCTGGAATGGCGGCTCGACAACGTCCTCCCGGCCATCCTGCGGGAGGAGGGCGTCGAGATGTGGGTGGTCATCAACTTCGAGTACGATGAGGACCCGGTCTACATGACGCTGGTGCCCGAGCCGATCATGAGCGCCCGGCGTCTGTCCATCCTGATCTTCCACGACCGGGAGGACGGGTTCAAGAAGCTGACGGCGAACTGGCACGGCACGGGGTCGGCCGGGGCGATGTACGAGAACATCTTCACGGACCGCTCGAAGGGCGCGAACCACCAGTTCACCGTGCTGGCCGACTACATCAGGGAGCACGACCCGAAGAACATCGCCATCAACTACGCGCCCCACTACGACTACGTGGACGAATTCAGCCACGCCAACGGCCTCTCCGCCTTCCACCAGGACTTGCTGGAGCGCACCCTGGACCGGAAATACCGGGAGCGGCTGGTGCCGGGCGAGAAGATCGCCATGCGCTGGTACGAGACCCGCAGCCCCCGGGAACTCAGCCTGTACAGGCACCTGGCGGGCATCGCCCACGACCTCATCGGGGAGTTCTTCTCCAATGAGGTGATCATCCCGGACGTGACCACCGCGGACGACGTCCGTTGGTGGATTCGCCAGCGCATCAACGACCTGGGCCTCGACACCTGGTTCCACCCTTCCATCGACATCCACCGGTCGCCCCAGGACACGGAGAGGTATGGACGGGGGGACGAGGTGATCCGGCGGGGGGACCTGCTCCACTGTGACGTCGGCATTTCGTACCTGGGGCTCAACACCGACATGCAGCACAACGCCTACGTGCTGAGGGCCGGCGAGACGGAGGCGCCCGAGGGCCTGAGGAAACTGCTGCGAGAAGGGAACCGGTTCCAGGAAATCCACTTCGAGGAGATGAAGGTGGGTCGGACCGGCAACGAGATCCTCGCGTCCATCCTGGAGCGCGGCCGGGCCGAGGGGCTGCGGCCCACGTTGTACTCCCACCCCATCGGCCCCTACGGCCACGGCTCCGGAACCATGATCGGCATGCCGGAGAAGCAGGAGTTCGTTCCCGGCACGGGCGAGCACCCGCTGCACGTCAACACGGCCTACGCCATGGAGTTCTCGGTGGCCGGTGACGTGCCCGAGTGGGGTGGCGTCGAAGTGTCCATGGGTCTCGAGGAAACGGTGGTGGTCACACCCCAGGGGGCCCGGTTCACCGATGGCTATCCGCGAGCGCTGTACCTGATACGGTAGTGTACAGTTTATTCGACTACGAGGTGGTGGAATGCCGGTAGGGATCCCCGGCCCCGGGGTAGCGGTCCCCGGGGCTGGGTGGCGCTCATCCCCCTCCCCACCTTGTTCCTGTTGACACCCGGACGACGGAGTCATAAAATTCAGTATTCGCTGGAATACTGGAGTATACCATGCCCCTTGCAGAAGCCAAGCACGATCTCTTCCGGCACTTCGCCCGGGTCGGGAAGGCCATGTCCAGCCCGGCGCGTCTGGAGCTCCTGGACCTTCTGGCGCAGGGGGAGAAGCCCGTGGAGACGCTGGCACGGCAGGCCGGGCTCACCGTCACGAACACCAGCAACCATCTCAAGGAGCTGCGGGCGGCCGGCCTGGTAGCCAATCGCAAACAGGGGCTGCGCGTCCACTACCGGTTGGCCGATCCGTCCGTCCACGAGTTCCTGCGCTGCCTGCAGGAGATCGCCCGGCGCCAGCTCGCCGAAGTCCGCGAGATCGTGCGGGAGTACTTCTTGGACCCGGAGGCGCTGGAGCCGGTCCCCATGGAAGAGCTCCTGGAGCGGCTGAAGGCCGATGAGGTGGTGGTCCTGGACGTCCGCCCCGAGGACGAGTACGCGGCCGGGCACATCCCCGGCGCCCTCTCGGTGCAGGTGAGGGAGCTGGAGCGCCGGCTGGGGGAGCTCCCGCCGGGTAAGGAAGTGGTGGCCTACTGCCGGGGACCCTACTGCGTCCTCTCGGTGAAGGCCGTGGAGATCCTCCGGTCCCACGGGATCCCGGCACGGCGCATGGAGGAGGGGCTCCCGGACTGGCGGGAGCGGGGGCTGGCCGTAGCCGTGGATCCCGCCGTTTGATCGCCCGTACCCCCGATTCGACATCCCACAAGGAGAACCCCGAGCATGACAACGCTCTTCATCGTGAACGATCCCCCCTACGGGACCGAGCGCGCCTACAACGCGCTGCGCCTGGCCATCTCCCTGGCGAAGAGGGATGGCCAGGAGGTGCAGGTCTTCCTCATGGGGGACGCGGCTTCCTGCGCCAAGGCCGGCCAGAGCACCGCCCAGGGCTACTACAACGTGGAGCGGATGCTCAAGGCCTTCCACGCCAAGGGGGGGGAGACCGGCGTCTGCGGCACCTGCATGGACGCCCGGGGGATCACGGAGGCCGAACTCGTGGAGGGAGCCCACCGCAGCACCATGGAGGAGCTCACGGATTGGACCGCGGACGCCGGGAAGGTGCTGGTGTTCTGATGGCGGCCCCCGGTCGAGGTTCTCGCACGGCCCTGGTCCTGGGCGGTGGGGTAGGCGGTCTGGTAGCCGCGGATCGTCTCCGGCGGAGGCTTCCCGAAGGGGACCGGGTCATCCTCATCGACCGGGAAGAGCACCATCTCTTCCAGTCCTCCCTCCTCTGGCTGGCGGTGGGGGAGCGGGAGGCGAGCCAGATCCGGCGCCCTCTGGCCCTCCTGGAGCGGCGGGGGATCGAGGTGGTGCGGGGAGAGATCGAGGAAGTGGATCCTGCGAACCGGAAGGTCCATGTCAACGGGCGGGAGTGGGCGGGGGAGGCCGTCATCGTGGCCCTGGGGGCCGACCTGGCCCCCGAGGCCGTGTCGGGCCTCCCGGAGGCCGGCCACAACCTCTTCACTCTCGATGGAGCCACCGCCGTCCGGGATGCCCTCAGGGGTTTCCCGGGTGGCCGGGTGGTGGTCCTGACGGCCGCCCCGGCCTACAAATGCCCGGCAGCCCCCTACGAGGCCGCCATGCTGGTGAACAGCCACCTCATGCGGCGGGGCTTGACGAACGCCGTGGTGGAGATCCACTCCGCCGAGCCGGGGCCCATGGGTACGGCCGGCCCGGAGGCCTCCGCCGCCGTCCGGAGAATGGTGGAAGCCCAGGGGATCGCCTACCATCCGGGCCGGCAGATCCGGGAAGTGGACCCCACCACCCAACGCCTCCATTTCAGCGACGGCGCCACCGCAGACTTCGACCTCCTGATCTACGTGCCCCCTCACCGGGCTCCCCGGGTGGTGCGGGACGCGGGGTTGGCGGGGGAGAGCGGGTGGATCTCCGTGGACCCCGGTACCCTTCGGACCCCCATCCCGGGCGTCTTCGCCATCGGTGACGCCACCTCCATCCCTCTGCCCTCGGGAAAAGTCCTTCCCAAGTCGGGGGTGTTCGCCCACCGGCAGGCCGAGGTGGTGGCGGCGAACCTGGCCGCCGAATGGTCGGGGCGCACCCCGGAGGCCATCTTCGACGGCACGGGGGCGTGTTTCATCGAGACCGGCTTCGGGCGGGCGGGGTACGGGTCGGGGGATTTCTACGCCGACCCGCTCCCGACCATGCGCATGCGGGCCCCCTCCCGCCTCTGGCACCTGGGGAAGATCGCCTTCGAGAAGTACTGGCTCCGGCGGTGGTTCTGAGGCCGCCCCCTCAGCCGATCTTCGCCTTGATCTTCTTGACGCTGGCGGGGCCGTAGTACGAGCACGCGCCCTTGGTCAGGTCGGGCTGGAGCTTGAGCTCGGTGATGGCCTTCTTCACCTCGGCCGGCTTCCGGCCCAAAGCCTCCGCTACCTTGCCCGCGGTCAACAGCTCCTCGTTCCTGGCCATGGTCGGTTCCCTTTCTCAATGTGGGCCTCACGACCCCTCACTCCCCTGATTCCCAACGGCACGACAGGAACCCCCGAAAGGGCGGGGCGCCCCTCACTTCGTGGGGCTCCGGGTGCCACCGCTACCCTACCACCTCCCCCACCTGGCGGATCTCCAGGAGCCCGAGCCGCCGAAGCGGCTCCAGGACGTGCGAGTGCAGGAGGAACGCATTCCTGAGAGGCTTTCCCCCGTCAAGATCCTCCTCCTCGAGGTCGTTGGATAGTCTGGGGCGGGCCCGGGCCTCGTCGGAGATCCACCAACGAGCTCCCGGACCAGGGAGGGGAAGCTGACCTTCCGGGCCGGGGGGTCGTAGGCGGGGACGGGCACAGGGGCAGCTCCGGGAATCTCAGCGGACGCCAGAGAAACGCCGACGGATCCAGTGCCACACCAGCCCCACCCCGATGAGCCCAAGCCCCACCATCCAGATTCCCGACTCCACCCAGAAGGCCAGCCCCAGGCAGCTCAGGAGCCCCAACGCCGGAACAATGCGTGGGTACCGCCGCTGGTCCCCCGGTAGGCGGAGCGCCGCCAGGTTGGTCAGGGCGTAGTAGACCAGCACGGTAAAGGCGCTGAAGGACCAGGTGGTTTCCAGGCTCCCGATGAGGACCAGCCCGGCGATGAGGACGCCGGTGACCAGCGCGGCCCGGCGGGGAGAGCCCCGGGCCGGGTCCACGTGGGCCAGCCACCCGGGCAGATCCCCCCTCCGGCCCATGGCCAGCATGACCCGGGAGAGGCCCAGGAGGAGGTTGAGGAGCACGCCGGCCATGGCGGTGAGGGCGCCCAGCGCCACGAGCCCCTCCACCCCCCCCACCCCGAAGCTCCGGGCGGCGATCTCCAGGGGGGCCGCGGCGGAGCGGGTGGCCTCGGCGAGGGCGGGAGCGCCCAACACCCCCACGGCCACGACCACGACCGCCACATAGAGGGCCATGGTGGCCAGGAGCGCCAGGACGATGGCCCGGGGGATGCTCCGGGCCGGGTCCCGGACCTCCTCCCCCAGGGTGGCGATACGGCCGTAGCCGGTGTAGGCCACGAACATCAGGGCGGTTCCGTGCAGGAGGGACCGCACACCGTCCCCGCCCGAGGGGAAGAAGGGGGAGAACCGCCCCCCGCCTCCGCCCAGGGCCGCTGGCGCCCCCGCCACGACGAAGGCGCCGAGCGCCAGCAAGGTGATGGAGACGATGACGACGTTGGTCCGGTCGCTCATCTCCATCCCCGCGGCCACCACGGCGGTCAGCGCCGCCACCAGGGCCACCCCCAGCAATAGGCGCGGCATCTCCCCATCCCCGCCCAACCCGGTGAGGACGTACCCGGTGAACCCCAGCGCCGCCGTGGCCGCCGATGCGGACTTGGCGCACAGGAACATCCACCCGGCGGTGAAGCCGGCGGGGGCGTTGAGGTACCGGTAACCATACTCGTAGGTGCCCCCGCTCACCGGATGGCTGGCGGCGAGTTGGGCGCTGGAGAGCCCGCTGAAGGTGGCCACCACCCCAGCCAGGATCACCGCCAGCACCACGGAAGGGCCCGCCACGCCGGCGGCGATCCCGATGCTGACGAAGATGCCGGTGCCCAGGATGGAACCCAGCCCCATGAGGACGGCTCCGGGGACCCCCACCACGCGAGGGAGGGCGGGGCCGCCCCGGGCTTCGGCACCGGAGCCCGCTCCGTCCCGAGTCACGTCACCTGGAGGGCGCATCCCGCCACAGCCTCCGGTGAAGCCGGGGATCGAGGGCGACGGGGCCGGAGCCCACCAAGGCCAGGAAGAGGCTCCCCAGGAGCATCGCCAGGTCGGTCCGGCTCTCGTGGGCCATGCTCCAGAGCCCATAGGAGGAGAGGTTGCGTAAGGAGAACCCCCAGAACCCCTGCCCCAGGAGGATGGGGATCTTGGTGGAGACGAGGGCGACGATCATGACGGCCACCAGGGGGAGGGCGGCCAGCCGCGTCAGGAGCCCGGCGAGAACGAGGGCCCCGCAGACGATCTCGACCACGCCGACCAACGGCCCCATGAGCTCTGGAAACGGGATGCCGATCTGGGCGAACCGACCCACCCCGATGCTCTCCGGGAAGAGGAACTTCTGGATCCCCTCCGAAAGAAACACCCCACCCACGGCCAACCGGATCAGCAGGGCCGCTCCCGGGGCATTGGACCCGGTGCTCCAACGCAGCATCTTCCTCATGACTGACCTCCGGGATTGCATCAATTACGTTTATCGAGTACGTTCATCGTAATATGACCATGATAGATGATCTGAAGGAAGTCAACCGGGAGATCCTCCTGGGTTTCTGGAAAGTACACATCCTGCACCATGCCGCAGAGGGTCCCGTGGTGGGCCAGTGGATGCTGGAGGAGCTGCGCCGGCACGGCTACCAGGTGAGCCCGGGCACTCTGTATCCCCTGTTGGACCGCATGGAGCGGCATGGGTGGCTCCGGAGCGAGAGGGACCCTGAAGGCGGGGCTCGAGCCCGGAAGGACTACTACCTCACCGGGAAGGGCAAGAGGGTCCTGGGGGTGGTACGGAAGCAGCTGGACGAATTGCAGGGGGAGTTGTCCGAACACGACCGCTGATCCCGCCCGGTCCCTCTTCTCCGGGTCAAGTCCCGAATAGCGGGTAAGAGGGGATGGAGGCCACTCCCTGGCATCCCGGTCAGGCCGCCTTGGTGGTGGACCACCAGCAGGGATCCACGGCCTCCTGGGTGGAGGCCGACAAGGTGCCGGTGTTCTGAGGGTCGGGCGTGTCGGCTCCCGCCCCCCCTACCCCCTCCCCCCCGTCTCCAGGTAGGCGGCGAACTCGTCGGGGAGATCGCTTTCGCGGACGGCCGCCGCGGCCCGGGCCAGATCGTACTCAGTCCGGACGAACTCCACGTCCACCGCCTCCCCCCCCACCGCCACCACCACGTACCCCGCCCGCCAGTCCCCGTCCTTGGGGCGCCCCACGGAGCCGGTGTTCACGAAGTGGATCCCCTTCACCACCCGGTGCCAGGGCTTGTGGGTGTGGCCGAAGGCCACCACGTCCCCCGCCTTGGCTCCCAGGTGCTCCGCCATCTTCAGGCAGAAGGCGTCGGAGCGGTCCTCCGTCCAGTAGACGGTGTTGAGGACGGGGTTGCCGTGGACCAGGATCACCGAAGGTCCGGACACATGGCCCCCCAGGGGGCGGATGTCGATACGAAACGGAAGGCTCCCGAGCCACCGCCTGGTCTCGGAGGTGACGTGGGCCCGGGTCCAGGCATAGCTCAGGTGGCTCAGCGCCTCCTGACGGGGATCCTCGTACTGGCACCCGCAGTGCTTGTAGTCCGTCGCGGTGGTGGAGTCGTAGTTGCCCGCCACCCCCGGGATCCCCCGGGCCCGGAGCAGCGCCGCCACCTCGTTGGGCCAGGGGGCGTATCCCACCAGGTCCCCCAGGTGGTAGAGGGCATCGAGGCCGAAACGGGCGTCGATGTGGGCCAGCACCGCCTCCAGCGCCGGCAGGTTCCCGTGGATGTCGCTGATGAGGGCGTACTTCATGCCGCCCCTCCTCCGGCCGCGGCCCCGACCCCCTTCCCCACCGCCGCCGCCGGCTTCCGCGCGCGGACGAACGCCGACAGGAAGCGCCCCTCGACGGCGCCCGCCAGGGCGTCGGCGTCCAGCCCCGCCCCCTCCAGGAAGGCCCGGGCGTCCTCCAGCTGGTAGATGCGGGTGGGCTCGAGGCTCGGGTTCTCGAAGCCCACTTCACGAAGGAGGGCCTCGAACTCCCGCTCCTCCAGGGCGCCGGCGAAACACCCCGTCCACAGCTCCATGCTCCGGCGGACCTCGGCCGGCATCTCCCCCCGGACCACGATGTCCGACACCGCGAAGCGCCCCCCGGGCTTCAGCACCCGGTGGGCCTCCCTCAGCACCTGCCGCTTGTCCGCCGCCAGGTTGATGACGCAGTTGCTGATGATCACGTCCACGCTGGCGTCGGGCAGCGGGATGGACTCGATGTCCCCCTTCAGGAACTCCACGTTCCCGGCGCCGGCCGCCGCCGCGTTCTTCCTGGCCAGCTCCAGCATCTCATCCGTCATGTCCAGGCCGTAGGCCTTCCCGGTGGGACCCACCCGCTTCGCGGAGAGGAGCACGTCGATCCCACCCCCACTCCCCAGATCCAGCACCACCTCCCCTTCCCCCAGCTCCGCCAGCGCCGTGGGGTTCCCGCACCCCAGCGACGCCAGCACCGCCTGCTCCGGGAGGGACGAGGTGGAGACGGCGTCGTACAGGTCTCTGGTCACGGGGTCCTTCCCGTCGGACCCGCACCCGCAGGTGGGCCCGCAGCAGGAGCCCGTTCCTCCGCCCAGCACCTGGAGGGCCGCCCCGCCGTACTTCCTCCGCACCTCCGTCTTCACGTCATGACTCATGGCCGTTCTTCCTTTCGCATCATCGGGTGGCGGAGCTGGCCTTCACCCCCGCCGGCACCGCGCAGTTCGACACGCCTTCCATCCCGGCCTCGCTACCGGGGAAGTACTTCCGCCTCCACCACAGCGCCACGTTCACCAGCCCGATCAGGACGGGCACCTCCACCAGGGGTCCGATGACCGCCGCGAAGGCCGCGCCGTGGGCGATCCCGAAGGTCCCCACCGCCACCGCGATGGCCAGCTCGAAGTTGTTCGAAGCCGCGGTGAAGGAGAGGGTGGCCGTCTGCGGGTAGCTTGCCCCCGCCTTCCGGCTCATGAAGAAGGTGATGGTGAACATGGACAGGAAGTAGATCAGGAGCGGTACCGCCACCAGGACCACCCCCGTGGGCTGCCCGATGATCGCCTTCCCCTGGATGGAGAACATCACCACGATGGTGAAGAGCAGGGCCAGGAGGGTGATGGGGCTGATCTTCGGGATGAAGCGCTCGTGGTACCACGCCTTCCCCTTCGACTTCACCAGCACGAATCGCGTCAGCATACCCGCCAGAAAAGGGACCCCCAGGTAGATGAAGACGCTCTCGGCGATCTGGCCCATGGTGATGTCCACCACCGTGCCCTCCAGCCCCAGCCACCCCGGCACCACGGTGATGAAGACCCAGGCGTACACCGAGTAGAACAGCACCTGGAAGATGGAATTGAAGGCCACCAGCCCCGCCGCGTACTCGTTGTCCCCCTCCGCCAGCTCGTTCCACACGATCACCATGGCGATGCAGCGGGCCAGGCCGATGAGGATCAGCCCCACCATCAACTCCGGGTGGTTGCGCAGGAAGAGGACGGCGAGCCCGAACATGAGAAGCGGGCCGATGACCCAGTTCTGCACCAGCGACAGCCCCAGGATCTTCCAGTCCCGGAAGACGTCGCCCAGCTCCTCGTAGCGCACCTTGGCCAGGGGCGGGTACATCATGAGGATGAGACCGATGGCGATGGGGATGGAGGTCGTCCCCACCTGGGTCGCCTCGTTCAACGCGGTGATCGGCTCCGGCCAGAGGTACCCGAAGCCCACACCCGCGAGCATGGCGACGCCGATCCAGAGCGTCAGGTAGCGGTCCAGGAAGCTCAGTTTCTTGCCTACGTGCTGCCCCATGGTGCTCTTCCTCTCCTCCTCCTGGTCGTGTTCGCCTTCACCCGCCGCCCGGCGACCGTCAGAGGCGGGCCACCATCACCTTCAGGCGCTGGAGCCCCGCTGGGTTGATGCAGTAGCACGCCCGGGGGCCCTCCACCTCCCCCCGCACCAGCCCCGCTTCCCGGAGCGCCTTCAGGTGCTGGGAGACCGTGGACTTCGACAGGGGGAGCTGGTCGGCGAGGTCCCCGTACATGCAGCGGTCCTGGCTGGCCAGCAGGCGTACGATCCCGGCCCGAACCGGGTGGCCCAGGGCCTTGGCCAGTACCGCCAGCGCCTCGTCGGCTTCGGCGCCACCCGGGACTTCCTCCGGCAGGGGCACTGGAGGACAGCAGACACTTTCGGTTTCCACGGCGGTCCTTTCGTTGTTCGGCAAACAACGAACAGTTTAAGCAAGGGACCCCAACAAGGCAAGCCCCTCCATGACCGGCGCCTCAAGGGGCCCCTTGCCCCCCCTGGCCCTCCGGTGGGCGGGGCCGCACCTTTTCCCGGGTCGGCACCGGTCCAACCCCGACCTTGCTCCCGGAGGCTCAGCCATGTCGCGCAGGCATCCTTCCCCGACCAGGATCGTCCCGCCCTCTCTCCTCGCCTTCTTCCTCGTCGCTCTCCTGGCGGCCTCCTGCCGGCCAGCTCCGTATCCCGCCGTGGAGACCCTCACCGAGGCCGAGCTGCGAGCCGACGTGTACGCCCTGGCCGACGATGCCTTCCTGGGTCGGGAGGCGGGGACCATCGACGAGCTCCGGGCGGCCGGCTGGCTGGCCGAAGCCGCCAGGAAGGCCGGATTGGAGCCCGCAGGTGAGGACGGATCGTACTTCCAGTTCTTCCCCCTGCGCCGGTTTCGCCAGTCCGAAGGGAGCCGGGTGGTGATCGGGGGCCGGCCCCTCGGGCTGTGGAAGGACGTGGTGGTCCTGTCCCCGGTGGACGCCTCGGTGATGGGTGCCTTGACCTGGGTTGGAGACACCCCAGCCGGCTCGATCCGGGAGAGCACCGTACGGGGCCGCCCCGTGGCCGCCATGCTCCTTCCCCCTTCCAACCCCCCGGCACCGGAGGTCCGGCTCTGGGAGTGGCGGTACACCATGGCCGCCGTCCGTGAGCGTTCCCGGGATCTCCTGGCCCTGGGGGCCACGGCCGTGGTCCTGGTGTCGGACAGCACCACCGACGCCGCGTTCGACCTGGTGGCGGCGTGGCAGAGAAGGGGGCAGACCCGCGGCGACACCCCCGAGACCGCCCCCCGGCCCGAGCCCCAGCCCCCGGTGATGTGGATCAGGGCCGGGGACCGGGCCCAGGTGTCGGGAGGACAGGCTCTCGACGCCCGCCTCTCCACCGAGAGCTTCGTGTACCCGTCGGCCAACGTGGTGGCGGTGGCCCGCGGAAGGGATCCCGCCCTGGCCGACCAGTACGTCCTCTTCAGCGGCCACCACGACCACGACGGGGTGCGCTGGCCCTCCGACGGCGACTCCATCATGAACGGCGCCGACGACAACGTGTCGGCCTGCGCCGCGCTGCTGGCCATCGGGCGGGCTTTCGTGGAGCACCCGGGGCGGCGCAGTGCCCTTTTCGTGTGGCATGGAGCCGAGGAGAAGGGGCTGGTGGGCTCCCGGTGGTACGCCGCCAGCCCGACCGTGCCGCAAGAGGCCATCTCGGCGGTGCTGAACGCCGACATGATCTCCCGCAACGCCCCGGACTCGGCGGCGATCCTGGGGATGCTGCCCCCCCACAGGAACTCCACGGAGCTGGTGGAGATGGCCCTGGCGGCGAACCAGGCCGTGGCGGGCTTCGCCCTGGACACCCTCTGGGACCAGCCGTCCCACCCGGAAGGATTCTACTTCCGCTCCGACCATGCGCCCTACGCCCAGGTCAGGATCCCGGCCCTCTTCTATACTTCCCTGCTGCACGAGGACTATCACACGGCCCGGGACGAGCCCCAGACCCTGGACTACGGCAAGCTCCTCCGCTTCACGCGGTGGATGTACGCCACGGGATGGTCGGTGGCCGAGGCCGATCAGGCCCCCCGCATCGACGAGGGGTGGGAGTACCGCAGGTAGGAAAAAGGCGGAGACGATCGGGAACGGAGGCTACCCGCCTCCTTTGCGGGCTCTTCCGGGGACGGGAGCTCCGGGAGTCCGACGGGACCCCGAGAGCTCCTATCCTTGCCAGGGGGCCTGTCAGGGACTCACGTCGTGGAACTGCACCTCGGGGGCCTTCTCCTGAGCGTAGCGCAACGTCCATTCCGTCTCGAAGAGGAGGAGGGGCCGCCCCTTGGCATCGTAGACCATCGTCCGCCCGTGACCGTTGGCCGCCTCCTTGATGGCCTTCTCGGGCCCCGTGACCCAGCGGGCGTGCCGCCAGCCCAGGGGGTGGAGGACGGCCGGGACCCGGTATTCGTGCTCCAGCCGGTGGAGGAGCACGTCGAACTGGAGACGGCCCACCGCGCCCACCACGGGCTCGGGGCCGGCGTGGGTGGTGGCGTAGAACACCTGGGCCGCGCCCTCCTCGGAGAGCTGCCGGAGTCCCTTGTCCAGGTGCTTCCTCCCCATGGGGTCGGCCACGGTGATGCGGGCGAAATGCTCCGGAGAGAACCGGGGCATGTTCTCCAGGCGGACGCGGCCGTCCATCGAGAGGGTGTCGCCGATGGCCAGGCTCCCCCGGTCGTGGATCCCGATGACGTCCCCCGGCCAGGCCTCGTCCACGTGGCGGCGCTCCTGGGCGAGGAACTGCTGGGGCTGGGCCAATCGGATGGCCTCTTTGGTACGGGCGTTCCGGACGACCATGTCCGGTTCGAACCGCCCGGAGCAGATCCTCAGGAAGGCGACCCGGTCCCGGTGCCGGGGATCCATGTTCGCCTGGATCTTGAACACGAACCCGGTGAGATCGGGGTCCGTGGGGAGAACGGGCCCCTCCGAGCCTTCCCGGGGCCCGGGCGGGGGCGCGAGGCGCAGGAAGTGCCGGAGGAAGGGCTCCACGCCGAAGTTGGTGAGGGCGCTGCCGAAGAAGGCCGGGGCCAGCCGCCCCTCCAGCATGGCCTGCTCCTGAAAGCCGGCCCCGGCCGCCTCCAGGAGCTCCAGGTCGTCCAGGAGGGCCCGGTGGGCTCCGGGCCCCAGGAACTCCACCGTCTCGCCGGAGGACAGCTCCGCTACCGTCACCTTCGCCCGCCTCTGCCCGTGGTGCCCCTCCCGCTCGAAGAGGTGCACCGTGCCCGTGACGCGATCATAGACCCCGACCAGGCGCCCCGCGTCGCTGATGGGCCAGGTGACGGGGTAGCAGGCCAACCCCAGCTCGGACTCCACGTCGTCCAGGAGCTTCAAGGCGCTCTCGCCGGAC
Organism: Gemmatimonadales bacterium; assembly: GCA_041309685.1. Classification (GTDB taxonomy): domain Bacteria; phylum Gemmatimonadota; class Gemmatimonadetes; order Longimicrobiales; family Gaopeijiaceae; genus JBFYZD01. Next base: position 17,502 of record JBFYZD010000055.1, on the reverse strand, counting down.
CGATCGCACTTGTTCACGAACACGAAGGTGGGGGTCCGGCGCCGGCGGCAGGCGGCATACAGCTTCCTTGTCTGCTCCTCCACCCCCTTCCGATTGTCCAGGAGCATCACCGCGCTGTCGGCGGCCATCAGCGTCCGGTACGTGTCCTCGGAGAAATCCTCGTGGCCCGGGGTGTCCAGGAGGTTGAGCTGGTGCCCCTCCCACTGGAACTGGAGCACGCTGGACGTGATGGAGATGCCCCTCTCCTGCTCCATCTTCATCCAGTCCGAGCGGGCGTGGCGCTCGGCCCGGCGGGCCTTCACCGAGCCCGCCAGGTGGATGGCTCCCCCGTACAGGAGGAGCTTCTCGGTCAGGGTGGTCTTGCCGGCGTCGGGGTGGCTGATGATGGCGAAGGTCCGCCGCCGGGCGATCTCGTAGGCGATCGGGTCCAGGGCGGAACCTCAGGGTGGAGTCAGCCCGGAGGGCGGAGGAACGGTGGGGCTGGTCGCAGGCAGGGCAGTCAGGAGATCCATGAGGAAAAGGCTAACCCGACCGGGGGGTGAGGGCAACCGCGGGAAGGAAGGGGGAGAACCCTCACCCTCCCACCCCCGGCGCCCACGCCAGCCCGTCGGGCTCCCTCCCCACCGCGATCAGCTCCACCACGGCCCCCGCCTCCAGGTCCACCACCGCCACGGCATCGGCGCTGGCGGCGGCCACGTAGACGTGGCGGCCGTCCCGGTGGGCCAGGAGGCCGATGGGGGAGGGGCTCCCCTCGAAGGCGATGACCTGGGCGCGGCCCTCGATGACGGGCGCCTGGATGGGGATCGCCATGAGGTCGCGCCGCGCGGAGGCGTCGAACACCCGCAGCTCTGCCGACCGGGCGTTGGTGACCATGGCCCGGGCGCCGTCGGGCGTGAAGACCACACGGATGGGGAAGTCGGTGGAGGGGAGGGTGGCGATCACCTCCAGGGAGCGGGCGTCCACCACGCTGACGGTGTTCTCCGCCCGGTTGGTCACCCACACCTCCCGCCCCTCGGCCAGATCCACCACCGAGACGGAAGCCCCCGCTTTGTTCACCACCAGGAGGCGACCCGGATCCTGCCCCCGGGCGAGGGCTGGAAAGAGGACGATGAGGGCCATCGGAACGGCGAGCGCACCACGGACGGTCACGGTACTCCTCCGGATTCGGAAACGGATTCATGGGGGTGGCGCGGGGGGGGTCCCCCGGGCAGGAATATTGTTCGCCCCGGCCGACGTGGGGCACAACGCCCCCGGCAGGCCATGTTGCTTCGCGCCGAACGAAAAGTAACGATCCCGCCACCATTCCCCGCCCCGCCTCCTCCCTGCGTTGTGGGGCCTTCCGCCCCACACGATTCTACGGCATAGTTCACCGCGCAGATACGCCCGCAGCCCTTCTCCCCGGAGGAAGGACCGAGACGGGGAGAGGGCCCGGACTTCCGAACCCTGGAAACACCAACATGATGAACCGACGCCAATGGCTCCGCACCGCCGGCCTCGCCGGACTGGCGGGTGCGGCCTGCCAGTCCCCCCTCGTTTCCGCGCCGGCGGCACCCGCCGCTCCCCCGGGGAACCGCGGCCTCCTGGGCCTCCCCCGGGCCCGCAACGTCCTCTTCTTCGTGGTGGACGGCACCGGCTTCGAGGACCTGGCCACCGCCGCCTACTTCTCCCGGCGGGTCCTGGGCCGCCCCCTTCTCTTCGGGGAGGTCCTGGGGCGGGGAGCTTCGGGAAGCATGCTCACGCCCTCCCTCACCAGCGTGGTCACGGACTCGGCCGCGGCCACCTCGGCATGGTCCACGGGGAGGAAGGTGGTGAACGGGGCTCTTTCCACCTTCCCCGACGGGCGGCGCCTCACCACCATCCTGGAGCTGGCCCGGGAAGCCGGGAAGGCCGCGGGGCTCGTGACCACGGCCCGCATCACCCACGCCACCCCGGCGGGGTGGATCGCCCGGGTCCCCGACCGGGACCTGGAGGACGAGATCGCCGACCAGTATCTGGCGTTCGCCCCGGAGGTGCTCCTGGGGGGCGGGGCCGGGCACTTCCTGGCCGAGAACCGCAAGGACGGACGGGACCTGGCCGGGGCGTTCCGGGAAGGTGGGTACCAGGTGCTCCGGAGCCGGGAGGAGTTGCTGGGCTCCAACGCCGACCGTCTCCTGGGGATCTTCGCGCCCGGAACCAGCCACCTCCCCTACGAGATCGACCGGCGTTTCCAGGGTGCCCCCACCCCCACCCTTGCCGAGATGGCCCGGGCCGGGCTCCAGCGCCTGGAGGGGGCCCGGGACGGGTTCGTCCTCCAGGTCGAGGCGGGGCGCATCGATCACGCCAACCATGACAACGACGCCTCCGGCATGGTCTGGGAGTGGATGGCGGCCGACGAGGCCCTGGGCGTCCTGGTGGACTTCACCGACCGCACCCCCGGAACGCTCCTGATCCTGGCCGCCGACCACGACACGGGAGGAGGGGCCGTGTTCGGATACGGAGACGGCTACCTGGCCTCCACCCCCGCCTTCCTCACCCTGGACCGCCCGCGCATCAGCATGGAGGGATTCCGGCGCCGGATGGGAAACGACCCCGACCCCTCCCGGATCCAGGCGGGAGCAAGGGAGTTGTTGGGGCTTGAGCCCACCCCGGCCCAGGTGGATCGGCTCGGGCGGGTGTTCCGGGGGGAAGCGGCCTTCGGACACCCCACGGCCCACTCCGGGACGCTCAACTCCCTTCACGCCGTCCTCTCGGAGATCCCAGCGGGGACGCCGGACCGGCCCAACCTGGCCTTCGCCACCGGAAAGCACACGGCGGGGGCGGTCCCCGTGGGCCTCTACGGGGCCGGGGTGCCCGCCGCTTCCCTGGGCCTGGTGGACAACACTGAGCCCTTCGGGTGGATGACGGAAGCGCTGGGCACCTCCTTCCGCAACCCGGAGATGTCCGAGGAGGAGGCGTGGGAGATCCTGGCGGCCCGGGGCGGGGAGGCCGCGCCGGCCTTCCGCCATCCTCTGGATGATTGAGGGGGGCCCGACGGAGAGCAGCGGGACCCCGTAACCCTGAGGTTACCTGTTCCCTCCCTCCGCCCCCGCGACGGCCGGCGGAAGCGGCGCCGGAGCCACCATGTCCCACCCGATCCAGAAGGCCCCGTCGGTCTGGGCCGCTCCTTCCACTCTCAGGACCGCCAGGGGTCCCCTCCCCTCGGCGTGGGAGGCAGGAGCCCTCCAGACGTGAGCCCGCGCGCTCCATCGAGCGCCGCCAGCCCGCTTCTGGGGGAGATCCGTCACCGTCACCATCCCGTAGGAAGGATTCAGCACCGCATCCAGGTACTGGAAGGCGGTCCTGCCCGAGGGAACGGTGGAAGCGTCCACGACGATCTTCCATTTCCCGGCCGCGGGGCTGGGGACCGTCACCCACTCGTCCCCCGAGGGATCTGCGTCCACCTTGGCTCCCTTGCACTCCGGCCCGGTGCAGTCGAAGACGTAGAGGTCCAGGTCGGCGCCGGGGTCGGAGGGGTGGAACGCCCGGGCCAGCAGGGCGGTGGAGCCGGGGAGCACCTCGACGTCGAACACCCTCTGCTCCCTCTCCGCCACCTCGACGTTCTCAGACCGTGCGCTGGCCAGGGGGGTGCTCACGGCGCCCCCGGTGAACTCCGCCATCCGGTTGGTGAGGGTCACTTCGAGATCGGCGAGCGGCTGGGGTGGGGTTGCCCCTTCGGGTGCCGCCGCAACCGGCTGCAGGTCAACCGCAAGGGCCGAGACCGTAAGGGTGGCGGGGGTGGGGGGAACCGGCTCGGTCTTCTTGGCCTGCTCCCAATCGAACGTCTGGGTGTCGGCGATGTCGGTGAGGCGCACCTCCCACATACCCGGCATGGGGTTCCAGGCCACGTGGGTGACGCCCCGCGCCTGATTGATCACCGCGTCCCCCCGGTGCTGGCGGGTGTCGGGGCGCACCACGGTGAGGGTCACCGGGCGTTCCGTCCATCCCACCTCGAACCTCAGGGCGGCCACGCCTTCGGGCACCTGGAAGAAGAAACTCTGCATCCCGGGCCTGGGCACGCTGGTCTCCTTCCGGACCCTGTACCCGTTGGCCTCCTTGAGGGGTTCGGGGGCCACCACGGTGGCGGTGGTGCGGTAGGCATAGCCGGGCACGTCGGGGTGGTCGAGGGTGAGATGTGCCGTGAACACGCCGAAGTCCGGGGGCTCGACGGCCAGGCTCACGGGCACCGGGCGGTTCAGGGGGAGAGTCACGCTCAACGGCGCGGAGAAGGCGCCATGGTCGTTGCCGGCCCAACTGAGGGAGAAGGTCATGGGCTGGCTGGGCCCGGAGGTGCGGGTGAAGGTGATGGTCCGCTCCTGGCGCTTCCCGGGCTCCCACCCGTCCCGCTCGTACAACCCGAGGCCCTCGTGGGGGGTGGGGAGGAGGTGGCTGAAGGGATGGAGCACCGGTGCGCGGCTGGTGATGGACATCAGAGAGCTCACGCCATCCAGCCTCTTCAGCAGATCCCAGGCGCCGGCCACGTTGAACACCCCGTTCCCCTGCATGTAGGCGGCGATGTGAGGAACCCAACGGGCGGAGCGGGTCACCGCCCACTTGATGCGCTCGGGATCGTGCTTCACCCCGGCCTGCTTCGCGGCGCTCACCAGGAGGGCCACCCCCCCGGCCGCCGTAGGCGTCGCGGTGGAGGTCCCGCCGGCGATCGTGTACCCTGGAGGTAGCTGGAACAGGCCCGGGATGGCCCGCCCCTCAACGAACCCCTGGGCCGTGCTCACGTAGTTGGAGGGGGCAAGGACGTCGGGTTTCAGCGACCCGTCCCCCATGGGGCCGTAACCCCCGGTGATGAGGAGGTTGTCTTCGTGCTCCACCCGCACACCGTGGTTCGTGAAGAAGTTGTCCCTGCCCTCGTGCCCTCCGATGCCGATGACCCCCCGCCCCATGACGATGTCGTCGATGGCGCCCAACACGGGGTAGTTGTGGGTGGGGGAGACGATGGATACCCCGTACTTCGCCACCAACCGGTCGCCGATCACCGAGGGGACCAGCCGGCCGTCCCGGGGGAGGTAGGTGCGGGTGATGTAGGAACTCTGCTCGAAGTAGAGGACGTCCACGTCCGGCTGCAGCGCCGCCTTGATGGTGGCTTCGGTCTGGCCATAGGCCGCGCCACCTTCCGAGACGCTCGCCAGGCGGGCACCGGGCGCCATCCCGTCGAAGCGGCCCCTCTCGCCCCTGCTCCCAACCGCGGCCCCCACCACCAGGGAGGCGTGGCTGGCCCAGCCCAGGTTGATGGCCACCCGCTTCCTCTCCCTGTCGATCTGGACGCCGAACCCCATGGACTCCCGGACCGGGGTTTCGGGCTTGTCCGTGCCGAACACCCCGAAGACCGGCCGCTTCCCGTAGTCGCCCATGGCCGTCTCGCCCACGAAGCTGAAGTCCTGGTTGGTGTCGACCCAGACCTCGTCGGCGGCCTCGTCCCAGAGGACCGCGAAGAGGCGGGAGGACCCCTCCGGATTGCCGTCGCGGTTCACGTCCCCTTTCAACCCTGACCGGGAGAGGGAATCCGCTCGCTGTTCGTCGAAGAGGGCGATGCGGAAGACCCCATCCCGCGGCGCCACGTAGGTGGTGTCCCCGTATGCGAACCGGCCGCCCACCACTTCCACCAGGTCGTCCATGAAGAGCCAGCGGCCGTCGTCCTCCTCGTCCCGGTCCAGAGCGGTCTGGAAGAGGGCGATCTTGGGGATGGACTCCCCCTCCAGGCTCTTCGCCACCTGGAGCTCCGGGAGGAGCATGTCGGGGTTCATGTCGATCATGGCCACCGTCACCCCCCGGCCGTCGTAGGTGGGGTTCTCCGCCAGAAAGGTGAGAGCCCGCATGTCCCCCAGGGGGCTGTAGCGGTTGCGGATGGGGTGGTCGGACAGGACCGGGGGCCAGACCCCGGGGATGGTGTCGGACCGGAGGAGGAAGGGGGAGCCGGACCCTGCCTCGAACAGCCCCGCCCCCCTTCCCTCGCCGGCAGCCGGCAGGGCGGGGGCCACATCCCCCGAGCCGTCGGCCAGGGCCAAGGTGCGGGAGCGGTTCTCGCCCATGGAGACATCGGCGCTGTGCAACCCGGGATGCGCCATCAGGGCCTCGATGGCTTCCAGGGGAACCCTGGCCCGGAGGTAGTCCACGGCGTCCTCCCGGTACTGGACCCTACCGCCCAGGCCGGCGATCGCGCCGGCCACTTCCCCGTTGCGGCCGGGCATGGAAGCGATGACGAACAGGATGTCGGACTCGCCCCGCACCCGGGCATGGGCGATCTCCCCTCTGGAGTCCTTGAAGAGGAAGGGACGCCGAACCGGCTCCTGCCCGGCCGAAGGGACCGCCTGGACAAGGCCGGCGGAAAGCAGGAGGGCGGCGGAGAGGAACGGGACAGCGCGCATGCACCACCTCCATGGATCGGAAGGAGGAGTGGGGAGAGGGCAGGCGACCCGGTGGGCCTTTCCAGGCCGCGACACCGCCCGGGAATGTGGGGTTTCGTGCCTGGGCTGGGCAAGGACCGGGGGACGGAGGGGTGGGGATGGCGCCCAGACCCGCACGACGCTGGAACCGCATCTTGGCATCGGGCCGTGCGTCCCATCCCTGGCCTCGCCCCAGGGGCTCGGGTGTGGTAATCTGAGGGGCACGGACACCGAGCCCGGACAAGCCACGAGCGCGTAGGCCGTTCATGCGCCCCCAGAACGAGGTCCCTTCATGACGAGACACCCCTTGCTCCCCGAGCTTGGGCTTCGCTGCGGTACCCCGAGACTCCTGATCACCCTGGGCGTTCTATTCACCCTGGCCGCGGGGAGCTCCCCGGCACCCCTCCCCGCCCAGGAGACCGAAGCACCCCGGATGGCGGTGCATCACGCCGGCCCTTCGGAAACGACGGCTGTATGGGGTGCCAATTGGCAGCTGGCGGCACGCTTCGCGCCCTACAAGATGACCGGGCTGAGCAAGAGCACGACGGTCGCCCCCAACTGGATCAAGCGAGGGGACCGCTTCTGGTACCAGTGGGAGACCACGGAGGGGACCTCCTTCTACGTCGTGGACCCGGCCCAGGGCTCCAAGCGGGAGATCTTCGACAATGACCGCATCGCCGCCGAGCTCACCCGCATCGTCAAGGACCCCTTCGATGGGCAGCACCTTCCCATCCGGAACATCCGGTTCATCGACGACAACACCCTCCAGTTCGAGGTCCAGTCCAGCCTTGACGAGGAAATCGAGGACGAAGAGGCGGAGGTAGGGGAACAGCAGCAGGAGGAGGAACGCAGGGGTCCGCCACGCCCCCGGACCCGGAAGAAGGTCTTCTACTTCGAGTATACGGTCTCCACCCAGACCCTTCGGCACCTGGAGGCGTACCAGGCACCGGACAGTCACCCGGGATGGGCCGGCGTTTCGCCGGACAGCTCGTGGGTGGTCTTCAACCGGAAGTGCAACCTCTACGTCATGACCTGGGCGGAGTACCAGAAGGTCCTGGACGCCCGGCGGGGCAAGACGGGCGCGGAGGCCGACTCCGCGGACATGAAGGTGGAAACGGAGGAGACCCAGCTCACCACCGACGGCGAGATGTACTACTGCTACGGGTCCTACGGGCGCGGTCAGAACGACGAGGAGACGGAGAAGAGCTGGGGCCAGCGGCAGAGCGCCGGGGTCATGTGGTCCCACGACTCCCGCTGGTTCGCCTTGACCCGGGACGACGAGCGCGAGGTCAACGACCTCTGGGTGGTCCACGCCGTGGGGAACAAGCGGCCCCAGCTGGAGACCTACAAGTACGCCATGCCCGGCGAGGAGAACGTGGGGGTGATGGAGGCGCTGGTCTACGACATGCAGGCCAGAGCCATGAAGAAGATCGACGACACCCCCTGGAAGGACCAGCGCATGGGGTTGTTCGCCGATCCCACCGGGGGCGGCGGCTTCATGGGGATGGGGGGTGGAGGCGGCGGCGGCCGCGAGGAGCCCAACATCCGCAAGTGGCTCTCGGACTCACCCAACGAGCTCTACTTCTGGCGCCGAAGCCGGGACCAGCACCGGGTGGACGTGCTGGTGGCCGATCCGACCACGGGAGCGGTGAGGACGGTCATCGAGGAGCGCCTGAACACCTACGTGGAAAACCAGCCGTTGCGGCGTCTGAAGAGCGGTGACCTCATCTGGTGGTCGGAGCGGGACGGATGGGGCCACCTCTACCGCTTCGGGCCCGACGGCGCGCTCAAGGCCCGACTCACCGAAGGACCGTGGCACGTCAGCGGGATCAGCGGCGTGGACGAGACGAGAGGCTTCGTCCTCTTCTCCGCCAACGCACGCGAGCAGGGCGAGGACCCCTACTACTACCACCAGTACCGCGTGGCCCTGACCGGGGGCGCCGTCACCCTGCTGAACCCCGCGGATGCCAACCACAGCGCGGCCGTGAGCGAATCCAGCCGCTACTTCGTGGACAATTTCTCGAGGGTCAACACCGTACCGGCATCGGCGCTCTTCGAGGCCGCCACCGGCCGCAAGATCCTGGATCTGGAGACGGCGGACTTCTCCCTCCTGGAGGCCGCCGGGTACCAGTTCCCCGAGCCCTTCAAGGTGGAGGCCGCGGACGGGGTCACCGACATCTACGGGGTGATGTACAAGCCCTTCGACTTCGATCCCGCCAAGAAGTACCCCATCGTGGCCTACGTCTACCCGGGTCCCCAGACCGAGTCGGTGTCCAAAGCCTGGTCGGCCGCCTCCAGCGAGGTGGCGCTGGCCCAGATGGGGTTCATCGTCATCACCATCGGGAACCGGGGCGGCCATCCCGACCGCTCCAAGTGGTACCACAATTTCGGGTACGGAAACCTCCGGGACTACGGCCTGGCCGACAAGAAGGCTGGCATCGAGCAGTTGGCCGACCGTTTCGACTTCGTCGACATCGAGCGGGTGGGGATCTACGGCCACTCCGGCGGCGGCTTCATGTCCACCGCGGCGATGCTGGTCTACCCCGACTTCTTCAAGGTGGCGGTGTCCTCCTCCGGGAACCACAACAATGACGTCTACAACCTGAACTGGTCTGAGAAGCACGACGGGGTGAAGGAGGTGACGGACCGCGAAGGGGAGATCACCTTCGAGTACGACATCTCCAAGAACTCGGACCTGGCCAGGAACCTGAAGGGTCACCTGATGCTCACCACCGGCGACGTGGACAACAACGTGCATCACGCCGGGACCTTCCGCGTGGCCGACGCGCTCATCAAGGCCAACAAGCGCTTCGACTTCTTCCTCTTCCCGGGCCAACGCCACGGCTATGGGAACATGGGGGACTATTGGTTCTGGCTGCGGGCGGAGTACTTCGCCCAGCACCTGCTCGGCGACTACCGCACCGCCGCCGACATCATGGAACTGAACAACGAACGGGCGCAGACCGGCGGAAGATAGCCGACCGGGGTCAACCGGATCCGGCTCGGCGTCGAGCCACCGGAAAGGAAGGCGGGGCGGGCTTCACAGCCCGCCCCGCCTTCGCTTCCATGGGTGGTCAGTAGGCGGTGGGCTCGGTGTACCGGTACACGAACTGCGCCTCCTCGCCGGGGGCCAGCGTCTTGTCCTCGTCCATCCACGACCTGGCCTCCAGGAAGACCTTGAACCGGAAGGAGACGGTCTGCTGGGAGACGTTCCTGGCCCGGACGAGGAAGCGGGCCGGTGCCCCCAGGCTGTATCTCTCGTCGAAGGGAACGGTGACGGTGTCGGTGGTGGAGTCGATGAGCTGCACCGATTCCTCGGTCACCAGGAAGTTCTGGGAGATCAGCAGCTCCAGAGAGACGGCCGCAGGAGCGCTCAGGACGACCCGGGCCCATTCGGGCCTGCCGAGCTCCGAAGGCATGGAGCAGCCGGAGAGGAAGGGGAGGAGCAGCCACGCTCCCCGGGCCAGAGTGGGAATGTACATCACACCGCGCATGGACCCGTCCCTCCCTCTCTTCAAAGCTCCAGGAAACACCATTCCTTCGAATCCGGCACTGTGCCCATCTGCATTCCCCGCTCCCGCCCGACGACGATGTTGTCGGAGAAGTTCACGCCGAAGCGGTTGTCCGGATCGTACAGTCCGGGTTCGTTGCTGAAATGCATCCCCGGCACCATCACCGTGTAGTCGCCCAGGGCATGGTAGGGGGGCTGGTGGCCTTCCATCCCCTCCCCGTGACCGGGGCGGTGGAAGACCAGGTGTCCCATCCCGGCTTCCACCTGGATCTGATGGACCGCCCGGGCCACGTCGGAGCAGCGGTTCCCGGCCCGGCATTCCTCCGCCTGCCGGCGGTAGCACTCCTGGTGCACCTCCCAGACCCGGGCCTGCCAGTCGGTCCAGGGCGCCACCAGGAAGGAGCGGTAGAGCTCCCCGCCGTACCCTCCCAACCGCACCACCCCGGCGATCTGGAGAGCGTCCCCCTTCTGGATGGGGCTCCAGAAGGTCTGGTTGGGGTGGGGATAGGCGGTGGCCTTCCCGGTGCGGCAGGCGATCTCCACCGAGATGCCCACGGCGTCGTGGGGCTCCCCGGTCTGGGGGATGTCCTTCATGATCCGCTGCATCCCCCAGAGCATGGCGGCGTTGGCCACCTCCCAGTCCACGGCATCGGTACCCCGCTCCAGCAGGTAGTTCCGGGCGAAGGCGTGGATCTCGCCGAAGTAGTCCATGGCCCGCTGGGCCAGGGCGGTCTCCAACTCGTCCTTGACGATGCGCTGGCGCAGGAGGATGTCGTACACGTCCACGAAACGGGCCCCGGGCATGGCAGCCGCCACTTCTCCCCAGGAGCCGCCCTGGGGGCGGAAGGGCTGGGGCACCTCGTAGTCCCCGGTCATGTTCAGGGCTTCAGAGGTGAGCTGACCCGGCAGGATCCCGATCTCGGCCAGCCCCCCGGAGTCTATGCCGATGGTCCTGCCCCCATACCCCAGGCGGGCCAGCGTCTCCCCCCACCAGCGGAAGATGTTGCGCGTCGGGCCCTGCACCACCTCGCCGCGGTTGGGGAACCCGCCCTCGCCATAGGGGAAGTCGAAGTAGGAATGCTGGTCGGTGCACCACCACCCCCTCACCAGCTCCTCGTCCAGATAGGGGTGGAGCCAGATGCAGGCGTTGTCCTGGTCCATGGGGAGGAAGCAGGCGAAGGGGCGCTCGGTGGTGGAGTGGAAGAGACCGGTGGCGTAGACGATGTTCCAGCGGTTCGTGAGGAGAACGCCCCCGTCCACGCCCCGGATCCGAGCCTCGCCCTTGATGCGGCCCGCCTTCTCCAGGTACCAGGGAAGGGGCAGGCGGTGGTGGAACGACGGCTGGGGGAGCTCTCCCTGCCGCTCGGCCCGGCGGGCTCCCAGGAGGTCGAAGCTGGCGGTATTGGCCGCCGCCCGGGCCATGACGGCCTCCCGGGGCCAGGCGTCGCACCCTCCCAGCACGGTGCCCCCCCCCACACCCGCGGCGGCGGCCTTCACGAAGCTCCTGCGGGTCAGCGGGACCATGGCCACCTCCAGAGAAGGCTCGGGAACCCCCGTGGTTCCTTGCCCATGCATAGGGGGACTTCGGTGGAATCTTGCGCCAGGGGCGCGGGTCCGGCAAGCGCCCCCGGTAAGGGAAACCCGCTGGAACGTACAGGGTAGGAGAACGCTGGACGCTCCCCTCCTCCCCCGAGACCATCCATGTCGCACCACCGCATCCTACGCCTTGCGCCGGGAGGCTTCACGCTACTCGCGCTGGGGGCGCTGGCCCCCCCGGGGGCCAGTGGGCAGACCCCCCCGGACACCTCCCGCGTCACGGTGACCGGCCTGGTTTACGAACAGGGGAGGGGCATCCCCATCTCCGGGGCCTGGATCCGTTTCGCCGGCACCGATTTCCAGGCCAGGACCGGGGACGACGGCCGCTACGCCATCGAGGGCCTGCAGCGGGGAGCCTACCAACTGGAGGTCGACGCCCTGGGGTACCGGGCCATCCGGGAGGGGATCCGGATCCTGCGCAGCGGGGAGCTGACCCTCCCCATGGAGCCCGTGGCAGCGCCCATGAGCCCCGGGCAGCCCTCCCGCATCCTGGGCCGCGTGGTGGAGAGGGAGACGGGCAACCCGGTTGAGGGGGCGGAGATCACGATGGCAGACCGGCTTCCGAGCCAGATCAGCGACCGCCGCGGACGCTTCGAGATCGGGACCCTTCCGCCAGGAACCCATTCCCTCTCGGTCCGCTTCCTGGGGAGAGCTCCCCTCCGTGCCGAGATGGAGGTCCCCCCCGGGGGGGGAGCCCTGGAGGTGGAGATTCGCCTGGCAGTGGAGCCGGTGGAGATGGAGCCCATGGTCGTGACAGCCACTCCCCGGAACACCTATCTGGAGGAGATGGGCTTCTACCAGCGCCGCGACGCGGGTCTGAGCGGCACCCAGATTTCCCGCCAGATGCTGACGGAAAGAGACCCGCGGAGCCTGGGGGACGTCCTGGCGGTGGTACCAGGACTGCGCGTGCTCCCCTCCGCCCTGGGGAACTTCCAGGTCAGGATGCGTAGGGCCGTCCGCCTCACCGCCGACGGAGGCGAGGGGTGCTTTCCCGCCCTCTTCATCGACGATGTACGCTCCCAGATCGGGTGGCTCCAGGACCTCGACCCGGCGCGCGTGGAGGCCATGGAAATCTACACGGGCGCCAACGCCCCCCTCCGCTACAACGACGCCTGCGGCGTGATCCTGGTGTGGACCCGCCGGGGGGAGCGGGGGCTGGGGGACGGCTGAGGGCCGCCGGCCTACCGCCCGGGCCGCCTGATCTGGAAGTCCGCCGGGGGCGTCTCACCCCGCAGGTGTTCCAGGAAATAGTCCCACCGCCGCCGGATGACGTAGGGCTCGTTCAGGCCGTGGGCCAGGTCGGTCATGACCAGCAGGTCGAAGCTCTTGTTGGCCTTGATGAGGGCGTCCACCAGCCGGAAGGTGTTCACCGGGTGGACGTTGTCGTCCATGTCCCCGGTGATGAGGAAGAGCTTCCCCTTCAGGTTGCCCGCCAGGGCGAAGTTCGCCGACTTCTCGTAGTTGTCCGTCCCCTTCGCGGTGTCCCGCACCAGGAGGTTGTTGTACTTCTCGGCGTAGGCGGCGTGGTAGCTCCGGTTGTCGTGGTTGCCGGCGCTGGAGACGGCGACCTTGTAGAAATCCGGGAAACGCAGGAGGGCATCGGTGGAGGCGAAGCCGCCCCCGGAGTGGCCGTAGATGCCCACCCGGCCGAGGTCCATCCAGGGGCGGGTGGCGGCCAGCTGCTGGAGCGCCGTGATGTGGTCGGGGATGCCGTTGTCCCCCATGAAGCCGTAGTAGTTGTCCAGGAAGGCCTTGGAGCGGAAGGGCGTGCCCAGGTGGTCCATCTGGGCCACGATGAAGCCCAGCTCGGCCAGGGACTGCTGGTCGGAGCGCAGCACCGAACCCAGGGACCCCCCGCCGAAGTTCCAGATGCCGACGCTGCCGATGAAGGGTCCCGGATAGATGTACTCCACCACCGGGTAGCTCAGGGTGGAATCGAAGTCCGAGGGCTTGTAGAGGAGGCCAAAGACCGTGGTGACGCCGTCGCGGGCCTTGTAGGAGAAGATCTCGGGCATGGACCACCCGGCTTCCAGCGCCCGGGAGACGTCGGCCCGCTCCAGCTCCATCACCACCCTGCCGGTCCGGTCCCGGACCACGGAGACCGGGGGCGCGTCGGGCCGGGACCACGCGTCCACGAAGAAGCGGCCGTCGGGGGTGGCGGCCACGGTGTGATCGGCGTCCTCCCCTCCCAGGCGCGCGAGGCCGCTCCCGTCCAGGTTCACGGCGTAGAGGTCCGCCATCACCGGGATGCGCCCTTCCTCCCTTCCCCGGGCGGTGAACCAGAGACGCCCGGCGGCCTCGTCCACCGCCAGGATCCTTCCCACCGTCCAGGGCCCCCGGGTGATCTGGTTCTTGAGCTTCCCTTCCCCGTCGAAGCGGTAGAGGTGCCCCCACCCGTCCCGCTCGGAGAAGACGATCACGTCCTGGCCATGGTTCAGGACGTCCCAGTTGGGCCGGGCCCCGGTGACCTCCTGCGTCCACTCCACGTGGGTAGGGAGGGAATCCGCCACGATCAGGCGGGCGTCGCCGGTCTCCAGCTCCGCCTCCATGAGCTGGATGCGCTTGGCCCCCCGGACGGCATGGGTGAAGTACAAGCGGCTCCCCTCCTCCTTCCACTTCACCGCCACCCAGGTGGAGTCCACCATCCCGGTGACCGAGAAGGTGAGGTAGGGCTGGGGCTCCATGCGCACCCGCACGTTGGCGCGGCTCTCCAGCTCCAGGATGTGGATGTCGAAGCGGGGGATGATGCTGTCCCCGGGCAGGGGGTAGGGGTACTCGTAGAGCTGGGGACGGATCCTGGTGGAAGAGTAGAGCGGCATCGTCCCCACCTCGCGCTCGTCCATGCGCTCCACGGCGATGCGCCGGGAGTCCGGCGACCACTGAAGGACGGGGCGGGATGGAGTCTTGGCGATGATCTGGCTGGGCCGGAGCTCCGAGGTGCCGTAGGCCCAGTAGCGTTCCCCGTCGGTGGTGAGCTGGATGGAGTCGCCTCCTGCCACGGACCGCACCCAGAGGTTGTGATCCCTGGCGAAGGCTTCCCAGCGGCCGTCAGGGCTCTTCACGTAGGGGACCTTGCGGGGGAGGGTGTCGCCTACCGTGCAGGTGTACTGCTGGATATGGCACTGGTAGCGTTTGTCCCGTGCCTGGAAGGCGATGACGGTTTCGGTCTCGTCGGTGAGCTCGAAGTCGGTGAAGGGGAGCTTGGTTCCCACGAAGCTCGTGTCGTCCGCCAGGGAGAGCGCCGCCGCCAGGCGGTGGACGTCGAAGAGGGGCGTCCGGGTGCCGCGGGCAGGGTCCACCAGGACGAATTCGGCCCCCTCGGTCACCTTGTTCCGGTACCAGAAGCGCTGCCCCCCTCGCATCCAGTGGGGGGTGACCTGATCGTGGGTGATGAGGGGGTCCACGTTCCAGGAGAGGAGGCGCTCGGCCCGGGAGTAGCGGCCCTCCACCTGGGCCGAGGCGGGGGCCGGGGCCCCCGCCAGCAATCCGACCGCCAGCGCGGCGAGGGTGGCGACCCCACCGGGGGCCCGGCGGACGGCGGCGGAGACGTGCGCGGTTCTCATCGTACCCCCTCCGGCCTCTTGATCTCGTAGTTCTCCGGGGGTTCGACCCCCAGCAGGTGTCTCACGAAGTAGTCCCAGCGCCGGCGAACCACGTAGGGCTCGTTGAGCCCGTGGTTGCGGTCCGGGACGATGAGAAGGTCGAAGCTCTTGTTGGCCTTGATCAGGGCGTCCGCCACCCGGAGCGTCATGGCGGGGTGGACGTTGTCGTCCAGGTCCCCATGGATGAGGAAGAGCCTCCCCTTCAGGTTGCCGGCCATCGTGTAGTTGGCCGAGGCCAGGTAGTTGTCGGTGCCCTTCACCGTGTCCCGCACCACCAGCCCCTGGTACTTCTCCCCCCACCCGTAGTGGTAGGTGCGCTGGTCGTGGTTGCCGGAGCTGGAGACGGCCACCTTGTAGAAGTCGGGGTGGCGCAGGATGGCGTCGGTGGAGGCGAAGCCCCCGCCGGAGTGCCCCCAGATCCCCACCCGGCCCAGGTCCATCCAGGGACGGGTGGCGGCCAGCTGGCGCAGCCCCGCAATGTGGTCGGGGATGCCGTTGTCCCCCATGTTGCCGAAATACGCGTCGTGGAAGGCCTTGGAGCGCCACGGCGTCCCCTGGTGGTCGATCTGCACCACGATGAAGCCCAGCTCCGCCATGGAGCGGACGTCGCCGTTGCCCGCGGCGCTGAAGCTCCAGCTCCCCACGCTCCCCACCTGGGGCCCGGGGTAGATGTACTCCAGCACCGGGTAGCTCTTCGTGGGGTCAAAGTCCGAGGGCCTGGAGATCACGCCCCAGAGGTCCGTGATCCCATCCCGCGCCTTCACCTTGAAGACCTCCCGCGGCGTCCACCCCACCTCCAGGATGCGGGAGATGTCGGCCTCCTCCAGGCTGAGAGCCACCCGCCCATCGGGCGTCCTCCGCAGCGCAGTCACCGGGGGCTCGGTGACGGTGGACCAGGAGTCCACGAAGTACCGTCCCGAGGGGGTGAAGCTGACGGCGTGATCCGCCTCCTCGGGGGTCAGGAGGGTGAGGCCGCTCCCGTCCAACCCCACCCGGTAGAGCTTCCGGTGGTAGGGAAAGGGCCCGGCAGGGCCGCCCCAGGCGGTGAAGTAGAGCTGGCCGGTCGCGTCGTCCACCCGGTGGATGCGGTCCACGGCGAAGGGCCCCGAGGTGATCTGGTTCTTCAATACGCCATCGGGTCCGAAGCGATACAGGTGGGCCCACCCGTCCCGCTGGGAGAACCACACGAGGTCCTCGCCGCCGTTGGCCACGGCCCAGTTGGGGGGAGTCCGCCCACCGTGCATGAGCTCCACCCAGGTCGCCGCCGTGTCCTTGGCCAGGATCTTCGGGTTCTGGCCATCCACCCCCACCTCCATGAGCTGGATGCGCTTGGAGCCCCGGACCCCGTGGGTGAAATAGAGGCGGTCCGAGTCCTCCCCCCACTTCACCGTAACCCAGGTGGAGTCGGCCATCCCCGTCGCCCCGGCCACGATGGCGGGCTGCTGGGGCACGTCCACCCGGTGGTTGGCCCGGGTCTCCACCTCCACGATGTGGATGTCGAAGCGGTTGAGGAGGGAGTCGCCGGGAAGCCCGTAGGGGTAGTAATAGAGCTTCGGCCGCTCCCGGGTGGAGGAATAGAGAGGGATCTTCTCCACGCCGCGCACGTCGGTGCGTTGCACGGCGATCCTGCGCGAGTCGGGGGACCACTGGAGGATGGGGCGCTGGGGGCGGCCGGCGCCGCTCACGCTACCCCAGTCCGACACGCCGTACCCCCACTCTTCCTGGCCGTCGGTGGTGAGGCGGATGGAGTCCCCCCCCGCGGCGGGCCGGATCCAGAGGTCGTGGTCCTTGGTGAAGGCCTCCCAACTCCCGTCGGGAGACCTGGCAAAGGGGAGGGGGCTGGGAAGGGTGTCGCCTACCGTGCAGGTGTACGCCCGGATGTCGCAGACGAACCCCTTCTTCCCCACCTGGAAGCGGATGGAGCCCTCGGCCTCGTCGGTGAACTCGAAGCTCTGGAAGGGGAGCTTGCGCCCCTCGTAGCTCGAGTCGTTGGCCTCCGACATGACGGCGGCCAGACGGTCGTGGTCGAAGAGGAGCGAGCGGGACCCCCCCGCCGGGTCCACCAGGACGAACTCGGCGCCGTCCCCGGTCTTGTTCCGGTACCAGAAACGGTCGCCCCCTCGCATCCAGCGGGGGGCCACCTGGTCCCCGGCGATGAGGGGATCCAGGTGCCACGCCAGCAGGCGCTCGGCCCGGGCGTAGTCGGTGACGGTGACCTGGGCCTGGGCCGGGGCGGGTGAAGAGGGGGCCAGGAACCCGCCGAGGGCAGCGGCCAGGGTGAAGGTCTGCAGGAAGGGGGTGCCGAACAGCGGCCTGCGGCAGCGCATGGGAAGCCTCCTGGACGGAACCGGGGTGGGGGGGGAACGCGCCCCCCCCCCCC
>JBFYZD010000054.1:0-7202 GCA_041309685.1 Gemmatimonadales bacterium | reverse complement strand
CCAGGCGCTTCACCCCCAGGACCCGGGCCAGAAGAAGCTCGGCGTCCAGGCGGCCGTTCTCCACGCCCTTCCCCCGCAGATACTCCCCGCTCCATCGGGTCAGGAGAATCGGGGTCCAGGGGTCTCCCGGGGCTGGCTGGTGGGGCGCCCCCGGCCGGAGGGGGGAGCCTTCCCGGGTCGATGGGACACCCGGCGGTCCAGGGGGCGGGCCGGAGCCCTCCGGCGGAGAGCCGGTCACGGAGCTCACGCCTCCCCGGCGTCCAGCCGTTCCTCCTCCTGGGCGAGACGGAGGGCGGCGATGAACTCGTCCAGGTTCCCGTCCAGAACCTCCTCCAGGCGGTACAGGGTCAGGCCGATGCGATGGTCGGTGACCCGGTTCTGGGGGAAGTTGTAGGTTCGGATCTTGGCGGAACGGTCGCCGGTGCCCACCTGCAGGCGACGCTCCCGGGCACGCTTCGCCTCCTGCTCCGCGATCCTCTGATCCAGGAGGCGGCTCCGGAGAACCTTCAGGGCCTTGGCCTTGTTCTTGTGCTGGGACTTCTCGTCCTGGCAGGTCACCACCAGGCCGGAGGGGAGGTGGGTGATCCTGACGGCCGAGTCCGTGGTGTTCACCGATTGGCCGCCGGGACCGGAGGATCGGAAGACGTCGATGCGGAGATCGCCCGCATCGATCTCCACGTCCACCTCCTCGGCCTCGGGAAGCACGGCCACGGTGGCGGCGGAGGTGTGGATCCTGCCCTGGCTCTCGGTCTGGGGAACCCGTTGCACCCGGTGAACCCCGGACTCGAAACGGAGGCGTCCGTAGACCCCCCTTCCATGAACGGAGAAGATCACCTCCTTCACGGAGCCCGGGATCCCCTCCGAAAGCCCGATCAACTCCACCTTCCATCCCTTCCGCTCCGCCACCCGACGGTACATCCGGAGCAGATCCCCGGCGAAGAGCCCCGCTTCGTCCCCCCCCGTGCCGGCCCGGATCTCCACCACCGCCGGCCGGTCTTCAAGGGGGTCGGAGGGCACCAGAAGCTCACGGGCTTCCTCCGCCAGAGCCGCCAGGCGATCCCGGAGCCCCTCCATCTCCTCCCGGGCAAGGTCGCGCATTTCCTCGTCGTCGGATTCCTCGGCCAGCCCCAGGGCTGCCTCGTGCTCCTCCACCAGCCTGCGAAGCCGGCTCCCCGCCCGGGCCACCGGCTCCAGCTCGGCCCGCTCCTGCCCGAGAACCCTTAGGCGTTCCGGATCGCCGGCCACCGCTGGATTGGAGAGCTCCCGGTCCACCTCCTCCAGGCGGGCCTCGGCCTCGGCCAGGCGTTGGACCAAGCGGGGATCGACGATGGGGTTCATCATGGAGATCAGGGCACCGGCGCCGTGGGCGGGAACCCCGAGGGCTCGGGAGTTGCGGGGAATTGGACCGTCAACATCGGCCGGGGAGCCCCCCCGGCCCGCACATCACTTGGGGGCCGACTCGTATTTCCTCTTGTACCGATCCACCCGCCCCGCCGTGTCCACCAGCTTCTGCTTCCCCGTGTAGAAGGGATGGCAAACGGCGCAGATTTCGACGTGGATCTCATCCTGGGTCGACATCGTGGGGATGCGGTTCCCGCAGGCGCAGATGATGGTCGCGGGCTTGTAGGCGGGGTGGATTCCGTCCTTCATGTCCTTCTCCGGGTCCTCAAGTAGGAACGGGCCCGAGGGCCCGTATAGCCTGGGAAATATAGACGAGGAAAGAAACCAGTTCAAGCTGGGGCTTCAAGGACGGGCGGAGCGTCCGGGGGGCGGCCCCCTCAGGACCGCCTCCCCCCCGGCAGGAAGACCCGATGGGGAAGGGCCAGGAAGAGGAGGGAGAGGAGCGCCGCCAGGGGGCCCACCAGGTCCCCGGTCCGGCTGAAGAGGGTGGGCGCCCGATGGACGGGAAGGGTCGCCGCGACCATGCCCCTCCGGAGCAGCGCCCCTTCCTCCAGGGTTCTCCCCCGCGGGTCCAGAAGGAGGGAGTGGCCTCCGTTGGCCGCCCGGGCCACGGGCATCCGGTTCTCCACCGCCCGGAGGACCAGGTGGGCCGGGTGCTGGTCCAGGAAGACCCTACCCGGGAACCTACCCTCCCCACCGAACCAGATGTCGCTGGAAAGGTTCACCAGGATCTCCCCACCCCCCGCCCGGTAGCCCCGGGCCAGACTTCCGAAGAGGGACTCGTAGCAGATCAGGGTACCGAACCGCCACGCTCCCACGGCGAGGAGGGGGGGCTCCCCACCGGGAACGAATCCCCCCCCCTCCATCCCCGGCACCAGGCGCTGCTTGTCGTACCGGTAGCCCGCGGACCCACTGGAGGTGAGCAACAGGGCGGAGTTGGTGAGGGCCGGAGCGGGTGCGGTGGACCGGCGATCCTCCCCCCTCCCCGGCGCCCCTCCCAGCACCCCCACCAGGATCGGCGTACGGAGCTGGATGGCCAGAGCCCCGAGGGCCTGGAGGAAGGGGGCCGCCTCCGGGCTTTCCAGAGCATAGGGCAGAGTGCCCTCCGGGAGGAGGATGAGCTCCGCCGAGCCCGGCGCCAGAGCCCCGAGGGCGGTCCTTACCTGGCTCATGGCCTCCTGGGCGGAGGCCTCGGGGCGGAGGCGGAGGCCCGGGGGAACCTCTGTCCCCACCACCGCGACCCGTGGACCCTCCTCCAGCGGGAGGGCGCCGGACCGGGCCCATCCCGCCGCGGCCGGTCCCAGGGCGACGGCAGCGGCCAGGAGCCAGAGTCCCGAAGCCGACCTCTTCCCCCTGCCTCCCTCCCCCGCGGCCAGGACCCCGGCGGCCGCCAGGCCGTTGGCCAGGGCCAGCCAGAAGCTCACCCCGGCTTCTCCCACCCACTCCGCCACCCCCAGAAGCTCGGGCCAGGAGGTGAGGGTGACCCCCAACCCCAGCCAGGGCCAGGCAAGGCCGAAGGGGAAGTGGCCCTTGATCCACTCCACCCCTACCCAGGCCAGGGCGAAGGCCAGGAAGAGGGGGAGGCGGGATGCGGTGGCCAGGCGGTGGACGGCCCAACCCAGGAGGGCCGACAGCCCTCCCAGGATCCCCAGGAGCGCTCCGAAAGCGGGATAGGCCCAGGGGAAGCGGGGACCCACCACGAAGGGGATCCAGAGGAGAAGAAGGCCCCAGTGGACCAACCCGAAGGCCAGTCCCAGGAGGGCCGCCTCCCTTCCCGGGGCCGCGCCGGTGCCGGTCCCGGAGCCGCAGGAAGGGGCGGCGGCGGTGGGAGGGCTCCCTCCTCCCACCCGGCCCAGCGCCACCGCCAGGGGTACCAGGGCCAGAAAGGGAAGGACAAGGAGATGGAAAGGAGGCTGGGCCAGAACCAGAAGGCCGGCGGAGAGGGTGGAGAGGAGAAACCCCTTCCTCCTCTCCCCCCCGCTCACCGTGCGCCCCCCTGGGCCCCGGAGCCGCCACCGGCCTCCTCCGGGCCCGGGGAGCTCCGGAGCCGGGCACGACGCTCCACCACGGCCTGGGCGGCGGCCCACAGCCCGAGGTTCACGGGGAGGGTCAGCGCCAGGATCTCACCGTTCCCCTGCCCGAGCCCCGGGAGGAGCTCCATGAGGGCTCCCACCATGGCGACCACGGCCAGCGCCGCCGCCGCGTCCCTCCCCCACCAGGGGACGCGGCCGCGCGCCAGGTACAGGCCAAACCCCACCGCCACCGGGAGGTGGACGGGGTTCATCTGGAGGAGGTTGAGGTTCCGGAACCAGAAGACGTGGTCGGTGAAGAGCCAGGCCCCCAGAAGGAGCAACCCGGCCACGGAAGCCAGAAGGGCCCATCCCGCTCCAAGAAGGGCCCCGGCGGCGCGCCACCCCCAGCCCCCCCCCCTTCCCTTTCGCACCAGGGCGACAAGCCCCCCACCCCAGAGGAGCCCCACACCCAGGAACCAGGGGAAGGCGAGGGGGGGAGCCGGGGGCTCCGGAGGACGGGCGGACTCCCGCAGGGCGCGTTCCTGGACGACCAGCGGCCGGGTCCCCCCTCCCCCGTCCGGGAGCTCCAGCCCCCGGATCCCCTCCATGAGACGGGTGGGGAGGAACATCTCCTCCCATGCCGTGAGAGGGCGGTCGGCGTCGGGGCCCAGCACCACCTGGATTCCCAGGTAGGACGCCGGCAGCCCCTGGAGAAGGCGCCGGGTGTGCCACCGGTAGGTGTGGGGAGTCCGCGCGGTGTCCGAGGCCGCGCGGATCCGCCCCTCCAGGACCCGGTCCAGGGCGTCCCGGACCCGGGTGGAGCAGTTGTCCCGATAATAGTCGTAGCGGTAGAGGGCGTTTTCCGGGCGGGCGTTCCACTGGACGAAGGCCAGGAGGTCCAGCTTCCAGGCCGGGGGGAGGTCCAGCTCCTGGATCCACACCTGGCGGTCCGCCCCCTGGGCCTCCTCCAGCATGGCGTAGGGATCCTGGGGAGCCATCCAGTACATCATCGTGCCCTGGATAAGGCGGAGGATGAACCCTTCCTGGAGGAAGCTGAAGATGCCCCAATTGTAGGCGGCGCCCTCGCCCGTTGCCTCGTCCTGTATCCAGATGGCGTTGTGTCCGAAACGTTCCCACACCGCATCCCCCTGCCCGAGGGTGAGGAGGAACACCCTCAGGGACTCACCCGGCTGGGGTAGGGAGTCGGGGGCCGGATCCTGGGCCAGGGCCGGGGCCAGGGGCCCCCGGGGCGGCGCCGCTCGCCCTTCCCCCACCGCGGGCCCCGGGAGCAGGCTGGCAGCCAGGGCCCAGGCCAGGAGGGCACCCCTCACCGGGACCGTTCCTCCCCCGAGGCCGGAGGCACCAGCATGATCTGCCCGCCGAGGCGGAGCTCGGCGTAGCGGAGGTCTTCCATCAGCTCGTACCGGGCCAGGCCGTAGAGCCGGAACCGGTCGAAGAGGGGATACTCCAGCCCGGCGTGGAGGTTGAGCCCCGCCGTCACCGAGTCCAGGAGGTCCTCCACGAAGGTCCCGGAGATGGCCGAGCCCTCTCCGTTCAGGATGTGGGCGCTCACCCCCGCTCCGGCGAAGGAGAGGAAGTCGTAGGGGATGGCCCAGACAAAATGCCCGTCGAGGCTCAGGACCAGGTCCGACCAGTCGATGGTCCCCAGGTCTACGCCGGTGAAGCCGGAGCCCGGATCCAGCTCCCCCCGGATGAGAGCGTCCACCTTCCCTTCCAGCTCCGCCACCTCACGGTCCTCCATGGTGGAGGACCAGAAGGCGACCCCCGGGACGATCCGGAGGCCGGGCCCCAGGTAGCCCAGGTCCACGCGCATCCCCAGGGTGTGGGTAGGCTCCACCCGGGAGGGGAAGATATAGCCCCCCTCAAGGGAGAACCCCCGGAAGGAGAGGTTCTCGTAGTCGTAGTCGGCCAGGGTGGCCTGGGCTCCCAGGGCGCCCGCGGAGAGGACCAGCCCCAGGGCCCAGCCCGCCCCTCCCGCCGCCATGCGCCGGAACAGGCGCCGCGCCGTCCTTCTTCCCCATCTCGGTAGCCTTCCCCTCATGGTCGCCTCCTCACCTTGCCGATCAGGTCGTAGTCCAGGGCATCCACGATCTCGATGTCCACGAAGTCCCCCGGGGCCAGGCCGGCCACGGGGTAGAGGTGGGTTACGCCGTCCACATCCAGGGCCTGCCCCACCGTCCGGGCCTGGAAAGGGTACTCCGGATCGTCGTCCACGAAACGGTCCACCAGGGCGAGGGTCTCCCGCCCCACCTGAGCCTGGTTCAGCTCGAAGGAGATTTCCCGTTGGAGATCCATGAGGGTCTCCAGCCGCTCGGCCTTCTCCTCCTCTGGCACCTGCCCCTCCATGGCGGCGGCAGGGGTCCCTTCCTCCGGGGAGTAGGGGAAGGCCCCCACCCGGTCGAAACGAAGCTCCTCCAGGAGGTCCAGGAGCTCCCGGAAGTCGTCCTCCGTCTCCCCGGGGAAGCCCACGATGACGGTGGTGCGGAGGGTCAGGCCGGGGACCGCCCCCCGCAGCCAGGAGACCCGCTCCCGGATGGTGGCCTGGCGCTCCGGGCGGCGCATGGCCTTGAGGATCCGGTCGCTCCCGTGCTGGAGGGGCATGTCCAGGTAGGGGAGGAGGCGGGGCCGGGTGGCCAGAAGCTCCACCATCTCCCGGGTGATCCCCGAGGGGTACATGTAGAAGAGCCGGAACCAGGGGATGGAGGTCCCGTCCAGAAGGGCCTGGAGAAGCTGCGGGAGAAGGCCTGCTCCTTCATCGACGCCGGCCGCGATTCCACTCCGTTCACGACCCCTCCCCCTCGCCCGGTCGCGGCCGTACCAGGTGGTGTCCTGGGAGACGAGGTTGAGCTCCCTGACTCCGGCCGCCTCCAGGGCCCGGGCCTCCTCCACCAGCTCCTGCACCGGGGAGGACCGGTGAAGCCCTCGCATGAGGGGGATGGCGCAGAAGGCGCAGGTGTGGTCACACCCCTCGCTGATCTTCAGGAAGGAGGTGTGGGGAGTCTCCGTCGCCAGAACCCTCAAGGGGCGTTCCATGGTGGGAACGAGGCGCTCCTCCTGGAGCAGCAAGCCTCGCCTCCTGAGCTCGGGCACCAGCTCCTTGAGCTCGGTGAGCCCCAGGAAGAGGTCCACCTCCGGGATCTCCGCCTTCATCTCCTCCTTGTAGCGCTGCACCATGCACCCCACGGCCACCACCGCCTTGACGGTCCCTTCCCCCTTGAGCTGGCAGGCTTCCAGGATCGTCTCGATGGACTGTTCCTTGGCGGCCTCGATGAACCCGCAGGTGTTCACGATCACCACGTCGGCGCCTTCCACCTCCGACGAGACCCGGGCGCCGTGGCCCACCAGGGCGGCCATCATGTGCTCCGAGTCCACGGTGTTCTTGTCACACCCCAGCGTCACCAGCCCGATGCGGGGCCCCCAAGCGGGCCCGACCGGCCCCGACTCGACGCTCACCGCTCGGACATCAGGGGAGACCCCGGAGCGCACCGGCTCTGCGGTGAGAGGGATGACGGGGAGGTCTCGTCGCTTCAGAGAGGTCCGCACGGTATCAGCGCCGCCGGATGACCTGGGTCCCCGGCGGGGGGGTGAAGAGGAATCGCCCGGGGTCGGGCTGCGGGTTCAAGCGGATGGCGGAAAGGGTCACCGTCCGGGTGGAGCCGTTCTCCAACTCCACTCGGGCCCTGAGGATCAGGGCGCGCTCTGAATCCAGCCAGATCCGGGCTTCGGGAAAGCTGCCCGCTCCCCGGGGCCGGGCGGAGAGAACGTGGG
>JBFYZD010000053.1:0-9249 GCA_041309685.1 Gemmatimonadales bacterium | reverse complement strand
TGGGGATGGCCATGGCCCAGGCGCTGGAGGAGCGGGGGCAGAAGGGGGCGGTCCACATGGGGACGGGGTTCGACAACTGGTATCCCGGCTTCCTGGACCACGCCCACAACTTCCACAACGTGGCCTCCTTCCTCACCGAGACCGGGCTCTACCGCTACGCCACGCCCCATTTCTACACGGTCAGCGACTTCCCGGAGCGGGCCCAGGAGCTGCGCCCCGAGTCCCTCTACTCCAGCCCCTGGGAAGGCGGATGGTGGCGGCTGAAGGACGCGGTGGACTACATGATCACCGCATCCCTCTCCGTGGTGGACGTGGCGGCCAAGTACAAGGAGGACCTCCTCTTCAACCGCTACCAGGCGGCCAGGGACGTGGTGGCCCAGTATCGCGCCGGCCCCCCCTACGCCTTCTTCATCCCCCAGGAGCAGTCCGATCCGGTGGCGGCGGCGGAGATGCTCCGGCGCCTGGCCTTCAACGGGATCGAGGTCCACACCCTGGCCCGGGAGGTCTCGGTGGACGGGATCGCCCACCCCGCCGGGACCTGGGTCATCGCCATGGACCAGCCCAACGCCAACTTCGTGCGCCAGCTCTTCGCGGTGCAGGAGTATCCCGACCTGCGGGAGTATCCCGAGGGGCCGCCGGACTCCCCCTACGACGTGTCCGGTTGGACGCTCCCCTACCAGTTCGACGTGAGGGTCGTGGAAGCGCGCTCCCCTCTGGAGCCTGAGGTGCGCGACGCGCTGCAGGCCCTTTCCGCCGAGCCGGTGCCCTGGAGCGCGGAGGGGGACGCCTCCCCCTGGGACTCCCCGCCCGACGCCGGCTTCGACAGCCACCCCGTGGCCCGGGCCGTGGTGCCGCCGGAGGGGCGGGTGCGGGGCGGGGGGAGCGGCCTGGTGCTGGACGCGGCGGAGAACAACAGCTACAAGGCGCTGAACCGGGCCTGGGGCCAGGGGGGGCAGGTGAGCTTCACCCCGGGAAGGCCCGGCGAGAATGGAGCCGCCGGCGCCAGCGGCGCGTGGGTGATCTCGGGGCTTTCCTCCGGCGCCCGGGACGCCCTGGTGCGGGACCTCCGCCTCCAGGCCTCCGGAGGGTCGGCTTCCGGCGGCGCCGTGCGCCAACCCCGCATCGGGCTCTACCGCTCCTGGAGCGCCAGCATCGACGAGGGGTGGACCCGCTGGCTCCTGGAGACGTACGGCTTCCCGGTCACGAGCCTCTACAACGCCGACGTGCTGGCGGGGGAGCTCCGGGAGCGTTACGACGTGGTCCTCTTCGCCGACATGAACGCCCGCACCATCCTGGAGGGGCAGCAGGCCGGGAGCGTCCCTCCTCGCTACGCCGGCGGCATCGGCCCCGAGGGCGTCCGGGAGCTGGACGCCTTCGTCCGGGCCGGGGGCACCCTGGTCACCATCAACGGATCGAGCCGCTTCGCCATGGAAGCTCTTCACCTTCCGGTGAAGGACGCCCTGGCCGGGGTGGCTGGGGACGAGTTCTCCCTGGGCGGCTCCATCCTGGAGCTGGAGGTGGACCCCTCCCATCCGGTCATGAGCGGGATCCCTGAACGGGCCCGGATCATGGTGGGGAGCAGCCCGGTCTTCACCACCGAGGAGGGCTTCGAGGGACGGGTGCTGGCCAAGTACCCCAAGGAGCGCTCACCCCTCCTGTCCGGCTACCTCCTGGGGGGGGATCACCTGAAGGGGTATGCGGCCGCGCTGGACGTGAAACACGGGGAAGGGCGGGTGGTCCTCCTGGGAATGCGGCCCCAGTGGCGGGGGCAGCCCTTCGGCACCTTCAAGATCGTGTTCAATGCCGCCCTTTTCGGACCCGAGGTGGCGGCTCGGACGCCGGACAACCCCGGCTTCTGGGCCCCTCCGCCCCCGCCGGAGGAGAAGGGGGGGGGAGGGAAGGAGGGAGGGGCGTAGCGGCGGCGCAGGCCCGAGCCCGCTACCCCGGCGCCGGCCCCTCCCGCTCCCGGGAGGGGCCGTTCGCACGCAGGATCCAGAAGGCCACCCCCAACCCCACGGCCGCCGGGGCGGCCCACCACCCGGCCGGCGAGAAGTCCTCGGGGAGCAGCCCCAGGTGCGCCGGGACGATGGACAGGGCGTTGTTCAGGGCGTGCCAGAGCATGGCCGGGTAGATGGACCCGCTCAGGAGCACCGACCAGGCGAAGATGAACCCCAGCCAGGCCGTGGGCACCAGGCGGAAGAGGGAGACGTGGAAGAAGGCGAAGACCCCGCCCACCGCCAGTGTCAGGAGCCAGCGGTTGCGGATGCGTTGCCTGAGGCCGTGAAGGAGGACCCCCCGGAAGGCCAGCTCCTCGAAGATCCCCGGCATCACCGTAAGGAAGAGGACCACCTGCCAGAGGGGCAGGTCCGGTCCGGAGAGGCTCTCCCCGAAGCTCTTCAGGAGCTGCTCCGGGACGGGGAACACGAAGGTGTTCACCAGTTGGGCCATCCCGATGCCCAGGATCAGGGCCGAGGGCGCTCCGATGAGCACCGCGAGCCAGGCCGACGGGTGGGGGAGGCGCAGGCTGAAGGTGGTGACGGGATCCAGGCGGTAGCGGCGCACCATGAGCAACGATCCGCCGAAGAAGATCCCGAGCAGGTTCACCGCCAACTGACCGCGGAGACCCAGCGCCTCGCCGAACCAGAGGCTCACCCCGAAGAAGATCACCCAGAGGACCAGGAACCAGCGCACCACATGCCGGGGAAAGAGGGCGGGTCCCCCGGTGAGGTCGGCGGCCTCCAGCTCCGCCCCCGAGATGAGCCTCTCGTTGGAGAGGGTCTGCTGGGTGAGGCGGGTGAGCCACAAGGCCATGGCCCCGGTGGAGAGGAAGGCCAGGGCCAGGAAGAGGAGGTCCATCTCCCCCACCAGGATCTCCCGGACCGCCACCGCCACCCCCGCCAGGGGAACCAGGGCGATGACGGAATGGAGGTCGACGCCCGGGAGGGCCGGGGCCATGGCCGGGACCAGGAACGACAGGAAGAGGGGGAAGAAGTAGACCTGGTATTCCTTGTAGGTCTTGCTCACTCCGGAAAGGAGGAGGAGGGCCGCGGCCACCATCACCGCCACCGGGACGAAGAGGACCAGGAGCACGAGTAGCTCCACCGGTCCCACCTCCACGGCGAAGCTCGCGGGAAGGTCCAGGAGCCCCAGGACCAGGTAGACCAGGAGGTTGGCCACATTGATGAAGGCCACGGCCAGCCCCACCACGATGACCGCCAGGAGCTTGGCCCTTACGATCTCCGTCCGGCTGGCGGCGGTGGTGAGGAGGGTCTCCAGGGTGCCCCGCTCCTTCTCCCCGCTGATGGCGTCCACCGCCACGATGGAGCCCCCGCTGAGCATGAGGAGGACCAGGAGGGGGGTGAGGGCCACCCCCAGGAATGCCCCGGCCTCCTTGGCGGGGGTGGCCACGCTCACCGCCGCCACCGGGGCGACCTCCTCCATCGCCACCGGGAAGCCCGCGCTCCGGTACACCGAGTCCCTCCGGGCCGCCCGCACCTCCAGGATCCGCTCCGTCAGACGGTTCCGGGCCTCCCGGGAGAAGTCGCTGTCGGCCCGGTAGTGGATGCGGAGGGCGGGCACGGAAGGCTCCTCCTCCCCTGCCCGGTCCGCGCCGGACTCCCGCACCGCTGCCGTGTCCGGGGCCGTTTCCGATCCGGCCGTGTCCGGGGCGGCCTCCGCCGCCTGGACGGAGTCCCACTCCCGGGCCGTCAGCCCCTGGACGACCAGGTGGAGCTCCTCCGCCCTCAAGGCCTCCTCCGGCGCCTCCGGCGAGAGGAGCTGGAAGGTGGCCGGGGCCCGGCTGGTGTCAGGGTTGGTGGCTTCCAGGGCCAGGGCGGCCCGGACGACCTCGCCGGCCCACTCGGCCCTCGTGCCTTCCACCGCGTAGGTGTAGACCTCCTGCTCCAGCGCCTGCCGCTCCCGGGATTCCACGAAGTTCAGGATGAGGATGTAGGCCGGGAAGATGACGATGGGCGCCACCACGGCGATGAGGATCGTGCGCTTGTCCCGCAGGAGCATCCTGATCTCGCAGCGGAAGAGGGTGCCCAGCACCCCCCTGCCGGGCCGGTCGCTCACGGGGCCTCCTCCATCTCCCCCAGGGCACCGATTCCGGCCCCTTCCAGCCCCTCGGCCCGGGTCACGAAATGGACGAAGATGTCCTCCAGGTAGTGGTGGCCGGTGGCTTCACGCAGGGACGCCAGCGTCCCCAGGGCCAGGAGCAACCCACGGTGGATGATCCCGATGCGGTCGCAGAGCTTCTCCACCTCGCTCATGATGTGGCTGGAGTAGAGGATGGTCTTCCCCTCGGCCCTGAGCTCCCGGATCACCTTCACCATCTCCAGGGCGTTCAGCACGTCCAGTCCCACCGTGGGCTCGTCGAAGATCAGCACCGGAGGGTCGTGGGCGATGGTCCGGGCGATGGAGACCTTCTGCTTCATCCCGCTGGAGAGCTTCTCCACCCTGGCGTTGGCGTACTCCTCGATCCCGAAGCGGGCCACCAGCGCCTCCACCCTGCCGGCCACCTTCTCCGGCGGGTAGTGGTTGATCCGGGCGAAGAACTCCAGCGTCTCCCTGCCCGTGAGGCGGGGATAGAGGGCGGTGGAGGCGGAGTAGAACCCCAGGCTCTGGCGCACCGCCTCGGGCTCCGAGAGGACGTCGTGGCCCATGACGGAAGCCGATCCGCCGGTGGGCCTCAGGACGGTGGAGAGCATGCGCAGCGTGGTGGTCTTCCCGGCCCCGTTGGCTCCCAGGAGGCCGAAGACCTCCCCGCGTTGGCAGGAGAAGCTGACGCCGTCCACGGCCTTCACTTCCCCCCGGGACTCGTCGAAGAAGCTCTTGCGAAGGCCCTGGACGCTGACGGTGGGCTGGCTCGTGGTCATGCGGGTTCCTTTCTGGCTCGTCCGGGGCGGGCCCGCTCCTTGACGAAGCGCCAGAAGCTTCCGTCGAAGCTTCCCATGAGGACGTCCTCGAAACGGAGGACGAAGCGGGCGACCCCCAGGCAGAGGACCACCAGGGCCAGATCCACCACCAGGGTCTCGAGAATCAGGGGCCAGAAGAAGATTCCGTTGATGGCGTCCCGGATCATCATGGCCACGTTGGCGACGGGGATCGCGGCGATCTGGACGGTGAGGGTCCGATCCGTCTGCTGGCCCAGGAAGATGGGGATGAAGACGGCCGCCATGTAGACGGGCTGGACCATGGCCTGGCCGTCCTTGAAGGTCCGGGCGAAGGCCGCCAGGATCATCATGGCCGCGGAGAGCAGGAGGGCGAGGCCGACGGCCCCCGCCATCATCACCGGCACGGCCAGGAGGGGGAGGCGGAAGCTGATCCCCCCCGTCTCTCCCATGAGGGGCGCCATGATGGCCCCGATGGAGAGGAAGATGGCGGCGACGTTCAGGAGCCCCGCCGTCACCCCCATGGTGGCCACGTAGAGATACTTCGCCGTGACCACGCTGGCCCGGGAGGCCGAGGTGGTCATGAGGGTCTCCCAGGTGGAGCGCTCCCGTTCCCCGGCGGTGGTGTCGACGGCGGGATAGAAGCACCCCATGGCCACCATGATCGTGAGGAAGAGCGGGATCAACATCCCCAGGAGCATGGCCCCCAGGTCCTCCTCCGTGGAGACGTCCTCGCTGGCCAGGGCGAAGAGAACCCGATCGGCCTCCTCCACCCCCAGCGCATCCGCCTCCCGGTCCATCCAGCCGGTGCGGTACTCCTCGACGGCCTCCTCGATCCGGTCCCGGGCCGTTCGGCTCCGGTTCTCGGAGCGGTCGAAGCGGACGAGGACGGCGAAGTTGTCCGGGAGGGCTCCTCCTGCGGCGCTGGCGGAGTCGAAGGTGAGAAGGGCGTCCAGCTCTCCCGCCTGGATCAGCCCGATCGCCTCGCCCTCACCCAGCTCCCGGGTCAGCTCCACGTTCTCCCTCCCCTCCAGGGAGTCCACCAGGACCGGATGCCCAGCGGGCGGATCTCCCACCAGAGCCACCCGGGAGAGGAACCCCTCGTTCATCCCCTGGACGAAGGTGATGGCGGTGAACATGACCCAGAGCATGACAGGGTAGAGGAAGATGGGCATGAGGATGCTGTAGACCACGATGGCCCGCTCGCGGAGAGCCGAGCGGAGCTCCATGGTATACAGGATCCAGACGTCCTTGGGGCTCATGGGGGTCCGGAGGAAGGAGGACGGGGCGGGCAGGCCCGGGAAGCAGCCCGAAAGATAGTGGCTCTACGTCGGGGGAGGAGTCAACCTTCAGCGACGGCGGGGCCTTCCCTCCAGGGAGCCGCTGGTGCCCTCACCCTCCCGGGGATATCCTTCCCGGGACCACCCCCACCCTTTCCGGAGCTGAATTCCATGTCGGCCCGTACTTCCCTTTCCTGTGTCGGCCTCCTTCTCGCGGCTTCCTGCCTCGCGCCCCTGGCGGCGCAGCAAGCGGCGTCCCTCCCCTCCGACGTCTTCTCCGAGCTGCGCTGGCGGAACATCGGACCGCACCGGGCCAGCCGCACCCGGTCCGCGGCGGGCCACCCGGCCCGGCCCTACACCTTCTACATCGGGGTGTGCAACGGGGGAGTCTGGAAGACCACCGACGCCGGCCGTACCTGGACGCCCATCTTCGACGACCAGCCCACCCAGTCCATCGGGGTGGTGGTGGTGGCTCCGTCCGATCCCGACATCCTCTACGTGGGGAGCGGCGAGGGGCTCCAGCGCCCCGACCTCTCGGTGGGGGACGGGGTGTACCGTTCCGACGACGGGGGGAAGACGTGGACCCGCCTCGGGCTGCGCGACGCCCAGCAGATCGCGGCCCTCGCGGTGGATCCCACCAACCCCGACCGGCTCTTCGTGGCGGCGCTGGGCCACCCCTACGGGCCCAACACCGAGCGGGGCATCTACCGCTCCACCGACGGGGGGCGGAGCTTCCAGGCGGTCCTCCAGGTGGACGAGAACACCGGGGGGAACGACGTGGACATCGACCCCTCCAACCCGCAGATCGTGTATGCCAACCTGTGGGAGTCCCGTCAGGGGCCCTGGGAGAACGCGGTATGGAGCGGGGTGGGAGGGATCTTCAAGTCCACCGACGGGGGCACCACCTGGCGCCCCCTCACCAACGGCCTGCCGGAAGGGGTGAACCAGGCCAACCTGGCCATCGCCCCCAGCGACCCCAGGCGCCTGTACGCCACCGTGGCCACCCAGCGGGTGGGGATCTACCGCTCCGACGACGGGGGGGAGAGCTGGGTGCAGATCACCACCGACGGCCGCCCCGCGGGGCGCATCGGCGGAGGGGACCTCCCCGTTCCCACGGTGGACCCGACCGACCCCGACGTGGTGATCATGGCCAGCACCGTCTCCTGGAAGTCCGTGGACGGAGGGCGCAGCTGGGCCGCCTTCAAGGGCGCCCCCGGGGGGGAGGACTACCAGGGGATCTGGATCAACCCCGACAACCCCGAGATCATCCTCATGGCTGCCGACCAGGGAGGCGTGGTCACCCTGAACGGAGGGGAGAGCTGGAGCGCCTGGTACAACCAGTCCACCGCCCAGCTCTACCACGTGGCCGCCGACAACGCCTTCCCCTACCGGCTGTGCAGCGGGCAGCAGGAGAGCGGCTCGGCGTGCGTGGCCAGCCGGGGCAACTACGGGGTGGTCTCCGTGCGGGACTGGCTCCCGGTGGGGGTGGACGAGTACGGCTACGTGGCGCCGGACCCCCTCAACTCCGACCTGGTGTACGGGGGCCGGAGCCCCACCCGTTTCGACCGGCGCACCGGCCAGGTGTCCAACGTGAGCCCGGTGGGAGGGGGACGGGGAGGGGCCACCCTCGGGCCCCCGGGGAGCTACCGCGTGGTGCGCACCCAGCCGGTGGTCTTCTCCCAGGCCGACCCCCGCGCCCTCTACTACGGCAACAACTACCTGTGGAGGACCACCGACGGGGGCGTGCACTGGGACCGCGTCAGTCCCGATCTCACCCGCACCACCTATGAGCTGCCCAGGAGCATCGGGAAGTACGCCGACCCCACCCAGGTCACCCAGCGGGGGGTCATCTACACCATCGGCCCCTCGTACCTGGAGCCCGACCACGTCTGGATCGGCACCGACGACGGGCTCATCCACCGCACCACCGACGGAGGCCTCACCTGGCGGGACGTGACCCCCTCCCAGATCGGGCCCTGGTGGAAGCTCTTCATGATCGAGCCCGGCCGCTTCGACACCGAGACGGCCTACGCCGCGGTGAACACCCTGCGCCTGGACGACATGCGCCCCCACTTCTACCGCACCCATGACGGCGGGAGCACCTGGACGGAGATCGTGAGCGGGTTGGAAGGGGCCGGGCCGGCCAACGCCATCCGGGAGGACCCGGTGCGCCGGGGTCTCCTCTTCGCCAGCACCGAGAAGGGGGTCTACGTCTCCTTCGACGACGGGGACCACTGGCAGTCGTTGCGGCTGAACCTCCCGGCCTCCTCGATCCGGGACCTGATCGTGAAGGACGACGACCTGGCGGTGGCCGCCCACGGCCGGGGCTTCTGGATCCTGGACGACATCACCCCCTTGAGGCAGATCGAGCCCGCCACCCTGCGGGAGGAGGCCTTCCTCTTCGAGCCCGCTCCCGCCTGGCGGGTGCGCTGGAACACGAGCACGGACATGCCCTGGCCCAAGGAGGAGCCGGTGGGGGAGAACCCGCCGGAGGGAGCGGGGATCAACTACTGGATCGGCGGCCCGGTGAACGGACCCGTCACCCTGGAGGTCCTGACCCGGGACGGCCGCCTGGTGCGGCGCTATTCCAGCGACGACCCGGTCACGCCCATCCCGTCCCGGGAGGAAGCGCCGGTGCCCCTCTACTGGTACCGCCCGCCCCTGACCCTCTCCACGGCCCCGGGGCTGCACCGCTTCTACTGGGACGTCCACTATCAGCCCCTCTCCGGGGCGGCCGGTGGGCGGGGTGGGCTCGGGATCTCCGCGGTTCCGGGGAACACCGCCCCCGCGCCCGGCACCCCCTGGGTCTCACCGGGGACGTACACGGTGCGCCTGACCGTGGGCGGGAGGAGCTGGACGCAGCCCATCACGGTGCGCCAGGACCCGCGGGTGGCCACGCCCGCCGCCGTCATGCATGAAGTCTACTCCCTCACCGACGCCATGTACTTCGGTGCCGGGGAGGCCCAGGCGGCCCTCCCCCGGGTGGCCTCCCTCCGGGAGCAGGTGGCGGCCCTTCGACCCCGGGCGTCCGGGGCCGCCGCCGAGGCGCTGGCCCGCTTCGACGATGCGCTGGCGGC
>JBFYZD010000052.1:0-19507 GCA_041309685.1 Gemmatimonadales bacterium | reverse complement strand
GGGCGGCCCGCACGGCGGCGTCCGGCAGGCCGATGGCCAGCAAGTAGGCCCACACCCCCAGGCTGCCCAGGAGGAAGCGGGAGGACTGGGGAAGCCCCAGGAGCCCCCCCGCCAGCAGGAGGAGCCCCGCCACCACCCCGACATGAAAGCCGGAGATGGCCAGAAGGTGAGCCGTTCCGGCCCGGGCGAAGGCCTCCCGGACCTCGGGACCGAGCCCCTCCTTCCGGGCCAGGACGAGGGCCCAGGCCAGCGCCTTCTGCCGGGGGAGGAGCTCCCCAAGGCGCACCTGGACCCGCCCCCCCAGCAGGAGGAGGGCCTCGGAAGGGCGAACGGGTCTCGTCTCGGCCTCCCCCCGAGCCACCAGCAGGTATCCGGCCTGGAAGGGGTCGGCACGGCCCGCCGCTCCGCTCCGGCGCCAGACCCCCCGGAGGGAGACGAAGGCCCCCGGGACCAGGCCCGGGGGAACGGAGCCGGGGAAGACCAGCCGCAGGGGCCGGGGGCACCCTCCAGCTCCGGAAGCCTCGGGGTGGAGCTCGCCCCGTCCCGCCGCCACCTCCCCCACCAGGCGCCCCTGGAGGACGAGGGTTTGCC
The DNA here is from genome assembly GCA_041309685.1 of Gemmatimonadales bacterium. Lineage (GTDB taxonomy): Bacteria > Gemmatimonadota > Gemmatimonadetes > Longimicrobiales > Gaopeijiaceae > JBFYZD01. Next base: position 18,916 of record JBFYZD010000052.1, on the reverse strand, counting down.
CGTCCTGCAGGAACAACCGGCAATCCGAGGCCTCCCTCCGGTACCACCCGTGGGTCAGGAGGCTCCCGGCCAGGAGGGCCAGGACGAAGGGGAGGAGGGGGCGGGTGGGGAAGGCCGCACCGGGAGCAGGGGGAAGGCCCTCGGGGCGCCGGGATGTCGGGTTGGGAAGGAGGAGGAGGGGGAGAAGGGGGAGCGTCCAGACGGGAGAGACGCCCAGGTGCCGGAGGGCCGCCCCGGCGCAGGCCGCCAGGGCCATCCCCACCACCGGCGGGGCCCGTCCTAGGGTGGGCACGTCACTCCGGGCTCGCCTCCGCGATCGTAGGGGGCTGGGGCTCCCGGGAAGGATCGGCCGGCCCCTCCCCACCCCTCTTCCCTTCCCCCTCGGGCTCCGGGCTGAACAGGTCCCTCTGGCTGCGGTCGATCCAGGTCTGCTCCTGCCGGACCTCCTGGGCCAGGCGCTCCCGGAGCACCCGCCGCACCTTGAGGTCGGCATGGATCCCCGTGGCGAACATCACCACCATCCCCAGGAACAGTCCTCCGAACGCCACCAACGTCACCGGCGCCCGGTAGATGGTGATGAGACCGAGGCTGAGGGTGACGCGGTGACCCGCGTTGGCCGCCGCGAACCCCATGGCCAGAAGGACCACCGCCAGGACCCCCAGGACTCCGAGCACTCGGCTCATGGCACCTCCGCAAAGGCCGATTCGTCCACCGGACGCGCCAGGAAGGTGGCGCCGGTGGTGTGGGTGAGCTCCACCGTCTGGTAGGAGCCGATCAGGGACTCCCGGCCCGGGAACACCGCCACCTTGGCCCTCCGGGTCCGGCCCAGCAGGAAGCCCTCTTCCCTTCCCCTCTTCTCCACCAGGATCTCTTCCACCCGCCCCACCTCTCCCCGGTTGATCTCCACCTGGATCTGCCTGGTGACCCGGATGAGCTCTTCCAAACGGGCCTGCCCCTCCTCCTCGGCGATGAGATCCGATGGGGGGAAGCGGGTGGCGGGGGTTCCGTCCCGGGGGGAATAGCGGTAGGTGAAGGCGTCGTCGAAGCCCACCTCCCTCACCACCCCCAGCGTTTCCCGGAATTCCGCATCGGTTTCCCCGGGGAAGGCCGCGATGAGGTCGGTGGAGAGGGCGATATCCGGAATGGCGTCCCGGACCATCCGGACCTTCCCGAGGTACTCGGCCACGGTGTGGCGCCGGAGCATCCGCCTGAGGGTCCGGTCGCTCCCGGACTGGAGAGGCAGGTGGAGCTGCTCGCACACCGCCCCCTCCCGGGCCATGACCTCCACCAGCTCCGGGGTCACGTCGTTGGGGTGGGGGGAGGTGAAGCGGACCCGCCGGATGCCCTCCACCCGGGCCACGGCCCGAAGGAGGGAGGGGAAGGTCCAGTCCCCGTGCCGGTAGGAATTCACCGTCTGCCCCAGGAGGGTCACCTCCGTGATCCCTCCGGCGGCCACCTCCCGAACCTCCCCCAGGACCGCCTCGGGATCCCGGTTCTTTTCCGGGCCCCGGACGAAGGGGACGATGCAGAAGGTGCACCGGTGGTCGCACCCCCGCTGGATGGAGATCCACGCGGAAACGCGGGAGGTGCGCCGGAGCTCCAGCCCCTCGTAGTTCTCCGAGGGATCCAGCTCCAGGACCGACACCCGCCCCCCCCTCCCCTTACCGGGAGGCTGGAGCTGAACGAGGCTCGGGGCCGACTCGCCCTCCCCGGGGTGGTGCCCAGAGGCCACGGCGGAGAGGGCGGAGGGGAGGCTCCGGTATCCGTCGGGCCCCATGACCATGTCCACCCAGGGGGCCCGGGCCAGGAGGGCGCTTCCCATGCGTTGGGCCATGCACCCGGTGACCCCGATGACCAGATCGGGGTTGTCCTTCCGCAGCCCGTGCAGCTGGGCCACCCGCCCCAGGACCCGCTGCTCGGCATGCTCCCGGATGGCGCAGGTGTTCACCAGCACCACGTCGGCCTCCCCGGGGGTGGCCACCAGCTCGAAGCCGCCGGACGCCAGGATCCCGGACATCAGCTCTCCGTCGCTGATGTTCATCTGGCACCCGTAGGTCTCGACGTAGGCTCGCTTCTTCGGGATCATGAGCATCCGATCCATGGCGCGCCGGGCGCTCCTGCCCGAACCCGGCGGGGCTTCTCACAGGTCCGGGCCCGGGGCCCGGCCCGGTTCTTCTCCGGCTCCGTCAATTCGGTCCTGAAGGCTGGGACAAGTCAATATACAGATCCGCCCCGTCTCCCTGGAGGCGTCCCCGGGTGAGGCCCGAGCGTTCCCCGGCGGCCCGGCCACCTCCCACGGCGGCGGAGGCGCCCGAGCCCGGCAGGGTCGCGACCCGGAGGTAGTCCTCCGTGAGCGCCCAGGTCCCGTCCCCCTCCAAGACCACCCGGGCCACCTGCCCCACCCGCCGGGCCCTGTAGGAACGCCCCTTCTCCAGCCCCAGCTCCCTCAGCTCCCGGCCCCGCTCCCCCGCGACGCGCTGGGGCACCCCCTGCGGGAGTGCCGCCGCCGGGGTTCCGTCCCGGGGAGAGTAGGGGAAGACGTGGAGGTAGGTGAAGGGAAGCTCCTCGACCAGGGCCAGGGTGAGGGCGTGATCCTCCTCCCCCTCACCGGGAAAGCCGGTGATGATGTCGGCTCCCAGCCCCAGGACCGGGAGGCCGGCGGCGATCTCCAGAGCCCGGGCGCGGTACATCGCCCGGGTGTGCCAGCGGCCCATCCGCCCCAGCACCGCGTCCGACCCGCTCTGGAGCGGCATGTGAAGGTGGGGGGCCAGCGCCCCACCGGAGGTGGCCAGGAGCTCCAGGAGGAGGTCGTCGACCTCGGTCGCCTCCACGCTCCCCAGGCGGAAGCGGACCTGGGGGATCTCCTCCAGGAGACGGGCCACCAGGCGGGACAGGGAATGGGGCTCAGGCAGGTCCCGGCCGTAGTGCCCGATGTGGATCCCGGTGAGGACCAGCTCGGGATGGCTCCGGGCCAGGAGGCGGGCCTCCGCGACCACCTCCCCGGGCGGGCGGGACCGGCTCCCTCCCCGCGCCAACCGGGTGGCGCAGAAGGAGCACCCCCGGTCGCACCCGTCCTGGATCTTGAGCCACCCCCGGGTTCCGCCCTCCCGCCGGGAAAGGAGATCCCCACCCAGCGATTCCCCGTCCTGGAGGTCCATGGACCGGCCAAGGCCGAGTTGAACGAGGGAGCCGATCCGGGAGGCGTCGCCCACTCCGTCCCGGAGGGGTCCGCCCCACGGCCCCGGGCCCGCCGCGCCCCGGAGGGCCGTTCGGGCCACCTCCACCGGGTCGTGTCCCTCCACCACCCCCACCACCCCCTCCATCTCCCGGTAGAGCTGGGGCTTTAGCGCCGAGGAGCACCCCACCACCACCACCCCCATCCCGGGGTGCTCCCGCCGGAGCTTGCGAATGAACCTCCTGGCGTCGGCGTCGGCATGGTTCGTCACCGTGCAGGTGTTCACGACGCAGAGGAGGGCCTCCCGGGAATCCCCGGTGGCCCGTGCCCCCAGAGCCTCCAGCTCCTGCCGCATCCGCTCGGTATCGTACTGGTTGGCCTTGCACCCGAAGGTCCGGAACAGAACGCGCAACGGCCCTCTCAGAACCCCGCCACCTTCACGGTGACCGTGCCCCTCCAGAACTCCTCCGAGAAAGCCCCGGCTTCACGCCGCCCCCGCTCCACCCCGAAGTCCAGCCCACCCACCACCACCTCTTCGACCCGGAAGAGATCCAGGCCGATCCCCGCCGCCAACAGGCTCTCCCTGGGAGCCGCGTCCCCGAAGCGGAAAGGCAGCGTGGAGCGCCTCATGCCCACGCGAAGGGGGAAGGAGCGGGACCCCCGGTTGAGCCCCCGCCACTCCAGCCCCCCCCCCAGGCTCCAGACGGCGCCGGCCACGGCCTCGGCCTCCAATCCGTCGGCCGAGCCCTTCCAGTCGGCCCAGGTCAGCCCGAGGGTCAGGTCCAGCTCCGGAGTCAGGACCCCCGAGGCCCCGAGCCGGAGCTCAAGGGGGAGGTCGAAGGCGGCCCCCTCTCCTGCGGTCCCCTTGGAGGGGTCGGCATCCAGATCGGAGGACCAGGTGAGGGCACCGGAGACACGGAGGAACTCCACCGGGTCCCACCGGGCGCCGAAGGAGGCCGACACCCCGCCGTACCCCCACTCCCCTCCCTCCTGGAAGGGAGGCACCCCCGCGGACACGGCCAGGGAGTCGAAGGTGCGGGTGAACACGCGCGCGACCGAGCCGGCGTAGGTTCCCACGCCGGCGGCCAGAGCCAGCTTGTCGCCCACCCCCTGGGCCCAACCCAGCCGGATCACCGAAACCCCTCCGTCGGAGCGGAACTCGTCGGTGATGGGGGTGGCCGTCCCTTCCAGATCGGCCGTGCCTTCCCTCCTCATCACCCAGCGCTGGTCCATGAAGGAGCCGATGGTGAGAGTCACCGTCCCCCCGACCCTGGCCAGAGGGTAGCCCAGCACGAACAGGGGGAACCGGGTGCCGGTGGTGCTCACCTCCTCATCCCCCACCGTTCCGTTTCCCCACTCCGGCTGGAACGTCATCTCCAGGGTGGGGAAGAGCATCCCCGCCGCCGCCGCCGGGTCTCCGGGAAGGAGATAGGTCCCCCTCAGGCCGGTCCCGACGCTGCCCAGGCCTCGGGCCCGGGCGTCCAGAGGCTCCAGAGGAAAGCCCAGCCCCTGGGTTCCCAGAAGGGATTGGCCGGCGAGAAGGCCGGGGAGGAGGGCCAGGGCGGCCACCGTCAGCCTGAGGGAGCGTTTCATCGGATCTGGACCCCTTCCCCCAGCGTCAACAGAAGACGGAGTTCCGGGGCGCCAGGGCTGCCGGGCCCGCCGAAGGAGGCGAGCTGGAGGGAGAGGGGCTCGAAGGCCGAGAGGAAGGCCAGGGAGCTGGAGATGGTGACCTCCGGATCCGACTTCGCCCGGATGAGGCCCTCGAAGTAGGCTCCCAGGGGAACCAGGACCTCAGCGCCGGCCCCCGCCCCGAAGTGCTCCGGAGGGATCCGGATCCCCGTGAATCCCGCCAGGGTGAATCCCAGGGGGGACTTGGGCATGCGGGTCGGCTCCAGGACCTCCCGCACGTCCATCCGGATCGTGTCCGAGGGCTCGAATCCCGGGGGAGGGGCCTGGGTCCGGAGAACGAGGGTGGCGGACACCAGGGACTCGGGGGTCAGGGTGACCGGGCACTTCACCTGGGCGCAAACCCCCGGCGGGAGGTCCACCGTGTCGGGGAAGTCCATTTCCATCACCGTCCGCCACGCCGGAACCCCGCCGGCCCAGAAGCTCTCCGGGGAGCCGATCAGGATCGGTTGGTAGATGAACGTGCGCGTCCGGGCCGCCACCGTCAGCTCCACCAGGGTGTCCGGATTGGACCGGGCCCGGGTGGTGAGGAGGAGGCGGAGAGCCATGACGTTCAGGCGGACCCCCTCGCTCAGGGCGTCGAGTCGGACCCCGACCTTGGCGGCCGTCGTGTCGGTCCACAGCGCCACCGCCGCGGAATCCAGGGTGAAGACCGCCGAGTCCCCGGTGGCGGGGTCCCACTGGGCCGTGCCCAGGGGAAGGACCGGCCCGCCTCCCTCCTCCTGCCAGGGGATCTGGCTCCCTACCGAGTCCACCGCCCTGATCCAGGATGCGGAGAGCACGTCCCAATCCTGCTGCAGGGCTCCCAGCGCCAGGTCCACGGGACCGTCGTGGATGCTGGTCACGGTATCGAAGACCGCCACCACCTTGCCGGCGATGAAGGTGAGGAGGGTGTCGGAGCGGACCGTGCCGGTGCTGTCCTTGACGGAGGCCGACCAGGGGTAGTTGCTCCAGCCCACCAGCGTACGGGCATCCAGCGTCCCGCCGAAGGCCCGAGCCACGACCCCGTTGGGGAGCTCCACCGGCCGGCCGTAGCCGCCCCAGACGGTCATCTCCCGGGCGAAGGCCTCGAAGGGGAGAGTGACCTGGACGGTGATGGGGGAGACCGGCAGGCTGTCCCCCCCCAGGGTGGTGGGGATCTTCTCCTGGCAGGCCAGGAGGGACCAGGAACCGAGGGCCAGAAGCCCGATCAAGGAGGTCTGTCTCAAACCGCGCCGCCTGCCTCAGCTACCACCGTTATCGCCATGGGGGTCAGGGGGCTCTCCCGGAAGCTCCGGGGTCGGGGCCCCGCCCCGGGACACGTCCAACCGAAAGGGGAGCGGAAGAAGCTCCCCCAGACTCCATTCCCGCCTGCTGCCGCCGGCCTCGGAAAGGACGGAAAGCCCCGGCGAGAACTCCGACAACACCGCCCGGCACGCGCCGCAGGGCGGCACCGCCTCCGGCCCGTCCGAGACCAGGACCAGGCGGCGGAAGGCGCGGTGGCCGCCGGCGACCGCGGCGGCCAGAGCTCCCCGTTCCGCACAGAGGGTTAGACCCAGGGAGGCGTTCTCCACGTTGCACCCGGTGATGAGGGTACCATCATCCGCCTCCAGGACCGCTCCCACCCTGAAGCCCGAGTAGGGGGCATAGGCCCGGTCCCGGGCCCGCCTGGCCAGGGCCAGAATCTCTTCAGTACCCGTCATCGTCCGTCCAGATCCTCGGAAGGCGCTGGGTAAGGTCGGTGAGGATCTCGTAGTTGATGGTCCGGGCGTGGTCCGCCACCTCCTCCAGGGTGATCTCCTCCTCTCCGTCCCTCCCGATGAAGGTAACCACATCTCCCACCTCCACCCCCGGCACCACCGTCACATCCATGGAGATGCGCCCCACGATGGGGACCCGCCGGCCTCGCACCAGCGCGCTCCCCTGGTTGCCGAGGAGGCGGGGAAGGCCGTCACCATACCCGATCCCCACGGTGGCCCATCGCTCCGGGCCCCGGGCGCAGTAGGTGGCCCCGTACCCCACCGTCGCTCCCGGAGACGCCTCCCGGAGGAAGGTGACGCGGGCCCGGAGGGAGGCCACGGGATGGGGAGAGGGGAGGCCGTCTCCCGCCACCCCTCCGTACATGAAGATCCCCGGACGCACCGCCTGGGCGGCGAACTCCGGTCTTCGAAGGGCTCCGGGGCTGTTGCACGCGTGCACGATCGCCCCCCCCGGGAGGGGGGGGAGGAGGGCCAGGACCTGTTGCAGGCGGCGGAACTGGGTGGAGGTGGGGGCCTCGTCGGCGCCGTCGGCGGAATGGAAGTGGGTGAAGCACCCTTCCCACCGCAGGGGGGGCTCCAGGAAGGTCCGGAAAGCCGGCGCCCACTCCCCGGCCCCCTCCCAATCGAAGCCCGCCCTTCCCATCCCGGTGTCCACCTCCAGGTGGAAGCGCCCCTCCCGCCCCACGGCCAGGGCCGCATCCCGCAGGCGGGCGAGGGCGGCCAGGTCGCTTACGCTGACGGCCAGATCCGCCCGCACCGCCGCCTCATACGATGCCGGCGGGACCGGGCTCAGCACCAGCACCGGCTTCGAGATTCCCAGAGAACGGATCCGCACACCCTCCTCCACCGCAGCCACCCCGTACCCCCAGGGGTGAACGGGCTCGAGGGCCGCGATGGCCTCGCTCATCCCCAACCCGTAGGCGTTGGCCTTCACCATGGGGATGATCCGGACCCCGTCCCCCACGGATTCCCTCACCCGCAGGAAGTTCCAACGAAGGGCCGGGGCGGAGACGTCCACCCAGGCCCGGGTTCTCAGCTCCGTTGACATGGTGGAGAAAAGATGCGAAAAAAGACCGGCGCAGCAAGGGGCGCCGGGGAGGGGTGGAGCCGCGAAAACCGCGGTTCTCAACGACTTTCACGGGCAGGGGTCATGACCGAGCGAGGGGAGTCCCCCGAGGCGGGGAGGGAAGGGACCGGGGAGGGCGAGGCGGCGGGTGGGGTCCCTTCGACACGGGTCCTGGACCGGGCGCTGGATCTGGTGGCCTTCCTGAGGGAGGGGTGTCCCTGGGACGCGGCCCAGACCCCTTCCTCCCTCATCCCCTACCTGCTGGAGGAGACCCACGAGGTGGTGGACGCCATCCGGGCCGGCCAGGCCGAGGCCCTGGAGGGGGAGCTGGGGGACCTCCTCCTGAACCTGGCCTTCCAGGTGGTGCTGGGGGAGGAGGGGGGGCGCTTCACCCGGGAGAGCGTCACGGCCCGCATGGAGGAGAAGATGCGGCGGCGCCATCCCCACCTCTTCGGTCTGGGGGAGAGGGAGGAGTGGGAGGCCATCAAGGCCCGGGAGCGGGAGGAAGGGAGCCGGGTGCTGGACGGGCTGGCGCAGGGGTTGGACCCCCTCCTCAAGGCCCACCGCATCCAGGAGCGGGTGAGCGGGGTGGGGTTCGACTGGTCCGACGCCGGGGGGGCGTGGGACAAGGTGGCGGAGGAGCTGGAGGAGGTGAGGGTGGCGCTGGAGGAGGGGGAGGAGGAGGCGGTGGAGGAGGAGCTCGGGGACCTCCTCTTCGCCGTGGTGAACCTCACCCGGCTGGCCGGGGCCCACCCCGACACGGTGCTGGACCGGGCCAACCGGAAGTTCCACCGGCGCTTCGAGGCGCTGGAGGACCTGGCCCGGGAGAGGGGCATCGTCCTGGCCGACGCGGGACTCGAGGTGCTGGACGGGCTCTGGGAGGAGCTGAAGGCGAAGCAGCGCGAGGGGTGAGAGGGGGCGCGGCCGGGCGCGGCCTCAGTACCCCGCCTCCTTGTCCACCCGGTTCAGGAGGGCCTCCCCCGCCAGGTAGCGCCTGAGGTTCTCCACGATGAGGTCCGTCTGGCGGCGCCAGAAGTGGCGGGTGACCGCCGAGACGTGGGGCGTCATCACCACGTTGGGAAGCGTCCAGAAGGGGTGGCCGGGGGGGAGGGGCTCGGTGGCGTAGACGTCCAGTCCCGCCCCCCGGAGGCGCCCCTCCCGGAGCGCCGCGACCAGCGCCGCCTCGTCCACGATGCGCCCGCGGGAGAGGTTCACCAGCACCGCCGTGGGCTTCATGCGGGCCAGGGCCGCCGCGTCCAGCGCCCCCTCGGTCCCGGGGGTCTCGGGGGCGGTCACCACCAGGAAGTCGCTCTCCTCCAGGAGGCGTCCGAACCCCCCGGGGCCGTGGAGGGACACCAGCCCCGGGTCGGGGGACTCGAAGGGGGCCCGGTCGAAGGCCAGCACCCGGGCCTCCAGCGCCCGGGCCCGCCTGGCCACCTCCCGGCCGATCCCCCCGAAGCCGAAGATCCCCACCGTGGAGGAGGCCAGCTCCATCAGGGGGTGGTCGGCCCGGTAGAAGGGCCCCGTGTCCCACTCCCGGCGGGCCCGGGACGCGACGGCGAAGTCCAGCCCCCGGGCGAAGTGGAGGATCATGGCCAGCGCCGTGTCCCCCATGGGGGGCCCGTGGATCCCCTTGGAGTTGGTGAAGAGGACGGGGCTGGCCAGCATCTCGGGGCTGAGGGAGCCCTTCACGCCGGCCGCGCCCGAGTGCACCCAGCGCAGGCGCCTCCCTTCCCGCAGGATAGCCGCCGGCACTCCGTACCCCAGGTAGATCTCCGCGTCCCGGGTGGCCTCCACCAGCGCCGGGTCCAGGTTCACCATTCCGTCCCCGGAGCCGTCGGCGGGGCTCTGCATGACCTGGAGGGTCCATCCCTCGGGGAGGGCGGCGGCGATCTCGGTGGCGACCCAGCCCGGGAGCGCCCAGGCGGGGCGGCGATCATTCAGGTCCAGGACGACCTTGGGCATGGGGTCCTCAGGCTACGGGTAGAGCCGGTTGATCAGCCTGGGGAAGGGGATGAGCTCCCGGATGTGGCGCCGGCCGGTGATCCAGCCCACGGTGCGCTCCAGCCCCAGCCCGAAGCCGGAGTGGGGGAAGGTGCCGAAGCGGCGCAGGTCCAGGTACCACCCGTAGGCGGCCTCCGGGAGCTTCTCCTCGCGGATGCGGCCCACGAGGCGGTCCAGGTCGTCCTCGCGCTGGCTCCCCCCGATGATCTCCCCGTACCCCTCGGGCGCGATCAGATCGTCGCAGAGCACGGTGCGGGTGTCCTCGGGGTTCTCCTTCATGTAGAAGGCCTTCACCTTCTTCGGGTAGTTGTAGACGAAGACGGGGAGGTCCGAGTCCTCGCCCAGGAGCGTCTCGTCGGCTCCCCCGATGTCCTCGCCCCACTTCGTCTCGCTCCCCTTCTCCGCCAGCCGGGCGATGGCCTCGGAGTAGCTCAGGCGGGGGAAGGGTGGCTTCACCACCTCCAGCTTGGAGAGGTCCCGCTCCAGCAGCTCCAGCTCGGGCCGGCACCGCTCCAGGGCGCGCTCCACGCAGTAGGATACCAGCTCTTCCTGGAGCTTCATGTTGCCGGCCGAGTCCACGAAGGCCATCTCGGGCTCGATCATCCAGAACTCGGTGAGGTGTCGCCGCGTCTTGGACTTCTCGGCCCGGAAGGTGGGGCCGAAGGTGTACACGTTGCGGAAGGCGGGGCAGGCGGCCTCGGCGTAGAGCTGCCCCGTCTGGGCCAGGTAGGCGTTCTCGCCGAAGTAGTCGGTGGCGAAGAGGGTGCCGGCGTGCTCCCCGATGCTCCCGGTGAGGATGGGAGAGTCCACCCTCACGAAGTCCCGACCATAGAGGAAGTCGTGGATGGACTGCTCCACCTCGGCCCGCACCCGGAGCCCCGCGCGCTGCTGCGAGGAGCGTAGCCACAGGTGGCGGTGGTCCAGCAGGAACTCCACCCCGTGCTCCTTGGGCTGGATGGGGTACTCGGGGCTCGCGCCCAGGAGCACCAGGTTGCTGAGCCCCATCTCGTAGCCCCCGGGGGAGCGGGGCTCGGCACGCACCACGCCCGTGATGGCCACCGACGCCTCCTGCGTGAGGGCCGTGCCCACGGCCCAGATCTCCTCCGGGATCTCCTTCTTCGCCAGCACGCCCTGGACGTACCCGGTGCCGTCCCTGACCACAACGAAGGCCACCTTCCCGTGGACCCGGAGCTGGTCCACCCAGCCGGCCACCGTGACCTCGGAGCCCTCGTGCCTGCCCAGATCCTTCACTTCCACCATGTCTCTGCCCTCGCTCTTCGCTTCGCTGCCGAACGGTCGTGTCTCGCCCAGGGAGCCCGAAGGTTGATTCGGAGGGGGAGGAGTGTCAATCGGGGAGGGGGTAAGGGCCGGATCGGGGGGAAGCGTTTCAGCTGAAACGCCCGGAGGTCGTGCGCTGCCGCCAGGGACATGGGCCCCCGTGGGAACGGCGAGGGAAGGCGGGGCAGCACCGCGCCCCCTCCCGCGCTCACCGAGCCTCGCCCTCCACCACGATCCGAGCCACCGCCTCGTGCCCCGAGGCCCACCGTACCTGGAAGCGGTGCTCTCCGGGCACGAGCGTCCAGCGAGCCGATCGTATTCGCTCCCCATCCACGAACCACTCGGCCGCCTCGTCGGGAGCGGTCCCGACCGCCGTGAGGGGAATGGTGGCGTACCTCCCCTCCGTTCCCGGCGGCACGGAGTACCTGTCCCCGTCCCGCGGTGAAAGGATGGAGTAGGGGAGAATCGCCTCCTCCGATCCTCCCCGCCCCTCCGAGCGCGCCGCCACCCTCACCTCGTCCCGAGAGATCTGTGTCCCCTCCCACTCCGCGTACTCGGCGGGAAGCACGGTCATTCCGCCCACCTGCCAGTCGTCGAAGGCCAGCGGTTCCGTGCCGGCGAGGAACCACTCGATCATGGAGGCGCAGTCCGGAGTGGCCCGCATTCCGGAAAGGAGGCACACCGGGTGGGGCAGGGCGCCGGCCTGCTCCGGAGAGGGGAGGTGCCCTGCGGGATAACGCCGCGCCGTTCGCAGCACGGCTCGATACAGGAGCGGACCGGCGCCGCTGACCCCGCTCACTCCCCCCATGGGCTGCCCGCTGAAGTTGCCCACCCAGACCGCCACCGTGAACCCGGCGGTGGTCGCCACGGCCCAGTTGTCGGTGAAGTGCCGACTGGTCCCGGTCTTTGTCGCCGTGGGGAAGGGAAAGTCGAAGGGGGTCTCGGTCCCGAAGCCCGGGATGCGGGCGACCGGGTCCGCGAGGATGTCCAGAACGAGAGCAGCGGCGCCGGCTGACAGGAACCGGCGGTCGTCCGCCCACTCCTCCGCCCCTCCGGTGAGCAACGCGCGGGGGGGCCGCCACACGCCGCCGTTCGCCAGCCCCCGATAGGCGTTGGCCAACTCCAGAAGGGTGACCTCTCCGTTTCCCAGGGCCAGCCCCAGGCCGTAGTGCTCCGCGGAGCGATCCAGCGACGCGAACCCCGCCTCCCGGAGGACGTCCAGGAAGGCGCTCACCCCCAGACGATGCGCCAGCTCCACGGCGGGGACGTTGAAGGAGCTGGCCAGGGCCTGCCGGGCCCGCACCGGGCCGTGGAAGGTGCGATCGTAGTTCTGAGGGCTATAGGGTCCGGACGGGGTGGCATAGCTCCGGGGCACATCGGGGAACACGGAGGCGGGGGTGAATCCCCGGTCGAAGGCGGCCCCGTAGAGGAAAGGCTTCAGCGCGGATCCGGGCTGCCGGGGCGAGACGACCATGTCCACCTGCCCGTCCCTTTCCTCCCAGAAGTCCGGCGAGCCCACCCAGGCGAGGATGTCCCCCGTCCGATTCTCCATCACCACCAGCGCTCCGTCGGAAACCCCCCGGCGCTGGAGCATTCGGACCGCGTGGCGCACCTCTCCCTCGAGCTCCTCCTGGAGCGCGAGATCCAGGGTGGTGCGCAGGGTTCCCGAGGCTCCTCGCCCGCCCTCCCTCGAGGCGAGGACCCAACCCGTGAAGTGGGGCGCGTGGAAGGGAGACCCTTCATGCCCCCGCAGCACCGGCTCAGCGCTGGCCCGCTCGGCTTCGGCGGGGGTCAGATACCCTTCCCGCACCATCCTCCCCAGCACGGCATCCTTCCGCCTCGCCGCCTTCTCGGCACTCACGAGCGGGTTCTCCAGGGAGGGGGCGTGGGCCAGGGCCGCCAGGAGGGCCGCCTGGCCCGGGCTCAGCTCCGAGGCAGGGGCATCGAAATAGAGGTGCGAGGCGGCGCTCACCCCGATGGCGCCTTGCCCCAGGGGGAGGAGGTTCAGGTAGATCTCGAAGAGGCGGGACTTCTCCAGATGGGCTTCGAGACGGACGGCCCAGAGGGCCTGGGCGATCTTCCCCCTCCAGTTCCGGGGAATCGGGCGAAGGAGCCGCGCCACCTGCATGGTGATCGTCGAGGCCCCCGAAACCACTCGGCCCGCGCTGAGATTACTCCGGGCCGCCCGGGCCACCGCCCGAAGGTCGATTCCGGCGTGCTGGAAGAAGCGATCGTCCTCGGCGGCCAGGAAGGCCCGGAGAAGATCGGGATCGATTTCGTCGAACCCGATCCACCCCCCCCGGCTCCCCTCGCCGGCCCGGGTGCTGCGGAGAGGAAGGCCATGGCGATCCTGCAGGTGGAGGCTGGGAACGGGAGGGGGAGAGGCCATCTCCGGCGGGAGCGGACTTGCGATCCAACCCGCCAGGGGAAGAGCCACCGCCGCTGCCACCGCCAGCATCCCCAGCGCCACGCGGGCCCACCGGCGGCCGGGCCGTGAGCCTTCCGGCACCCCGGCGTTCCCGGGGCCATCGCCGAGCGCCACCCCGCTCCCGGGCCCGCCTGGGGGGACGGCCTTGCCTCCGGTTCCGGCTCCCATCCTGCTCACCGGCCGGGCCCTCGCACCGTGAACGTCCCGCCACCCGTACGGCCGTTGACCCCCGGGTTGTACATCTCCTCGGCGTGAGCCGGGGGATAGAGGAAGGTCCCGGACGCGGTGGCCCGGGCGAGGTAGGTGGCGCTGTACGTGCCGGGCCAGAGGACCGTGGCGGCGTAGACGACGCGATCGTCTCGCAGCTCCTTGTGATCGAAGGGGGACCACATCCCCGAATCCCAGGAGCCATAGTACCAGCCCGTCTGTTCCTCGAGCATCTCGGGCGGGGGCACGGTGGCCCCGAAGGGGGAGAGCGTGCGGAGCGAAAGGTCCACCGGCTCCAACCCCGCCGGCAGGGGGTCGTCCAGCACGACGAAGGTGCGCTGGGAGGGAACCCTCACCCTCAGCCTCACCCTCACCAACTCCCCTTCGGCTGCCTCCACGACGGGCCGCCCGGTAGCCACCGACTCGTACCAGCGCTCCACCTGGATCCCACGGTCCATGGGAGTGAGCTGCACGTCCCGGGGCGCCTCGTGCACGGTGACGAAGAAGTACACCGGGGCTCCCCCCTCCGCGTCCACTGAGATCCTGACACGGGGAGGTCGGTCTCTCCCCCCACCCTCCAGCAGCCCCTGGAGGGATGCCTGGGCTTCGGCGACCGCACCGTCCCCGGTCCGGGCCTCGAGAAGGGTTCGCCCGCCGATCCGCACCCGAAGCGTTGTCGGTGCGCTCCCCTCCTGAACTTCCTGGAAGCGCAGGAGCGCGGGGATCGCCGATCCGTAGTCCTGGGTGTTCCAACTGCGCCGGGAGTCCACGCGCCCCTGCTCCACAAGCGTCGCCACCAGGGGCCCCACGAGAGGGGAAGCAGGGTCCAGCTCCAGGAGGAGGTCGAGGAGGCGAGCCGCGGGTCGCACCCGGGACGAGAAGTAGAAGGATAGACCCGCGGAGTCCGGAAGCACGGCGGTGCGTCCCTGGACCCGCACACTCCTCACCGCCGACTCCAGAACCGCGCCGGCGACAGCCGTCTCCCCCCTGCGGGCCATGAGATGGGCGAAGAGGAGCCGGTCCTCCCAGCGCATGCGGGAGACCTGACCCGCGAGGGTGTTCTCCGCGGCCGGGTCGGGACGCCCCATCCGGCGCAGGAAGTCCGCGGCGGCCACCTGCTCTCCCAGGCGCCCGGCTGGGTCGCTCTGCCAGAGCCCGGAAACGGGAGAGGATTCGGAGAGATAGCGCGGGTCCTGGAGCGCACGGGCAAGGTATCCCGCCACCGCCCCCAATACGGTGTCGGCCACGGGGATCCCGGCCTGACGGGCTTCGAAGAGGGCTCGGCCCGCGTAGGCCGAGAGCCAGGGAGTCGACCAGTCGCTCCCCCCCCAGTAGCCGATGGCCCCGTCGGGCCTCTGCCGGGAAACCAGGACCCGGACGGCGCTCTCGGCCTCCTCCCGGGCGCCCTCCGGCAGGAGTCCCTCACCGGGACCCCCGTCCTCGGCCCGCAGGAGAGCCGCCAGGGGCAGGAGCCCGCTGGCCACCTGCTCGGTACAGTCGTAGGGGTAGAGCGCGAGCCGGTTCCAGGCGTTCCTGATGGCGGCCAGCGGCGAGATCCCCGCCGTGACCTCGACCCGCGAGCGGCGCGGGTCCACGTCCTCCTGGAGCTCGATCTCCACCGTGGCCGTGTCCAGGACGCGTCCCGCCACGGTGCTGGCGAGGGAGTGATAGTTGGGCCGGACGGGCACCGCCACCGCCACCGCATCGGCCTCCTTTCCCGCGGTCGCATCGAAGCGGAAGCGGGCGCTGTCGCCGGGCAGCGCCCGGAAGGAGAAGCGCACGTCCGCCCCCCTTCCCTCCTCGAGCCGCTGGGTCCGGCTCCGCCTGCCCTCCACCTCGATCCCGTCGACCCGGGTCTCCACCTCGACCTGGGGTGTTCCCCCCATGCGGCTGTTCACCACGACCCCGGCCCGGAAGCGGTCTCCCTCCCGGACGAAGCGGGGCAGGGCGGGGCGCGCCAGGAGCGGACGGGTCACCAGGATCCGGGACTCCCCGGAGCCGTAGCGGTCTCCGGCGGTGACGGCCACCGCCATCACCCGGAACGTGGTGACGTTGTCCGGGAGCTTCGCTGAGGCCACGACGAATCCGGATTCATCGGTTTCGACGGATCCCAGGAAGAACGCCGTGCTCCGGAAGCGGGATCGGAGAATGCCCGAGAGGTCTCCGCCACCTCCACCCCCCGGTTCCCGGCTCCCCTTCTCCCCTTCCGGCACCTGCGGCGCCACCGCGACCAGGTTGCTGGCCAGGCGCATCCCCAGCCCCCGTGGGGGATAGAGGAGGTCGATGGGATCGGGCCTTTCATAGCCCGTAAGGGAGAGCACTCCCTCGTCCACGGCCCAGAGGGTCACCTCGGAGCGCACCCCCCGCCGTCCGGAATCCAGCACCCTGAGCTCCACGCTGGCGGTGTCCCCGGGACGGTATTCGGGACTGAGGGGCCGCACCTCCACGTCCAACCGCTTCACCTCCGGGGTCACCCGGAGCTCGGTGTATCCCACCCGCAACGTGGGGCGCCCCGGGTCGTCGAGGGGCCCCGGCTCGGCGCTCCTTCCCCGCACCACGACGATCCCCACGAACACGTTGGGGGCGAAGGCCTCGGTGATCGGGAGGCGGAGGGTCGTGGCCCCCGCCTCGATTCGCACCCGGCGCTCCTCCAGGACCCGTTCCCGCTCCACGGTGATCCAGGCCTCGGCGTCCGTGAAGGGGGCTGCGAAGAGGATGGTGGCGGTGTCCCCCGGGGCGTAACGAGTCCGATCGGGGATCACGTCCATCTTGAAGCGGGACTCGTCATTCCACGGCACCCACTCCGGGCCCGTGGCCCAGCGGTTGAGGCTCGTCTCCACGGACCGTCCCTCGGGATCCGCCGCCCTGAAGAGGACCGTGTACGAGCCCCCCGCGGGCGGAGTGAAGACGCAGGTCGCCGGCTCCGGGCCTGATTCCAGCGTGCACGTCGCCACGGTGTCGGCCACCCACCCTCCCACCTCCTGCACCATCCCACCCCTCTCCCGCCGCACCCGGTGCCACTCCCGCCGAACCACCGTGCCCTGCACGGCGACTCCCTCCACCCGCTCCCCATCCGGCTCCAACGCCAGCACCTCCACCTCCACGGGGGTGCCGGCGGTCCAGAAGTAGCTCTCGCCCAGGGGCCGTACCCCCAGGTAGAAGGCCGCGGGGTGCACCAGGACCGACGCCGCGGAGGCGCCGATCTGCCGGTTGGCGTCGGTGACCGTCGCGGTGAACGTCACCCGGGCGGGGCGGCCCCCCGGGGGGGCGTCGAGGCCGACCCGGTGGCTCCAGCTTCCCTCGGGGCCCAGGGTATCGCTTCCCGCCAGGAGGAGCGCTTGCCCCGGGGAATCCCGCTCCTCCCACCAGTTCCAGGCGACCCCCACCTGATAGGGCTCCGCACCGGGGATTTCCACCTCCCCGGGAGAAGCGGACCTTCGCTGGAGCGTCCACCGCACCGGCGCCCGGGCCATGGGCGCACCGAAGAGATAGCGAGCCGACACCCGGAAGCTCGTCGAGTCTCCCGCCACCCCGGGCCTCCCCTCACCCTCCACCTCCACCAGGAACTCCGGGGGACGATACTCCGCCACGCGGTACCAGGCCGAAGCCGCCGGCCGCCACTCTCCGTCCCGCTGCATCTGCACCTCCACCTGGTAGCTGCCCAGGGGGAGCCCCTCCGGAAGGGTGTAGCGCTCTTCGGCGGTCCCGAAGGTGCCCAGCGTCGCCACCGTGTCCCGGAGGATCCCGGACTCCCGGTCATGGAAGATCCAGCGCACCGAATCACCCCGGGGGGCGACCAGCGCCCCCAGGGCGCCCCGACGCAGGATGGCCTTCGCGTGCACGGGCTCCCCGGGGCGGTAGATCCCCCGCTCCGTGAAGACCGCGGCGGCGACCTGGGCTCGGCTCTCGCCCCAGGCCGCATAGACGTCGAAGCGCCAAGGTGAGAGATCCGGGTCGTAGGTGCTGATCCCCACGACCGCCCGGTCATCACCCAGCGTCGCGGAGACGTACCCCTCGAACGACGAGCAGCGCCAATCCTGGCACGGATCCCCGTGGTTCCGGAAGTCCCTCAGGGTGGCGATCCCCCGCTCGTCGCTCCGCGCCGTGGCGAGGACCCGCCCCTTGTAATCGTGCAGGGTGACGGCGGCGCCGGGCCGGGGGGTTCCGTCGTGCACTCCCGTCACCCATACCTTCCCCTCCTCCATCCCCACCCGGGCCGTGAGCGCGAGGTCGGTGACCTGAAGCAGGGCGATGGGGCTGTTCTTCCGGGCCGTGGTATCCATCTGGGGGCTCCACACCTTGACCGCCAGAAGTGAACCGCCCGAGGTGGCCGCCCGGCCGCCGTCCCCCATGCGCACACCTGTAATCCGACGTGCGTCCTCGCCGCTCCGCACCAAGAGGGTGTCGACGCGGGTCAGCTCCCGGGCCAGGTTCCACTGGTCGCCCCAGCCCCAACCCTGCGCCAGGAATCCCGCCTCCAGGGTATCCGGGACCGGGATCGTGCTCACGACCAGGGTGTCCACGTTCACGTGCTGGATGGGGAGGGTGCGCAATCCCGCCCCCTCCACCACCATGCGCCCGTACTCGTAGGTCACCATGGGTGCATACCCGGTGGTGCGCAGGGTGTGGGTCAGCACTCCCCCGATGGGCTGGTCGAAGGCGTCCCGCATTCCGGGTTCCACCACCACGCCGTAGCGGCTCCGGGGAGTGAGGGGAGCCGGGAGAAACCAGTCCGCCCGGAGGGCGGTGGTATCGTCCACCGTGATGGGGATCGACGGCTCCACCCGCACGTGACGGAGCACCTCGGCGCCGCTCACCGGGGTCGTGAAACGAAGGTGCACGGGACCGGTGGGGCAGGACCTACCCTGGGCACAGACCACGCCGGCCAGACGGAAGGGGCCCCGGACCGTCAGGGGCCACCGGTAGGTTCCCCCGCTCCCGTCGGCCACCTCCGGCACCAGGAGCGTATCCCGGCAGGCCTCCGGCAGGGGGGCGAGGGGGGTGAGATCCAAGACCCGGCGGATGTCCCGAGCCGAATCCCCGGAGGGGCCCCTGAGTCCCCGGTACAGGAAGGTCCGGGGATCGTCCGGACCGATGCGCCGAAGCCCCCCAAGGGGA
The DNA here is from genome assembly GCA_041309685.1 of Gemmatimonadales bacterium. Taxonomy (GTDB): domain Bacteria; phylum Gemmatimonadota; class Gemmatimonadetes; order Longimicrobiales; family Gaopeijiaceae; genus JBFYZD01. Next base: position 212 of record JBFYZD010000052.1, on the reverse strand, counting down.
CGCACCCCGATCTCTCCCCCCCCGCAGGGGGCGCCCACACGGATACGGACGGAGCGGGCCAGCGCCTCCACGTCCGTCCCCGAGCTGAGGAGGAGCGACAGGACGGGCTGGGGATCCAGGAACTCGGGGGCGACCCGGAGTCCCACCGGACTCCCGTCCAGGATGCGAGCGGCGGCCACCTGGAACCCGTAACGATAGGTGCCCTCGAGCCG
>JBFYZD010000051.1:0-11559 GCA_041309685.1 Gemmatimonadales bacterium | reverse complement strand
GTGCCGTACTCCTTGCCCGCCAGGATCACCAGGGGCGTTCCCTGGGCCTGGTAGGCCATGGAAGCCTCATAGATGGAGGTCACCCCGCCCTCCGGGAGCTGGAGGGTGTAGCCGCCCTCCTTGTTGTCCAGCATGAGGTTCCGGATGCGGACGTTTCCGAAGGTCCCCCGCATCATCACCTCATGGTTGCCGCGCCGGGCGCCGAAGGTGTTGAAGTCCACCGGCTGGACGCCCTTCTCCATGAGGAACCGCCCGGCCGGCTCACCCTTGGGGATGGACCCCGCGGGGGAGATGTGGTCCGTGGTGACGGAATCCCCCAGGACCGCCAGAGCCCTGGCACCCGTGATGTCGGCCAGCTCAGGCACCTCCAGGGTCATGTTCTTGAAGAAAGGAGGATCCTGGATATAGGTGGATTCGGCGTCCCAGGCGTAGAGGCTGCTCTCCGCGGGCACCGGAAGGGCCTGCCACTGCGCATCCCCGTCGAAGACGCTGGCGTAGCGTTCCCTGAACATCTCCGGTTTCAGGGCCGCGGCGATGGTGTCCTTGATCTCCTGGGGCGAGGGCCAGATGTCCGCCAGGAAGACGGGCTTGCCGTCGGGGTCGTGGGCCAGGGGCTCGTTGAACACGTCCAGGTCGATTCGCCCCGCCAGGGCGAAGGCCACCACCAGGATGGGGGAGGCCAGGTAGTTGGCCCGGACGTTGGGATGGACCCTGGCCTCGAAGTTCCGGTTCCCGCTCAGAATGGAGGTCACCACCAACCCCTGGTCCACGATGGCGTTCTGAATGGCGGTGGGGAGGGGGCCCGAGTTTCCGATGCACGTGGTGCATCCGTACCCCACCACATGGAAACCGAGCTTCTCCAGATAGGGGAGGAGCCCCGCGGCCGTCAGGTAATCCGTCACCACCTGGGAGCCCGGGGCCAGGCTCGTCTTCACCCACGGCTTGGAGGTGAGGCCGCGCTCCACGGCCTTCCTGGCCAGGATCCCCGCTCCCACCATCACCGAGGGGTTGGAGGTGTTGGTGCAGGAGGTGATGGCGGCGATGACGATGCTCCCGTCCCCGACATTCTGGGGGCCGTCGTCCAGGGCGACCTCCACCTTGCGCCGGGTGTCGGCGGCCACGGCCGTTCCCCCCACGCCCCCGCCCAGGGAGAAACCGGAGGGGACCAGCTTGGGGAGGTCGGCATCGAAGGACTTCCGCAGCTTCGTGAGAGGGATCCGGTCCTGGGGGCGCTTGGGGCCCGCCACGCTGGGCTCGATGCTGGACAGGTCCAGTTCCAGGACGGTGGTGTACTCGGGATCCGGGGTCCCCTCGGTGCGGAAGAGCCCCATCTCCTTGCTGATCCTCTCCACCCGGTCCAGGAGCTCCGGCGGGCGGCCGGTGCCGGCCAGGAAGCCCAGCGTCACGTCGTCCACGGGGAAGAACCCGATGGTGGCGCCGTACTCCGGACCCATGTTGGCCAGCGTGGCCCTGTCCGGAAGCGTCAGGTTCGAGAGACCAGGGCCGTAGTACTCCACGAAGCGTCCCACCACCCCGTGCTTCCTCAGCATCTCCGTGACCCGAAGGACCAGGTCGGTGGCCGTGGCCCCCTGCGGCAGGACGCCGGAGAGCTTCACCCCCACCACTTCCGGGACGAGCATGTAATAGGGCTGGCCCAGCAGGACGGCTTCGGCCTCAATCCCACCCACGCCCCACCCCACCACGCCCAGACCGTTGATCATGGTGGTGTGGGAGTCGGTTCCCACCACCGTGTCGGGGAAGGCCAGGAGGGACCCATGCTGCTCCCGGCGGTGCACCACCGAGGCCAGGTACTCCAGGTTCACCTGGTGGACGATTCCCGTGCCTGGCGGCACGACACGGAACGCCTCGAAGGCTCCCTGGCCCCAGCGCAGCAGGGTGTAGCGCTCCCGGTTCCTCTCGAACTCCAGCGCCACGTTCTGCCGGAAGGCCGTGGAGGTGCCGGAGAAGTCCACCTGGACCGAGTGGTCGATGACCAGGTCCACGGGGACCACGGGGTTGATGCGCTTGGGGTCCTCCCCGAGGGCGGCCAGGGCGGAACGCATGGAGGCCAGGTCCACCACCGCCGGGACGCCGGTAAAATCCTGCAGGATCACCCGGGTGGGCATGAAGGGGAACGCGGCGCCTGCGTTGGTGGGGCTCCAGGCCGCCACCGCCCGCACGTCCTCCTCTGTGACGAACCCCTTGCCGGCGTGCCGGAGAGTGCACTCCAGCAGGATCCGGATGGAGAAGGGGAGGCGATCGAGGGCGACGATGCCCAGCTCTTCCAGGCGGGAGGGACGGTAGAAGGAGGTCTTTCCCTCCTTGAGATCTACGCTGGCAAGGGCGCCGAAGGGGTCGGTGACGGGGTGATTCACGGTAGGCTCCTGATGGTGTCGAACACGGGTCACTCCAGATCGGTAGAATAAGGAATCGGGGGGGATGGTGACAGTCTCGAAGGGGTGATGGGGAAGGGGCGGGCGGGCAATCGCCGGATCCCGGCGGGTGGTGGGCGGGAGAAAGAAGGGGGGCCCTCCTTGAGCCCCGGGGGCCCCTCCCGGTACCTTTCAACGGAGCGGAGCGGTCCCAGCGTCCAGTGCGGCGTGCGCTGAGGGCGATGACCTGCGAGACCGCCGAGCGAAGCTCAGGCGAAACAGGCAGGGAGCCGGGGTGGCGGAAGTGGCAGACGCGGAGGTCTCAAAAACCTCTGGGAGCAATCCCTTGCGGGTTCGAGTCCCGCCCCCGGCACTGGCCCACCGAAGTGGTATTCACTCTCACCCGCGCATCCCGGATGCGTTGCGGGTGCAGCGGCGCCGGACCGGCGGATTCCGCCTCCGACGGCTCGCCGTTCCTGAAACGAACCCCTCGTGTATCAAACCCCTCGTCCTGGATGGCCCTCCCGCCCTATCTTTCCTCGGTCCCCAGCCTTCCCACCGCCTCCGGCCGGGTTCGAGTTCCGCAGTGGGGTGGGCCAGGTTCAACCGGTCGGGCGTTGCGACGGTGATGGGCTGGGATCTCGATCCCCCCTTGTCTTGAGGAGCACGGTGAAAGGGAGCCTGGCAGGACTCACCGACGTCGGTGAGAGCCGAGAACACAACGAGGACGGGTTTCTCATCTTCGACATGGCCCTGGGGGTGGATCTCCAGGAACTCTCCGAGGGGCACTCCTTCGGAGAGCGCCCGATTCTGATGGCCGTGTCCGACGGGATGGGAGGGGCGTCGGCGGGGGAGGTCGCCAGCACCCTCACCCTCCAGGCGCTCCGGGACCACGCCCAGGGGGCAATGGAGAGACTCGCCGGGGCGGACGTCCGGAGCCTGGAAGGCTGGCTTGCGGAGGGGATCCAATGGGCCAATCAGCGCGTGAGAGGGGCCGGTGCGCGTGACGAGACCATCCGGGGGATGGGGGCCACCCTGACCGCTGCGGTGGTCTACCCCGGCGCGGTGGTCTTCGGGCACGTGGGGGATTCCCGGGCCTACCACCTCGGGAACGGGCAATTCCGCCAGGTCACGAGCGACCACACCTTCGTGGGCCAGATGGTGGCCCGGGGGCATCTCACCCCGGAAGAGGCCCGCCACCACCAGCAGCGCCACGTTCTTCTTCAGGCCGTAGGGGTGAAGGAAACCCTGGAGGTCGACTCCATCACCCTGATGCTCCACCCCGGAGACCGGCTTCTGCTGTGCAGTGACGGCCTTTACGACCTGGTGTCCCCCGAGGCGATGGCCGGCATCCTGGCCGGCGAAGGGAGTCCCCTGTCCCAGTGCCGGACCCTGATCACCGCCGCCAATTCCCTGGGCGGATTCGACAACATCACGGTCATCGTGGTGCATGTGGACTGATCCGGGCCCATTCCCTTCCCGGGGAGTCCTTGACTGGACCGGAGGGCGGAGGTTATTGGGTTCTTGATTGAGCCCCCAGCCTCCGGAGGAATCGCCCTGCGGTGACCGGGATCCCGATCCTGGGGCGCTTCCCAAGCCTGTCCTCCACGGAGTCTCTCGGAGCGAATGGCAAGGCTCATCGCCCTATCCACTGACGAGCGCCAGCAGTTCGAGCTGGGGGATCTGACCTCCATCGGACGGCATCCGAACAACACCATCCAGATCCGGGATGGCGTTGTCTCCAAGCTACACGCCCAGATCCTTCGACTCCCCGACAGCTCCTTTCTCCTGAGGGACCTGGGCTCGCTGAACGGCACCTTCGTGAGGGGAAAGCAGGTGAGCGAGGTGCGGCTGGAGGACGGGGACCTGATCCGGATGGGATCCACCAGGCTCCTCTTCGTGATGGGGAGCCCCTCCCCCACGCCGCTCGATCGGGTCACGATCGGCACGGCCTCGCCGGATCCGGGAGCCCCCGGCGAGGGCCCAACCGTCCCGGGGAAGGGGGGCGCTCCGCCCCTGGCCGTTGCGGTGTCCGGCCCCGGGATAGGGGAGTTCCCGCCGGCCGCCTCGGTGGGGGACCTCGAAGCGCTGCGCGCAGACTATGAGCGCCTGCGCCTGGGCCACGAGCTGGCCCTCGAGATCGGGACCGAGCTGGATCTGCGGGTGGTGCTCCAGAAGATCCTGGACAACGCCCTCAGGCTCTCGGCCGCCGACCGGGGGGCGATCCTCCTGGTGGACCTGGAGGGGGATCTGGTGCCGAGGTTCGTGAGGGCTCGTGCCGGACGTGTGGAAAGGGACATCGTCCTCTCCCCCGAGGTCCTCCAGGAGGTGAAACGGAGAAAGGCCGGGTTCATTTCCACCGGTGCGGGTGTGGGTGGGGGAGGGGAGGCGGATGGATCCTACCCGGTGTGCCTCACCGTCCCCTTCCTGCACGAAGAGGCGCTCCTGGGGGTCATCCATCTGGAGTCGGAGAAGGGATCGGAGGGTTTCACGCCCAAGGATCTCCAGGTCATCATCGGAACCGCCACCCGGGCCGCCATGGCGATCCAGGCCGCCCATCTGGCCCGGAAGATCGAGCGCGAGTCCCAGGTCCGGGCGCAGCTGGCCCGGCTGGTGCCCCCCGGTGTCGTGGAGCAGGTCTTGAGGGGGGAGATGAACCTGGACCAGCGGGGCCGGGTGAGCGAGGTGACGGTCCTGCACTCCGACATCCAGGGTTTCACCGCGGCGTCCGGGAGGGAGAGTCCGGAAGAGATCGTCCGGTCATTGAACGAGTCGCTGGAAGTGATGGTGGAGGCTCTGTTCCGCCATGGGGGAACCCTCGACCGGTTCGTGGGCGACGAGATCATCGGCCTGTTCGGGGCCCCTGTGGATCTGGAGGATGCCCCCTTCCGGGCGTTGGAGTGTGCCTGGGACATGGTTCGCGTCCTGGGGGAGATCAATCAGGGTCGCATGTCCACGGGCCGGCTCCCCCTCAAGCTGGGCGTGGGGATCGCCACGGGCCCGGCCATCGTGGGAGCCATCGGCTCCACCTGGGCCCTTCAGTACACGGCGATCGGGGCACCGGTAAAGGACGCCTCCAGTCTGGCGGCACGGGCCGGGGCCAACGAGCTGCTTCTTTCGGAGGAGACCTACCAGCAGCTTCGGAGCCGGATCGTGGCCGAGGAGCTTCCCCCGACTCTCACGGAGGGCGGACGGTCCGGAGTCCGGGCGTTTCGGGTCCTGGCCCGGGAGTGAGGAGGCGCCCCACTCCCTCCAGGATGCTGGTGAGGCGCCCCAGCCCGGGAGGAAGGCAACCGACCCAGGCTGTGCGGCGTCGATCAACCGCCCATGACCAGGGCTGCCCCGGAAGAGCCATCGTCGGAGGTTGCGCACAGGAGGAGCCCTTCCCCGGGAGCGTACCCCCGCTGAAACGCCCGGACGGCGGAGCATAGCTGGAAGGCCCCGGTGGCGGCCCCCAGGTCGCCGAAGTGTTCCGCGATGAGCCACTGGGGGGTGTCCCAGAGGCTGCGGAAGGAGGGTTCCAGAGCCTGCAGGTTGGACCACAGGTGCCGGGTACGGCGGACCTCACCGTTTCCGTCGTGCAACAGCGCGCCCACGGCGACACCCTGACCTCCCTCAAGGCACCCCGTCAAGGCACGCTGCAGGGCATTCCCCCCGTGGAACCCAGCGATCATGGGGGCATCGGACCCGGCCGCAGCCTCGAACGTGGCCCTGGTGATCCTGGCGAGAGGCCACGCCCCCCTGAGGAGAGCGGCGTTCTCCCTCTCCAGAAGGAGCACCCCGGCCCCCTCCCCGGGGGACAGACCCGGATCGGAACCGGCCCGGAGGCGATGGGAGTCCGCCAGCCATTGGACGTTCGCCTCCTCGATGAGGCTGTCGGCCGCCGCCAGGACCACCCGGTCCAGCTGGCCCGACCGGATTCGGGCCATGACTTCCGCGAGGGCGCCGAAGACCCCGGCGTGGCCGGCCTCCAGGAGCTGGCACCGGCTCTCGTGGATCGGGAGTCCTCCCACCGCGCCAAGGCGTTCCAGCAGGGCTGCCATCAGTCCGCCATGCGGTTTTCGGTTCCCTTCCTCCATTTGTCGCAGGGAGGGCCGGTCCGGCGGAAGCGGGAGCACCACGACAAGCCCCGACCGGGAATCCGCCAGGAGGCTGGGGTCCGCGCCCGAGAAGGCTCCGCCCAGGGCCGAGAGCAGCAGAGTCTCCAGGCGCCCGTAACCCCTTGTCCCCGCCGCCTCCGGGCACACATGCCCCATGGCCACGGGGGCCTCCTCCCCGCGATCCCCGAGCCCCTCGGGTTCCAGCGGAACGGGGCGGGAGATGCCGGCCCGGGCCGCCGCCATCGCTGGGGCGCTGTCGCCCATGGAGGAGGCGAGGCCGATCGAGGTGATGACGATCATGGGCGGGCAGCCCGTTCAGGGGGCTCCCCCAAAGGCGTGTCACCGCCGGGGCGACAGAGCGGTCGATCCCTCACCTGGCCTCTTCTCTTCAGGGCACCACGATTACCGGCGCCTGCAGTACCGGGAACGGCGGCGTGTTCTTGTCGTTGTGCAGCATGAGGTCGAACGCCCGCACCGCGTTCTTCCCTTCGAACTTCACGTCGAAGGAGAAGTTCACGAACTCCGCCTTCCCCTTCACCTTGCTGGAGGCTACGCCCCCCCCGGCGGAACCGGCCTCGTCCCCGGTGCTCATGGCGAAGTTGGAGTCCTTCACGCAGGTGGACTGTCCGTCGCACTTCACCTTCGTGGTTCCCTTCGCCGTGTCGGAGGACATGGCGATGTTGGGATAGGGGATGGGGATGGGGCCGGCCGGGGACGGCGTCTTGCACACGTCGGGGAAGGCGATGGTAACGCCGTTGCTGGCCTTGTGCACCACGCTCAGAAAGTTCACGCCGACGGTCACGGGCATGGGGTTCCTCCCTCCTCAGGAGGCCGGGGCGGGTGCGTTCTCACACTCCACCCGAAGGGCGGACAGGTCCAGGGGACCGTCCTGGAGGGGTGTGAAGGAGCGCCAGATCATCTGCACCTGCATGGCATCGGCGTCCACGATCACCGTATCCAGGTTGGCCACCAACTCCCTTCCCTCCCCCCACCGGGTCATCACGCGGCAGACGGGATTGGAGATCCCTGGGAGCTGGAAGGCCCACTGCCCTTCCGGCGTGGCGTTGAGGAGCTGGACCCACTCGTCTCCCACCAGGTACCCGGCGGCCACCAGCCCCTCGGGGGCGGCGTTGAAGAACCGCCGGTCGAAGTCCTTCGGCAGAAGGGGGGATCGGGTGTCGGCCCAGCTCTCATCGTAGGTACCCGCCAGGGACGCTCTGGGCTCCCAGTTCGGGGAGGTGAATCCGAATCCCTCGGGCCGGCACCTTCCCCCCACCGCCCGGAGGAGGTCCCGGGGATCCTCCAGGTTGGGAAGGGGAGACCCCTCGAAGATCCGTCCCCTGGGGGCAACGAATCCTACACCCACGGGGTTCCGGGGCTCGAAGGCATGGTCGGCAGGGTCCTCCGGAGAGCGGTCCCACCCCCCGAAGGCCCTCTCCCAGGTGAGGGGGATCCTCTCGAACGGCTCGGGATAGGACATCCCGGGCTGCAGGCCGGCCAGGACCCACCGATCCCCCGTGACCCGAAGCGTCTTCCTGAGGAACCCCATCAGCAGGGTGACCTCCAGCTCCGTGACCCGGGAGTGGGGCGCATGGGCGTGACCCACCAGGACCACGTCGGTGGCGGGCTTGCCGAAGGCGGTCTCCGGCTCGAACCGGTAGCTGCTTTCCCCCGGCTCCCCGTAGGGGGTTCCGGTGAAGTTCACGGCAATCTGTTCACCCGCCAGCGTGACCTCGCCCCGGGCGTTCACGTCGAAGGTGGCCTTCACCAGGGGGACGAGGACGGGGCGCCCATCCTCATCGGCCACGAAGAGCGGCTCCACCACGAAAGGGGTCCGGTTCACGATCTGGGGGTGCGGCATTCAGCCTCCACCCTCCCCGGGGACGCTTCCTGACCGTTGACGCCAGGCCAGCGCCTCCAATTCCTGGTCGGGCACCGCGGAGCCCATCCGCGCCCTGAGACGCAGGTAGAGGTCTCGCCGGGTCTCCAGGGAAAACCGCGAATCCGTCCCGGGGAAGTAGTCCTCGGGCAGGGGGACTCCGGCCTGCCATGCCACCTCCGGGCTCATGTGGCCTTCCCGCCGCCGCCAATCGGCCCGGGCCTTCTCCGGATCCGGAGGGAGGGCCTCCTCCTCGTCTTCCCCCTCCGGGACCTGCGGGGGAGGGAAGGGCCGTACCCCTTCCACATCCTGTGCACCGGTGATGCGCTTGTAGGACGCCGTGGCGGCGATCCCCAACGCCTCATGGGCCATGAGCCCGAGGAGGAAGGGAACCGCCTCCACCCTTCCCATGGCCCCCAGAGCGGCCACGGCGGCCTTGGCCGTGTCCGGGCGGAGGGTCAACTCCTGGAGGAGGGGCAAATCTGCGGGTCCCCCCAGGAGGCCGAGGAAGTAGACGGCCTCGGGATCCGGGTCGGCCTCCCGGCTCGCCGCCGCCCGGCAGTGGCGCCCGATCCCCGGGACGGCCAGGCGGGCGGCGGCATGCAGGGCCGCCCGGCGGACCTCCGGTTCGGGGGCTTCCACCGCGGCGGCGATCTCCCGGGGGAAGACCCGGCCCAGGCGGGCGGCGGCGCCCAGGGAGAGAACCCGGGCGCCCGGCTCTCCCAGCCCCAGGAGCCGTTCCAGACCGCTGACGTCGAGCCTGTGGAAGGCCAGGACGTCGGCGGCGGCCGAAGCCCGAAAGGGGTCGGGGCTTCCCACCGTCTCCTCCAGGGCGGGGCCGAACCCCGAGACGTCGGCATGCCTCAGGGCGATGCGGATCCCCTCAACCGCCGGCGCCTCCCCTGAGCGGAAGGCGTCCAGGACCTTTCCCCGAAGCTCCGGCTCCCCTGTCTCCAGGAGGACCAGGGCCGCCGCGGTCGCGGCGAAGGCCTCCCCCCCCCGCACCCGTTCCAGCGCCAGGTCCACCGCGTGGAGCTCCGCGAGCCGGAGCCCATCCAGGTGGGCCTCGGCCCGCTCCTCGTGCTCCGCCAGATCCTCCAGGGTCCAATCGGGGGTGGAGAGGTTGGCTTCCCGTTGCTCCCAGAGGAAGTCCAGCTCCTCGAAGTGCTCCTCGACGATGTCGGGGTAGACGGGGGGGCGACCCAGGGGGGACACGGGCGTAGACGGTCAGTTGATGTGGACGGTGGCGCCCTTGATCTTGTTGGGCCCACTGGAGCGGGAGACCAGGTGGCCGCCCCGGATCTCGATGCGGCCATCGGCCCTGAGGACGATCTTCGACTTGCCGCATTCGATGACGACCTCCTCCTCGCCTTCGATGCGGAGCCGTTTCTCCTTCGGTCTCCGGGAGGTCTTCTCCGAGTCCGGCGGCGCATCCAGGAGCCCCAGCACCACGGTGCTACCCTCCTCCCCGTCCGGGAAGGCCGCCAGGACCCTCAAGCCCACGCAGCGGCTCCAGTCCGGGACGTCCTTCATCCAGACCACGGAGGCGGGGGAGGAGGCCCGGGCGCCGTCCACCTGCACCAGCGGCCTGCCCTCGGCGTCCACTCCGACGATGCGGAGAACCGAGACACCCGAGATCTGCATGAGCGCGTGTTCCATGTTCCAACTCCAGGGTGGATCAGTTCTGGGCGACCTTGGTTCCCTTGATGACGACATCCCCCGACGCCTGCACGTTGATCTTCTTTCCCTTGATCGTGATGGATCCGTCCTTCTTCATGAGGATGGAGGCCGATCCCGTCACGATGGAGATCTCGTCGTCGCCCCGGATCTGGATGGTCTTGGCCGCGTGGGAGGACTCCTTCGCGATGTCCACGGTCTGTTTTCCGCCCACCGCCACGGACACGTCCTTGCTGATGGCCAGGGTGAGCTTCCCTCCGATGGTCTCGCCACGGTCATTACCCACGGTGAGTGAGGAAGAATCCCCTACGCTCTCCGACTGATCCCCACCCACGGTGACGCTCCGGTCCTTGCCTACCGTGACGGACATGTCCTCGCCGATGGATTCGGCGTGATTGGATGCGACCGTCTCGCTCCTGTTCTTGCCCACGGTGATGGTCTGGTTCTCCCCGACCGTGAGGCTCTGGTCCTTTCCGATGTTCTCGGTCTGATTGTTTCCGACGGAGACGGACTCGTCGTGCCCCACCGACTCGGTGTTGTCCGCCTCGACCACCACGCTCCGGTTCTTCTCCGCATGGATGTAGAGGAGCTCCTCCCCCTTCTTGTCCTCCATCCGGATCTCGTTGAAGTTGGCCACCCCGCCCCCGGCTGAGCTCCGGGACTTCATTCCCGTCTGCGTCTTGTTGGCCGGGAGCGAATAGGGGGGAACCTGCTCGGCGTTGTACACCCGGCCGGTGATGATGGGCCGGTCGGGATCCCCTTCCAGGAAGTCCACGATGACCTCCTGGCCCATGCGGGGGAGGGCCACCGCTCCCCACCCCTTTCCGGCCCAGGGGTGGGAGACCCGCACCCAGCAGGAGCTCTTGTCGTCGCGCCGGCCCTCCCGGTCCCAATGGAAGTGGAGCTTCACCCGGCCATGCTGGTCGGCGTAGATCTCCTCCCCCGAGGGTCCCACCACCACCGCGGTCTGGGATCCCTGGATGACGGGCTTCCGGCTCACCCGGGGAGGACGGTAGGGAACGGAGACGGGGATGCAGGTGAACTGGTTCTGATAATGGGTGTCGGCGTGTCCGGTACGGTACCCGCCCCCCCCCGCCCGATGCTGGACGGTCAGGAGGAGGTAGCTCTGGTTGGCGTCCTTCCGGTAGTAGTCCTGAAGGGCGAACTTGTGGCCGCTCTCGAAACCGCGGCAGGTGCTGCTTCCCCGAACCACCTCCTGAAGGGCGCTCCGCTCCTCGAGGAGGAGGGAAGCGTACCGTTCCCCGTCGGAGACCTCCGAGTATTTCCCCGGGAAATCGTAGACCTCCTCGTGGTCCTCCGCCTTGGCCGAGCTCCGAAGATCGAGGGAAGGATGGAGGTGGTCGTAATCGGTGAGGACCACCGCCGTGGGGTGTACCGCATGCTCCCGGCGAAGCTCCAGGATGACTTCTTCCCTCTCCTCCTCGTCCGGGGAGGCCAACACCCGGGCTCTGGACTGGGCCGAATCTTCGACGGCGTTGGGGTCGTCGGCCAGGATGAGGGTGTGGGCGGA
>JBFYZD010000050.1:0-39634 GCA_041309685.1 Gemmatimonadales bacterium | reverse complement strand
GCTCCACCCGGGGGTCCAGCACCGCGGACATCGCCTCCTCCCCCGACGCGGCCACCTGTACATCGAAACCAAGCGGCTCGAGCGCCTCTACCATGGTAAGGCGCACGTTCTCCTCGTCGTCGACCACGAGAATCCGGCGGGCCTTCTGCTCGATTCCCTCGTCCCTCATGAGTCCTCCGATGGTTGTTTCCCCCCTTCGGGGATGCGTCCGAGGATGGGCAGGGTGAAGTTGAAGATGGCCCCGGGACCGGGACCGGAATCCACCCAGATTTCGCCGCCGTGTGCCCGGACGACCTCCCGGGCGATGGAAAGACCCAACCCCGCCCCGCCCCTTCCCCCTCCCCCCACGAACGGTTCGAAGATGCGCTCCTGCTCCTGGATCGGGACGCCGGGGCCGTCATCGGCGACCGAGATCTGCACGAAGCCCGGCAGCGCATCTGCGGTCACCTCGACGCGTCCCCCCGTGGCGGCGTGGTCCAGGGCGTTGCTCACGAGGTTGTCCAGCGCCCGCTGGGCGTGGGCGGGATCGGCATCCATGGCCGGCAGGCCGGGGTCGGCATCGAGGGAGACGGCCACCCCCCGCTCCCCGGTCCGCGGCTGGGCATGCTCCACCGCTCGCCGGAGGAGCGCCATCGGCTCAACCGCCTCCCGGTGCAGCTCCACACGGCCCGCCTCCAGCCGGGAGAGGTCCAGGAGGTCTTTCGAGAGCCCCCGGAGACGATCAACGTCCTCCAGGGCGGCATCCAGGAGGGCCTTGGCGCGCTGGCCGGCGCTTTCCCCCGCGCGCTGGCGCTCCGCCAGCAGCTCCACCGCCATTCCGAGGCTGTTCAGCGGGTTTCGGAGCTCGTGGGCGGCAACCGCAACGAACTCGCTCTTGAGTCGGCTCAGCTCGGCGAGGTGCTCGGCCCGGCGGCTCTCGACGGCGAGCCGGGCACGGTCGAGGGCCGCTGCGATCTGGCCCCCGAAGGTCTCCAGCAGCTGCATGCGCTCCGGGTCGCGGAGGGTCCCCGGGTCGCTCGCTACCACCGAGAGCAGGGCGATGGGTTTCCCACCCGTGGCCAGCGGGACCCAAAGGGCCTGGGCATCGGGGAGGGTGCTCGTTCCCCGCCCAGCGGGTGCGGCATGCTTGATCACCCATCCCGCAACCCCCTCCTCGTGGGCCTCCAGCCCGCTCCCGTCGTCCAGGTCCCGGAGGCGGCCGAAGGGGTCGGGGGCGAGCACCCGCACCCGGGCATCGAAGGTCTCCCCCACATGACGCATCGCGACCTCGGCGATCCTGGTGGGTTCGTGGAGGGCCACGAGCTCCCGACTGGCTGCGAGGAGGGCGGCGGTGCGACGCTCCCGGCTCCGCGAAGCCTCCGCCTGGCGCCTCAGGCGAGCCGCGAGTCCGCTGATGACCAGGACCACGAAGAGCATGACTCCGAACACCGGGAGGTACTGTGTGTCGGCAACGGCGAACGTGCCGTAGGGTGGTACGCAGAACCAGTCGAAGGCCGCCACCGCGAGCACGGATGCCACCACCGACGCCCCTCTCCCCAGGCGCATGGCCACCCCGACCACGGTCAGGAGATAGAGCATCACGAGGTTGGCGAGCGCGAGCCGCTCCCTGAGGGCGACGGCCAGCACCGTGCTCACGAGCACGGCGGCACCCGCCAGAACCAGGTCCCGGATGCGCGAGGGGTCTCCCCCACTCCGTCGCTCCGGGCGGAGCTCCGCGTCCGGCTCGCCGGAAGTGACGTGGACATCGACATCGCCGCTGGCGCGGATGATTTCGTCGAGCCGGGACCCGAAGAGCCGGTCGCGCCAGGGGGAGTGGCGGGGCTTTCCTACCACCAGCTTCGTGACGTTGTGCTTGCGCGCGTAGTCCAGGAGCGCGCCGGTGCCGGCGCCCCCGAAGGAGGCCGTCTCGGCCCCCAGCTCCGCGGCCAGCCTGAGCGTCTCCCACACCCGCCGCTGGTCGGACTCCGGCCAGGTTCCGTACTCGGGGGTCTCCACGAACACGGCGTGCCAGTCGCAACCGAGCCTGTCGACCATGCGCTTCGCCGCGCGCACCAGGCGCTGCGACGAGGGGGCGGGCCCCACGCCGACCAGCACCCGCTCCCGCACGGGCCAGGTCTCGTCCACGGCCCAGGCCCGTCGGTAGGTCAGCATGGCCTCGTCCACATGCTCCGCCGTGTAACGGAGCGCGAGCTGGCGCAGGGCGATGAGGTTCCCGCGGCGGAAGAAGTTTGCCTTCGCCACCCGGATCTGCTCGGGCACGTATACCTTCCCGGAGCTCAGCCGTTGGATCAGCTCGTTGGGCGGCAGGTCCACGAGCTCGACCTCGGCGGCGTCCTCGATCACCCGGTCGGGCAGCGTTTCCCGCGTCCGCACGTGCGTGATCTGCGCCACCACGTCATTTACGCTCTCCAGATGCTGGACGTTGACCGTGGTCAGGACGTCGATTCCCGCCTCCAACAGCTCCTCGATGTCCTGCCAGCGCTTCTCGTGGCGGGACCCGGGGGCGTTGGTGTGGGCGAGCTCGTCCACCAGCAGGAGCGACGGGCGTCGCTCCAGGGCCGCTCCCACGTCCAACTCCCTGAGGGTCACGCCTCCGTGGTGCACCTCGCGGCGACCGAGCACCTCCAAACCTTCCAGCAGGGCCTCGGTTTCCCGGCGTCCGTGCGCCTCCACCACCCCCACCACGACGTCCAGGCCCTCCGCCTTCCGCTGCCGCGCCGCCTCCAGCATGGCATACGTCTTCCCCACCCCGGGGGCCGCCCCCAGGAACACCTTGAGGCGTCCCCTTCCCTCCGGGCGATTGCCTCCGATCTCCGCGAGCAGAGCGTCGGGGTCGGGTCGCAGACGGGTCACGGCCGGGGCGCCCTTCCGTCGAGGGCAAGGTTCAGGAGAAGGACGTTGACCCGCCGCTCGCCCCAGAGCCCCAGGAAGGGCGGGTCCGTGTGCTCGGCCACGAGGGACTCCACCGCCCCTTCGTCCATGCCACGGGCCCTGGCGACCCGCCGCACCTGGAAGAGGGCGGCGGCCGGGGAAATGTGGGGGTCGAGCCCGCTCCCCGAAGCGGTGAGGAGGTCCACGGGGATGGGCCCTTCCTCGCCACCGGCTCTCAGGGCACCCGCCCGCTCCCGGACCCTCGCTTCCAACTCCGCGCTCATCGGCCCCAGGTTCGATCCCCGGGAGGACTCACCGTTGTAGGGCCGTCCCGGGGTCGCGGAAGGCCGGCTCCAGAAGTAGCCGGGCTCGTCGAATGGCTGACCGATGAGCTCGGAGCCGACAACCCGGCCGTCCACCACCACCAGGCTGCCGTTGGCCTGATGGGGGAAGAGCACCTGGGCGATGACGGTGACCGCCAGGGGGTAGGCGCCGCCGGTGAGCACCGCCATGAGGGCGAGAAGGAGCAGAGCCGGCTTCAGGTGCTGGGTCATGGCGTCCGGCCCTCAGGCGAGCCCCAGAGCGACCAGGGCCAGGTCGATGAGCTTGATCCCCGCGAACGGCGCCAGGAGACCCCCGAGCCCGTAGATCAGGAGGTTGCGTCGGAGGAGCGAGGCGGCCCCTCCCGCGCGGTAACGGACTCCGCGTAACGCAAGGGGGATGAGGACAACGATGATCAGGGCGTTGAAGATCACGGCGGAGAGAATCGCGCTTTCCGGCGTCGCCAACCCCATGACGTTGAGAGCGCCCAGCGCCGGGTAGATCCCCACGAATGCGGCCGGCACGATGGCGAAGTACTTGGCCACGTCGTTGGCGATGCTGAACGTCGTCAGGGCACCGCGGGTCATGAGAAGCTGCTTCCCGATCTCCACGATCTCGATCAGCTTGGTGGGGTTCGAGTCCAGGTCCACCATGTTGCTCGCTTCCTTGGCCGCCTGGGTGCCCGAGTTCATGGCCACGGCCACGTCGGCCTGGGCCAGCGCCGGGGCGTCGTTGGTCCCGTCGCCGGTCATCGCCACGAGCTGTCCGCGCTCCTGATAGCGCCGGATGAGCCGGAGCTTGGCCTCCGGCGTGGCCTCGGCCAGGAAGTCGTCCACCCCCGCCTCGGCGGCGATGGCGGCCGCGGTGAGGTGGTTGTCGCCGGTGATCATCACCGTGTGGATGCCCATGCCCCGCAGGTCGCGGAACCGCTCCGCGATCCCCCCCTTGACGACGTCCTTGAGGTGGATCACGCCGAGGGCCCGGTCGTTCTCCGCCACCACCAGGGGGGTGCCGCCAGCCCCGGCCACCCGGTCCACCGAGGCGCGAACGTCCCGGGGAAGGCCACCCCCCTGATCCTGGAGGAACGCGGCAACCGCGTCGGCCGCGCCCTTTCGGATGCGCCGGCCGTCCTGGTCGAGGCCGCTCATGCGGGTCTCGGCGCTGAACGGGATGAACTCCCCCCGGATCTCCTCGGCGTTTCGGCCCCGCAAGCCATGTTCCTTCTTGGCGAGGACGACAATGCTCCGGCCCTCGGGCGTCTCGTCGGCGAGGCTGGCGAGCTGGGCGGCGTCGGCGAGGGCGCGGGGCTCCACCCCGCGGGCCGGGAGAAACTCCTGCGCCTGCCGGTTCCCGAGGGTGATCGTACCCGTCTTGTCCAGGAGCAGCACGTCCACGTCGCCGGCCGCCTCCACCGCCCGTCCCGACGTTGCGATCACGTTCGCCTGGACCATGCGGTCCATCCCCGCGATGCCGATGGCCGACAGGAGCGCCCCGATGGTGGTCGGGATGAGGCATACCAGGAGCGCGACCACCACGGCGACGCCCACCGGTTCGCCCTGCCCGGCCGCCATGGCCGAGTAGACGGAGAGGGGAACGAGCGTCACGCACGCCAGGAGGAAGACGAGGGTCAGGGCCGCCAGGAGGATGCCCAGCGCGATCTCGTTGGGCGTCTTCTGCCGCTCCGCTCCCTCCACCAGGCCGATCATCCGGTCGAGGAAGGACTCGCCGGGCTCGACGCCCACGCGCACGACCAGCCAATCGGAGAGGAGGCGCGTTCCGCCTGTCACGGAGTTCCGGTCTCCCCCGCTCTCGCGGATGACGGGGGCGCTCTCCCCGGTGATCGCGCTCTCGTCCACGGACGCCACACCCTCCACCACCTCGCCGTCGGCGGGGATCACGTCACCCGCCTCGACGAGGATGAGGTCGCCCTTGTGGAGGCCGGGGGCGGCGACCTCGGTCCAGGAGGCTCGGTCGGCCGCGTGGGAGAGCCTCTTCGCCCGGGTCTCGGTCCGGGTGGCGCGCAGGGCGTCGGCCTGGGCCTTCCCCCGCCCCTCCGCGATGGCCTCAGCGAAGTTGGCGAACAGGAGCGTCCCCCAGAGCCAGAGGGTCACGGCCAGGGTGAAGCCGGGCTCCCCCTGGACGGCTCCGGCGGCTTCGGCGGCCCAGAGCGCGGTGGTGAGGGCGCTACCGGCGAGAACCACGAACATCACCGGGTTTCGCACCTGGTGACGCGGGTCCAGCTTGCGGAATGCGTCGCGGGCGGCGCGTGCGGCGACCCGGGAATCGAGAAGCGAGAGTCTCTCGGCCCGATCGGACACGGACGCGCTCCCCCTCAGCCGGCCATGAGGAAGTGCTCGACGATCGGCCCCAGGGCCAGCGCCGGCACGAAGGTGAGGGCTCCCACAACCACCACCACAGCCGCCAGGATGAGCACGAAGAGCGGCCCGTGGGTGGCCAGGGTCCCGGGACCCGGCTCAAGGCGCTTCTTACCCCCCAACGATCCGGCGATGGCCAGGGCCGGCAGGGCCACCCAGTAGCGGGCGAAAAGCATGGCGATGCCGCCGAGGGTGTTGACCAGAGGGATGTCGGCGGCGAAACCGGCGAAGGCGCTGCCGTTGTTGTTGCCCTGGGAGGAGAAGGCGTACAACGCCTCGCTCAACCCGTGGGGGCCGGAATCCTGCATCGCGGCGACCCCGGCAGGGAGGACGACGGTCGCTGCGGTGGCGATCAGTGTGACGGTCGGCGGAACGAGGATGGCCACTGCGGCCATCTTCATCTCGAAGGGCTCGATCTTCTTTCCCAGGTACTCCGGTGTCCGCCCCACCATCAGGCCGGCCACGAAGACAGCCACCACCGCGAAGATGAGCAGGCCATAAAGGCCCGATCCCACGCCACCGTAGATCACCTCCCCGACCTGCATCAGCCACATGGGAACGAGGCCGCCCAGGGGTGTGAAGGAGTCGTGCATGGAGTTGACGGACCCGTTGGACCCGGCCGTCGTGGCCGTGGCCCAGATGGCGGAGCTGACGATCCCGTTGCGGACTTCCTTCCCTTCCAGGTTGCCGCCGGACTGGCCGGAGCCGGGGAAGAGGTCGGCGCCGGCTTCCGCCAGCAACGGCGTGCCCGCCTGCTCCGCGGCATAGGTCCCGAAGACGAGGGGCACGAACACGAGCGTCATGGCCGCCAGTAGCACCCACCCCTGCCGCGTGTCCCCGACCATGCACCCGAACGTGTGGCAGAGCGCCGCCCCGATGAGGATGAGGGAGAGCATCTCCACCAGGTTCGACAGGGGGGTCGGGTTCTCGAAGGGGTGAGCCGAGTTCGTGTTGTAGAACCCGCCGCCATTGGTGCCGAGCTGCTTGATGGCCACCTGGGAAGCGCTGGGTCCCACCACCAGTGTCTGCTCGGCCACTTCCCTCCCGTCCACCTCCACCGGGTCGACCATCTCCACGGTGTGCGACCAGTCCAGGGTCTGCACCGCGCCCTGGGAGACGTCCACCAACGCCACCACCAGGGAGAGGGGGAGCAGGATGTACAGCACTGACCGGGTCATGTCGGCCCAGAAGTTGCCCAGGGTCCTCGACTCCCGTCGTGCGAGCCCGCGCACGAAGGCCGCCAGCACGGCCATCCCCATGGCCGCCGAGACGAATCCCTGGACCGTGAGCCCCAGCATCTGGGTCAGGTGGGTGAGGGTGGTCTCCCCGCCGTAGTTCTGCCAGTTCGTGTTGGTAACGAAGCTCACGGCAATGTTGAACGCGGTGTCGGGGTCCACGCCGCCGAACCCGGCTTCGTTCAAGGGAAGCCAGCCCTGGACGCGAAGGAGCAGGTAGAGGAGAAGGAACCCCATCAGGTTGAACAGGAGCACCGCTCCGGCGTAGACCCGCCAGGTCATCTCCTGGGCGGGGTCGGTGCCGAGGACCCGGTACAGCAGCCGCTCCAGGGGGCCCAGGATCCGGCCCAGGACCGGAAGGGGCTCCCCCTGGTACACGCGGGCCATCCACGCTCCAAGCGGCCTCGCCAGCGCGACGACGATCCCCACGTAGAGGAGGACCTGGAGCACGCCCGCGAACGTCATGAGAAACGCTCCGGGTGGAAGAGGGCAACGGCCAGGTAGGCCAGCAGCCCCAGCGCCACGACCAGGCCGATCGCATCGAGGAGCGTCATGGATGGATCTCCCCCTCCGGGTGACCCTCGCCCGCAGGACTCGCACAGGGGTCGCCGCCGCGGCCGGCCGAGCCGGCATCCTCGCCGCGGCCGCGGGCCACGGACGGCATCAGCTCGTGGCAGAAGGTCACGAACCAGGCCGAGAGGACGAAGAACGCCACGGCGAGGCCGACGAAGGCCAGGTCCAGGAGCTGGAGACCATGAGCTCCGGCCAGCACGCTCAGGAGCGGAAAGCACCGAATCAAGAGACCCCCTCAAGGTGAGCGGGACGCCGCCATGCCCCAGGAAGCTGGACATGATGCCGTTGGAGCCGCACAAGGAGCGATCGAGATGCCGTGAGGATCTCGTTAAGAAGGCGTCTCCGGGGTCTCAGCGACCAGGCGCAGACCGGGGATGCCTCCACCCCCCGGCACAGAGACGTTTCCCCGGCAGCCCCCATCAGCTTCCGGCCTCCAGCCGGTACCCGACTCCGGGCTCCGTGATGATGATCCGAGGCCGTACCGGATCGGATTCCAGTTTCCGACGGAGGTTGGCGACGAAGACGCGCAGGTATTGCTGGGGGTCACCGGCGGAGACCGCCCATACCGCCTCGAAGAGCTGCCGGTGGGTGAGGGTCCTCTCCGCATTCCTCACGAAGGCCAGAAGGAGCGCCCATTCCGTCGGGGTGAGATGCACCTCGATTCCGCTCCTCCGCACCGATCGCGCCGTCAGGTCGATGGAAAGACCGCCGATCTGCAGGGCTCCTTCCTGGCTGGGTGTCTCGGCCATGCGCGCTCGCCGCACCTGGGCCCGCACCCGTGCCGCCAACTCCGGAGGGCTGAACGGCTTCGTCACATAGTCGTCCGCACCCTGGTCGAGGAGATGGATCTTCTGCCTCTCGGAGTGGTGAGCCGAGAGCACGACGATGGGCACGGTGGACCAGGCCCTGATCTGGGCGCACACCCAGGCCCCGGGACGGTCCGGCAACCCGAGGTCGAGGATCACGGCGTCGGGGCGGTGCGTCTTGGCGAGGTTCACGGCCTCGGACGCGGTGCGGGCCTCCAGCACACGGTCGAACTCCCCGGACAGGGCGTTGCGCACGGCCCAGAGAATCTGGGGCTCGTCCTCCACGACCAGGACCGTCTTGAGGCGCGAAGACGTCGCCATCGTCACCGAACGGAGTGGGGAGGTTTCGCTGCGAATGGGGTCATTCGGGCCCTCTGGGCCGAAAGGGGGAAGGGCCCCGGCCCCACCCGTGGGGAACCTCGCCTACCCGGCCTCCAGGGAATCCGCCCAGGCCAGGGAAGCTCGGCAGAGCACCTCGGCCAGCTCCTTTCCGCTCACCACCACTCCATCCTGCGCCGTGCGGAGGGTCCATTCGCCCTGAGGGCTCATGGAAAGGAGCACGCCGGAATCACGGAAGAGCCCTGCCCGCATCGCTACCTCGAAGGCGGCTCCCGGATCTTCAAGAAACAGCGGGAGATTCCGGTCGGGCTCCAGAGCCAGGGGGGTCTGCCTTCCAACCGGAGTTTGGAAGCGCGATAGAAGCCCCTCAGGATGGGCGAGGAAGCGGCCCGTCTCGTCCGACGGTCCACCGTCGGGTCGGTTTCGATCCCACTCGACCCACCGATAGCCGAGGAGCCGCAGGGCGACTTCCTCCGCCAGGGGCGTCAGTCCATTCCGGGATTCCATGATCGCCTTCTCCCCGGGCGAAGCCCGCTTCGCCCCCTCTTCCTGAGCGAGGATACCAGGGAGAAAGGTAGGTGGAGCTCCGTAAAGGGCGCGGGAAGATCCTCCCGCGGCGCATCAAAGACTCATCAAGACATCTGGGGAAGGTGGGCGTGCGGGAGCCGCAGCTCGAACGAGCTACCACCACCGGGTCGAGGGTGGTACCGAACCGAACCGCCCTGCGCCACCGCGACACTCCTCGCGATGGCCAGCCCCAACCCGGCACCGCCGCGGTCCGTTACCTTCGAATCCGTGCCCGTCCGGAAGAAGGGCTCGAAGATCCGATCCACATCGGCGAGGGGCACACCCGGACCGCGGTCCAGGACCCTGAAGACAAGCTCCGAATCCTCGAGGGCCACCTCGAGCTCCACCGGCTGGTCGGGAGGACTGTGGCGAACGGCGTTGTCGAGGAGGTTCGAGAGGGCTCGCAGGGCGTGGACGAAATCGAACCGGCCCAGGGCCAGGCTGCCGTCGTCGGGGAGCCGCGTGCGGATCCTCTCCTCGCCCACCCCCCCCCTGAGCTGCGCCAGTGCGGCACCCACCAGGTCCTCGGCGGCGTTCACCTCCAGGGTCACCGGGAAGGCGCCCGCCCGGATGCTCGAGAGGTCGAGGAGGTCCGTCACCAGGCGGTTCAAGCGTACCGCCTCCTCCTCGATGATGGTCGCCCGCTCGTCCCCCGTCTCCCTGAGCTCCACCGCCAGGGCGCGGATGGAGGTCAGGGGAGTTCGGAGGTCGTGTGAAACGCTCGCCAGGAAGGCGTCCTTGAGGCGGTCCGCCTGCCGGAGGGCTTCGAGGCGCTCGGCGAGAGCAATGGCGCGTTGCGTCCGATAGAAGAGCTGGGCCGCCACCAGGCCCGTGAGCAGGAATGCGATCAGGATCCACCAATCGAGGGGGTCATGGATCTCGAAGGTGTAGAAGGGGGGGAGAAGAAAGAAGTTGAAGGAAAGGAAGCACACCACGGAGAGCACCAGTCCCACCGGGCGCCCCTCCTTCGCGCTTCCCCCCAGGACGACCAGGAGATACCCCAGGGCAAGGTGGGCTTTGTCCAGCTGGTCCCGGAAGGACCACATGGCGCCCGTGGCCCCGGCCGTGATCGCCAGCCACACCAGGAGGCCGGTGGCCAGAGAGCCTCGTTTCCTTCCTGGGCGGCCCTCGAGCTCAGAGCTCGAATCGGTATCCAACCCCTGGCTCCGTGATGATGAGGGTCGGGTGCAGGACATCCGGTTCCAGCTTCCTCCTCAGGTTGGCCACGTAGACCCTCAAATACTGCTTCGGGTCTCCGGAAGAGACCGCCCAGACGGCGCGAAAGAGCTGCTGGTGGGTGAGCGTCTTTCCGGGGTGCCGCAGGAGAGCCCGAAGGAGCTCCCACTCCGTGGGAGTGAGGTGGACATTGGCGCCGCGCCTCTTGACCGTCCGCGCGGCAAGGTCGATCACCAGCTCGCCGAGCTGGAGGGAGCCGGAATCCCCTGGCGCCATGCTCAGGCGCGCGCGCCGAACCTGCGCACGGATCCGGGCCTTGAGTTCCTCAGGGCTGAACGGCTTGGTCACGTAGTCGTCCGCACCCAGATCGAGAACCTCGACCTTCTCCTTTTCGGAGTGGTGGGCCGAGAGCACGATGATGGGGGCCGTGGACCACTTCCTGACTTCCTTGCACACCCACTGGCCTGACTTGTCGGGGAGTCCCAGGTCGAGGATGATCAGGTCAGGGCGCCGGGCCGCCGCCTCGGTCACGGCCTGCTCGGCGGTCCCAGCCTCGAAGACACCTCCCACCTCCTCCTTGATCGCGTTTCGCACGGCCCGACGGATGTGCGGCTCGTCGTCTACGACCAGGACGGTGAGGGGATCGGACACGGGCGCTCCCGACTCGGGGGATCGAAGCCTGCGAATCGTGGAAAGGTAGGAAGCCCTCCCGTGAGTTGGCCAGGTCGGCGGTGCGGCCCTGGGCCCGGGCCGAAGAGGAACCGGATGAGAACCATGGGGAGGGAGGGTGGGGAAAACGCCAACGGCACGAAGACGATCCCCCCTCCCACGCCATGCTTTGGCGTCGGTCCCGAGGGGGGCCGGGAAGACCCCACCCCACCCCGATGGAGGTCCCCGGGAGAGAACCGGTTGACCGCAGCCGTGGTAAGCAGGCAATCTTGGTCCAGCGGACCCGATTCCACCTCCACCCGAGGAGCATCCTCATGCGATCCCCCTTCCTTCCGCTCCTACGCCCCCGCGCTGCCTCCACCGGAGTCCTCCTGGCCGTCGGCCTTCTCCTTCCCACACCACCCGGAGTCGCCCAGCAGCTCCCCCCCGCCAAGGCCACGGCCCTGACCGCCGTGGAAGCGCTGAGGGGTGAGATCCGGGACCTGTCCATGGAGATCTGGCAGTTCGCCGAGCTGGCGCTGCTGGAGGAGTCCTCCGCCCGCGTGCTGGCCGACTTCCTGGAGGCGGAGGGGTTCACCGTGGAGCGGGGCGTGGCGGACATGCCCACGGCCTTCGTGGCCACCTTCGGGAGCGGCCGCCCAATCATCGGCATCCTGGCGGAGTACGACGCGCTCCCGGGAATCGGCAACGCCGCCGTCCCCCGCAAGGAGCCCCGGGCCGACGGATACCCCCATGGGCACGGGTGCGGCCACAACGTCTTCGGCGCCGCCTCCGCGGCGGCGGCGGTGGCGCTGAAGCGCACCATGGAGGCCCACGGCCTCACGGGCACCATCCGCCTCTACGGCGCCCCGGCGGAGGAGACGGTGGTGGGGAAGGTCTACATGGCCAAGGCCGGCCTCTTCAATGACCTGGACGCCACCCTGGACTGGCACCCGGGGCTGGAGACCCGGGTCTCCAACCAGTCGGGCCAGGCCCTGAACAACTTCGAGGTGGAGTTCTTCGGCCAGGCCGCCCACGCCGCCGCGGACCCCTGGAACGGCCGCTCGGCCCTGGACGCCGTGGAGATGATGGACTACGGGGCCAACCTCCTGAGGGAGCACATCCGGCCGAGCGCCCGGATCCACTACGTCATCCCCGCCGCGGGAGAGGCCCCCAATGTGGTCCCGGAGTATGCCCGGGTCTGGTACTACGTCCGGGACACGGCCAGGGCACCGGTGGAAGCCATCTACGGCCGCCTCCTGAAGATCGCCGAGGGGGCGGCCCTGGGCACCGCCACCGAGTACAAGGTCACCCTGGTCACCGGCGTCCACCAGATGCTCCTCAACCGCCCCCTCCAGGAGGCCATGCAGGCCAACCTGGTGCGGGTGGGAGCCCCCGGGTTCACGGAGGAGGATCAGGCCTTCGCCCGTGAGCTCCAGAGCTTCCTCAAGATCGAGGAGAAGGGGCTGGACACGGAGATCAAGCCGCTCAAGGCCGAGCCCGAGCCCCCGGGGGGTGGGTCCACCGATGTGGCGGAGGTGAGCTGGATCGCCCCGGTGGTGAGCCTCTCCGTCACGACCGCCGCCGCCGGCATCCCCTGGCACAGCTGGGCCACCACCGCGTCCCACGGCACGGAGGGGGCGGTGCGAGGGGCGGAAGTGGCGGCCAAGGTCCTGGCCCTGACGGGGGTGGACCTCCTCCTGAGCCCCGAGCTGGTGCGCCAGGCCCGGGCGTTCTGGGAAGAGAAGACCGGGGGAAGGCCCTACGTGTCCCCGGTTCCCGGGGACCAGAAGCCGCCCCTGCCGGGAACGAGGAGGTGAGGCGCCGGGGAGATCTTCCCTAGGACGCCAGCCACCCCTTCCACTCCTCCTCCGCCAACCCCACGGTCAGGCGGTTCTGCCACCGTACCAGGGGCTGGCGGAGAAGGAGGGGTTCCTCCACGAGCTTCTCCAGCCAGCGCTGGGGGGAGTAGCGGGCCGAGCCCAGTCCCAGCTCCTGGAATCGCTTCGAGTCCCGGTCCAGGAGCGCTTCCACCCCGAACCTCTGGCCGAAGCGGGAGAGCTCCCCGGGGGAGGCGGCCCGCTCCTTCAGGTCCACGAAATGGACCTTCACCCTCCGCTCCGTGAAGAAGCGCAGCGCCTTGCGGGTGTCGGCGCTCTTCCGGGTTCCGAAGACCTGGACGTCCATGGGCCGGGAATGAGGAGGCTCAACGGCGCCGCCGCCCCGGTTCCTTCTCCTCGTCATCCCCACCCCGAGGGATCCCGATGGTGACCCCCAGGCGGTAGGAGAGGAGGTTCGCTTCCGTCCGGTTCGGGAAGAGAGTGATGCTCCCGTCGGGGTGGTCCACGATGTCCCCCTCCGTCAGGTACTCCATGACCCCGTGCTCGTGGTAGCGGGCCCCCAGGTTCAGGCCGATGGGGACCCTTCCCCGGGCGAGGCGGATCTCCACCCCCCACCCCGCCCCCCAGGAGAAGGTCCCGTCCCCGAAGTTCTCGGTGGTGAAGTGATCTTCCCCACCGTAGAGGTCATCAAGGCTGGAGGAAGTGTTGAAGTAGCCGAACCCCAGGAAGGCGTTCACGTAGGGCCTGCCCCAGCCCATGGGGAGCGCCAGCTCCGGACCGAGGCCACCGAAGAAGATGTTGTTGGAGGTCTCCAGGCGAGCTTCCACCCGGCATCCCACCCCCCCGATGCAGACCCGCTTGGACTCGTACCCGTAGATCATGAACCCCAGGTCCCCCCGCAGGCTCACCAGGCCGGCCGGATCCAGGGAGATCCGTCCCGAGACCTCAGCGCCGAAGGCGGCGTCCACGAAGTCGGAGAACTCACCCAGTGGCTCCGCCACCAGGAGGTTCACCTCCACGCTCCCCCAGGTGGGGGGGTTCGGGTTCCGTTGCCCCCAGACCCCGGGAGCCAGGACAAGCAAGCCCACCAGCGCGAGGGCAGGGACGCGGACCGACATGGCTTCCTCCGTTCTATGTAGGGTTCAGGGCCGTTCCGGCCCGTTCTCCGTCGCCGTGCAGGGGGCTCCTTGGGCCCTCTTCGACCCGACCCTTGCAAGGGTGATACCGCTCTTCCCCTGTGGCCGAAAGCGGGGGAGCCAGGAGGGGTGGAACACGGCGCCACCCTTCCGGCAACCCTCGACTTCCCATCACCTTACGGTTCATGAGCCCCCAGGCTTCACCGACCCCCCTCCCGACCCGGAGCCCGGGCCGGAGGGGGCAATCGGAAGGGGGTGTCCCGAAAAGGAGACACCCCCCGCCCTCAGGCGGCGCCGGGAGGACCCGGACGCCCCGCCCACCCTCAATAACGCCAACTCGTGAGGTCCGCGCCCGCCGGGGCCCGGCGCTGCACGTCCGAGGCCCACTTCCTTCCGAACATCTGCACGTAGCGCAAGCGGGAGATGGCATTGGAGACGGTGTGGTCCCCGTTCCAGCAGTGCTCGAACCGATCCCCGTAGTCCACCTCCCCCGCGTAGTAGGGGTTGGTGGTGCTCTCCAGGAACTCTTCGGTGAGGTACACGGCGTTGTTCAGGTAGTAGTTGTCCATGTCCCCCACGTAGATGTGGAGCTTGCCCACCAGGCGGGGTCCCAGGGTGGACCAATCCCGCTCCAGGATGTGGCGGAGGTCGTAGTTCTCCCTCCAGAAGGCCGCGACCTCGGAATCGATGACCCCCGTCCTCTTGTCGAAGATGGGCTTGGGATAACCGTCCTCCCCCACGGGGCTGTAGACGGCCTGCCAGATGTCCCACTGCCCGCCGGAGCGCCCTCTGGTGGCCAGAGCCAGCTCCATGTGGTTCTCCTGCTGGACGGTGTGGGTGATCTTCCCCAACCAGTCCCGGTGGGCCGGGCGGTGGGTGGTCCCCCAGTCCCGGGCGAGGGTGAACGCGTTGGCGTCCTCGTAGATGTTCACCAACTCGTAGGCCCGGAAATCGATGGGGTCGGGGCACGCCCCGTAGGCCCCGTTGAACTCGTCGGGATAGAAGATCTGCACGGCCAGCGCCTCCCAACCTCCCGTGGACCCCCCGTAGGTGAAGCGGGCCCACCCTTGCCCGATCCCCCGGAACTGCTCCTCGATGTAGGGGATCAGCTCCGTCATGATGGCGTCGCCGTAGGGCCCGTTGTTCTGGGAGTTCACGGCGTAGGAGTCGTCGTAGTAGGGGGTGGCGTGCTGGATCTCCACCACCAGCATCCGGGGGAACCCGGGGCTGATCCAGTCCTGGTAGAGCTGGAAGGCCAGCTCCTGCTGGGTCCGGTTGTAGCAGTCCAGGTCGAAGCGGGCGCTGTACTCGCACTCCAGCTCCGGGTCCGGGGCCTCGGTGCGCCACCCGCCGAAGTCGGCCGGGAAGTGGCCGTGGAAGATGGCGATGGGGTAGCGGGCCTCGGGATGGGTGTCGAACCCCCAGGGAAGGAGGACGTGGGCCCCGAGGTAGACGTCGGTCCCCCAGAACTGGGAGAGCAGCTCCGAGCGGATGCTGACGTGCTTCACCCACTCGGTGTCCTCAGGGGGGGTGATCTCGGGGATCACCTGGCTCAGCGACAGGTGGACGCGGTCCCGGCCGCCGGCGGCCCCCACGGTGAAGGGTGTGGGCTCGCTGTAGAAGTTCCCCGGCTTGGAGGCCCACTGCTGCCCTTCGCCCCGGTCCGGGGGGAGCTTCACCGTGTGCCCGTCGGACCGGGTGAAGGTCTGGTACCGGTTCAGGACCGCCTGCGCCACATAGTCGCCGGGGGGGATGGAGCCCATGCTCTCCAGGGGAAAGCCGAACACCTCGGTCCCCATCACCGCCTCGGCGCCGGCGGTCCATCCTTCCACATCGACGCCGAAGACCTGCTGCCCTTCGGGTCCCGCCGCCACCTGGAAGCGGGGCTCACCCTCGGAGCGTCTGGAGACGACCAGGATGAGCCGTCCGTCCTGGGGATCGGGGCTCACCTCCTGGGGAAAGGAGATGGTGAAGGCCAGGTCGGTGGAGGGGGCGCCGTCGCCCCCGGCCCCCCCGCAGGAGGCCGCCAGGGGGAGGAGGGCGGAAAGGGGAACGAGAGCCGCCAGGTACCTCTTCATGGTGCGATCTCCTGTCCTAGGGCCAATTCGAAAACGGGTCTTCCAGGGAAGGGCTGGGCGGTGTGAAGAGCCTGGCGCCCTCCTGGGTGATGAACATGCAGTCCTCCAGCCGCACCCCGAACTCCCCGGGAATGTAGATTCCGGGCTCATCGCTGAAGGTGTGCCCGGGCTCCATGCGCAGAGCGTTTCCCCTCACCAGGTAGGGCCATTCGTGTCCGTCCATCCCGATCCCGTGCCCCACCCGGTGGGTGAAGTAGGTGTAGCCGGGGCCGAAGCCCGCCTCCTCGATCACGGAGCGGGCCGCGGCATCCACCGCCTGGGCCTCCACCCCGGGGCCGGCCGCCGCCAGGGCGGCAGCCTGGGCGCGGTGCACGATGTCGAAGACCTGCTTCATCCGGTCCGTGGCCTGGCCCAGGACGAAGGTGCGGCTGATGTCGGAGCGGTATCCTTCCGCGCCGCACCCGCCGTCGATGAGGAGGATGGAGCCTTCCTCGATGACCTGGGGCGTCACGGATCCGTGGGGCAGAGCAGCGTACTGGCCCACCTGGACGCCGGCGCTTCCGCTGAACCCCAGGCGGGAGTGGGCCTGGGAGACCAGGCGCCCGAAATCTCCCTGGGTCATCCCCGGCTCCAGCGCCTGGAAGGCGGCCTTGTACGCCGAGAGGGTCACCTCGTTGGCCAGCTGCATGAGGGCCAGCTCGTGCTCGTCCTTCACCCCCCGGCACCCGGCCGTCACCGCGGTGCCGCTCACCACCTCCAGAGCCGGCGCGGCCTGGGCCACCCCGTCGGCGAACACGAAGCGGGTGGTCTCCTCCATACCGATGCGGCCGGCGGAAATCCCCCGGGATCGCAGCCCCGAGGCCACCAGGGCGTAGGGGCTCTCGTCCTCCTGCCAGACGAGGACCTCCGCGTCGGGGAGCGGGCTTTCCGCGAGCTGCTCCCGGGTCCTATCCTCCTCGAAGGCCGGCGTCACCACGAAGGGATTCCCCCTCACCGGGACCACCACGGCGGTGAGGCGCTCGCTCACCCCCCAGCGCACGTTGGTGAAATAGACCATGGAGGTCCCCCCCGTGAGGAGGAGGCCGTCCATGCCGCCCGCCGCCATGAGGCTACGGGCTCGCTCGATGCGCCCGGCCCGCTCGGCGACGGTGATGGGGGAGGCTTCACCGGCACGGGAGGTGAGGGCGGCGATGGAAGGCGGGAGGGTCGCGCCCTCCCCCCCACCGGGTACGGCGTCGCCGCCCCCGGCTCCGCCGGGAGCCTGGCAACCGGCGGCGGTTCCGGCGACGGCCAGGGAGGATACGCCCAGGAAGTGGCGTCGGGTGATCATGGAAGGCCTCGAGGCAGGAGGGTTGATCGGCGCGGCTCCGGCTCGACGCCCGCCCGGCCCCGCGGGGCTCAGTACCCGGGGAGCGTCTCCGGAAGGTCCGCGACAACGTACGCCATGACCGCCATGGCCGCCACGCAGCGGGCCACCTCCTGAGGATCCAGCTTGTCCAGGGTGTCGGCACTGGTGTGGTGGTACCAGAAGTAACGGGTCTCCTCCACGTTCAGCCCCATCCCGGGCATCCCCTTCTGCATCATGGGGCCGATGTCCGCTCCCCCACCGCCCCGGACGATCTCCCCCGCCCCGATGGGCTCCAGGAGCCGCCCGATCTGTGACACGATCTCGAAGGCCCGGTCGCTCCCGGTGAAACCGAACCCCCTGGGGGCGAAGACCCCGCCGTCGGACTCGATCCCCAGGACGTGGACCTCCCCCTCCCGGGCCGGGGCCTCGGCGTAGGCCGCACCCCCGAAGATCCCCACCTCCTCGGCGACCCACCCCACCACCCGGACGGTGCGCCGGGGGCGCAGCCCCAGCTCCTTCATGAGGCGCACCGCCTCCCACGCCACCACCACCCCCCCGGCGTCATCCATGGCTCCCTGCCCCACGTCCCAGGAGTCGGAGTGCCCGCCCAGGATCACCACCTCGTCGGGCCGCTCCCTCCCCCGGACCTCCCCCATCACGTTCCGGGAAGGGACCATCCCCTCGTCGGAGGACTCCATCTTCAGGAGCACCTCGATGCGCTCCCCCCGCTCCTGCATCCGGTGGAGCATGGCGGCATCCTCCAGGGTGATGGCGGCGTGGGGAATCCGGGGCACTCCCAGCTCGTAGCTCATGATACCCGTGTGGGGGGTGTCCATGGAGAAGGGGGTGACGGACCGGATGAGGCTGGCCACGGCTCCCGCCCGGGCCGCCTCCACCGCCCCCCCCGTGCGGTACCGGACGGTCTCGCCGTAGGTGGTGAAGGGCACGTCGAAGAGGACGATCTTCCCGGCGGCCTCGGCGGCCCGCCCCTCCAGCTCGGCGAAGCTCCCCACCACCAGAACCTCCCCCCGGATCCCTCCCGGCGGGGTGGGCACGCTGGTCCCCAGCCCCAGAACGCTCATGCGCTTGGCCCAGGGGGAGAGGAGCTCCAGGGATTCCGGGCCCCGGACCCACCGAGGCACCAGCACCGGCTCGGCCCTGACGTTCTCCAGGCCGTCGGCCGCCATCCGCTCCAGGATCCAGTCCAGGGACGCTTCCAGGGCCGCGCTCCCGCTCATGCGAGGGCCGAAGGTGTCCACCAGGTCCCCCAGGCGCTTCCAGGCCACCGGGCTCTCCAGGGCGGCCTGCATCAGGCGCTGGGCCGCCTCCCGCGTTTCCGGGGGGAGGGTGGGAGCCTGGGCCAGGAGGGGTTGGGCGAGGGGGAGCGCGGCCAGGAGCAGCAGGCCGGGTGCGGACCGGATCCGGTGGAGAGAACGGGTAACAGGCATAGGGCCATGGACTCCGGCTGGGTGGAGATGGGCGGGGAATGGGAAAGATAAACGAAGGGGAGGGGCCGGACTATGGAAGGGAGGGGCCGGACTAGATGAAGAAGAGGAGGACCGGCTTGGCCAGGGTCACGGAGAAGGCCGCCAGCGCCCAACCTGCCAGGACGTCTCCCGGGTAGTGGACACCCAGATAGCACCGGGAGAGCCCCACCACCACCCCAAGACCCAGGATCAGGAGGGCGACCGGGAGGGGGAAGGCCAGAGCCAGGGGCAGGGCCACGGAGAGCCCGGCCGCCGCGTGCCCGGAGGGAAAGCTGAAGCGGTCGGGAGGCTGGATCAGGGAGGCCATCCCCACGGGCAGGCTCGGCCGGGAACGGGAAAAGGAGCGCTTGAGAACCTGGACGAGAAGGTGGGAGAAGGCCAGGGAGAAGGCGGCCACGACCCCGGTCCCCTCCAGTCCGGGAACCAGGCCCACGGCCAGGGCGCCGGCGATGGTGATGGCCACCGGGGGGTCGCCCAGACGGGTGAGAAGACGGACGAGAACATCCAGCCCCTCCCGCCTGCGCACGACCACGGCGTGCAGCAGCCGCTCGTCGTACTCACCCAGTCTGAGAATCCATGTCGGCATGGCCGGTTCCGTTTCTTCCCCACTGTCCACAACCCTACGGCATCGGAATGGCGTCTGCTTCACCCTTCCGAGAGGTAATCTCGGCAAGCGGGGAGACACCGCGATGGCGAGGGGGTACCGGGAATGTAACAGCGTCGGTTCGAATCCTCGCACCCTGGCTCCCCGTCGGCATCCGGTCTTACGCCGCCAGGGCCTCTCGGTAGTCCGCCAGGAGGAGGTCCAGGACCGCCTCCCATCTCCTCTCCAGCGCCAGCGCCCGGGCGCCCCGACCAAGGGCTGCCCGGAGATCCTCGTCCTCCAGGAGGGCGAGGGCCGCCGCGGCGAAGGCCTCCGGGTCCCGGGGGGGAACCAGAAGCCCCGTCCGCCCCGGGATCACCGAGTCCACCACGCCGCCCCTGGCGGGGGCCACCACCGGGAGCCCGCTGGCCAGGGCCTCCGCCACGACGTTCCCGAAGGTCTCGGTGTCGGAAGGGAAGGCGAAGAGGTCAGCCGCGGCGTAGGCCTCCGCCAGGGGGATCCCCGTCCGGTATCCCAGGAAGACCACCCCCTCCGGCGCGTCGGCCTCCAGCTCCTCCTTCCAGGGACCATCCCCTACGACGGCCAGGAAGACGCCGGGGCCAAAACCCGCTCGGATCAGGGGGAAGGCCTTGAGGAGGACATCCAGGCGCTTCTCGGGAGCCAGCCGTCCGACGTACAGGAGAATCTTCTCCGCCCCAGGAGCCAACTCCCGGCGGACCTCCTCCCGCCGCCGGGCCGGGGAAAAGAAGTCCGTATCCACCCCCCGGGACCAGATGCGGACCGCGTGCCTGAAACCCCAGCGAAGAAGCTGGTCCCTTGTGGAGGTGGACGGGCAGAAGGTCATGCGGGCTGCCCCATGGAAGAGTTGGAGGGCATGCCAGACGGGGTTCTCCAGCCCGCCGAAGCCGTACCCCGCCAGGTAGGCAGGCCAATCGGTGTGGAAGGAGGTCACCAGGGGAACGCCGGTTTGCAGGGCCCAGGCTCTTCCGGACCACCCCACGGTGGACTCGGTGGCGGCGTGCACCAGATCCGGGTGGAAGGCCTCCAACTGCCCCCTCCCCACCCGGTCCAGGGGCCAGGCAAGCTGGAGTTCCGGGTACATGGGGAGAGAAACCCCCGGGAGTTGATGATGGAAGACGGTACCGGGGGCGGGGGTAGGGGAAACCGCCGGGGTCACCAGCCCGATCTCATGACCCCGGTCCGCCGCATGGGCGACCAGGCTCCCCAACGTCCGGGCGACCCCGTTCACCGTGGGGAGGTAGGTGTCCGTAAACAGCGCGATCCGCATGGCACCGGAAAAGGACCAGGGGAAGGGGTTATGCGTCCCACGGAAGGAAGCCTAACGCCGGAGGGAGCACGGCCCCGGGCGGCTCGGTACCGGTTTCGTCACACCGCCATCACGATTCCCCGGTAGCGTTCAAGGGCCCGCCCGGACGGGGCGACCGCCAGGGGGTCGGTCCCCCACCGGGCCAGGAGTGCCCGGGTTCGGAGGGTGCCAACGTGCGTGGCGGGCTCCGCCTCCACATTCCCGGTATCCAGGTTGTAGTTCTCCAGCCCGGTCAGCCCCGAGTCGTAGTGGAGAAAGAAGCAGTCGGCGAAGCCCTCCACGACCTTCCCGACCTCTTCCACGAGCCAAGGGGTGGGCGGCACCGGGTTGAGGTAGGCCAGGAGGAGGGAGTCCTTCCTGAGGCCGCCCCTCAGGAGGGAGAGAATCCCTTCCAGAACCCAGCGGGCCCCGGCGAAGGGCGGGGACACGGGGCCTTCGCTCAGGGCCGTGCCCATGACCCCGATGCTGATCAACGCTTGAACGGACATCCTCACCGCAGCCAGGTGGGATGCCATCAGAAGAGGAGCATCGAAGTCCAGGCCGTAGGTTCGGCGAAAGGCGTCCACCAGGAACCGGATGGAGGCGCCGTCGAAGACCGGGGCCATCTTCCGCCGGCGGATATCGGGAAAGAGATGGGAGTAGAAAGCGTCCAGACCCGTCTCCACCCGGAGGTGGGCCGCCGGGTTCAGGGCCCCGTCCACAAACACCTCCCGGGTCCCGACGAGGAACTCCCCCACACCCCGCCCCACCAACGGATGGACCCCCTGGTCCGCCAGGACGTGGGTCACCCAACCCCAGGCGAAGGCCCTCTCCAGAGGGGTCCGGGCAGCCCTTACCAGGGAGCGGGTCAGGTCCCCACTTCGGACGAGGTGGGCGAGATCGGAGAGGAAGCGGTGTCCCCCCGGGAAATACCCCAGGTCGGGCCCGAAGCACCCCTGATGGAAGGCATTGACGAAGGACGGATCGAAGGGATCGAAAGGAGCGGCGGAAGGATCATGTTGCCACCGCTCCAGAACTCGGTCGGCCAGGACCAGGTGCAGCGTGACGCTTGGCATCGGCTCCTCGCTCCAGGGTTTCCCGGGGGAAGGTCGGGGTGGAGTAGCCTCCCCAGCCCTTCCGTCGCCTGGAAACATGCGTTCCCGAGTAGTGTCGAGCGGCGATGCCGGTGTACCGGATCTGTACCGGTCCGGCCGCTTGTTCCTCCAGGGATTCGGCCGGAGGGAGCGCCCGGAGGTGACGAAACCGAGGTTGTTACACGCATCCGCGGGTCCATCGCGTAAATTCAAGAGGCCCTGCGGGTAACGAAACTGCGTCGAGGTTCATGAAGAATGACCCCCATTCCATCGCGGGATTCCCGCCTTTCGGAGCTGGTCAGGAGGACCGAAGGGGTTCAGCCCTGGCGGCGAGCCTTCCACGCCGCCAACGGGGTATTCCTCGTCCTGGCCCTGAAGACCCTTCCCATCGGCACCTGGACGGCCGCGGTCCTCCTGGGAACCGTCCTCTCCGTACTGGTCCTGGTGGACGGGGTCCGCCTCGCCAATCCGAGCCTGAACCGCCTCTTCTTTCAGGCGTTCTCCCACCTGGCTTCTCCCCGGGAGGCAGGGGGATTGGCCTCCTCCACCTGGTATCTGCTGGGGGTGGTCCTGACCCTGATGATCTTCCCCCGCCACGAAGCCCTCGCCGGCATCCTGGTCCTGGCCCTGGCCGACCCCGCCGCAGGATTCGTGGGGCGGAGCTGGGGGAAGCGGCGCCTGGGCACGGGAACGGTGGAGGGGACGCTGACCTTCGCGGTGGTGGCGTTCCTCACCCTCCTGGCCTTCGCCCCCTGGCGGGTGGCGTTGGCCACGGCGGTGGTCACGGCGCTGGTGGAGAGGACCCCCTGGTCCCTGGATGACAACCTGGTGCTCCCCCCCACGGTGGCGGCCCTTCTCTACTTCCTGCCGGGCCCCTGACCCCGGAGGGACCCGGGGCCGCCGCCGATCACCTCGCGGCCCGCAGCTCCACCAGCCTCCACACCAGCTCCTGGGCCGCCCGGCCCAGATCGGTGACTCCGCCCCCGTAGTTGCGCAGGAGGATCACGCCGATGCCGCTTTCGGGCTCGAAGGTGATCTGGGCGTTGTAGCCCGCCACCGACCCACCGTGGCCCAGGAGGTCGGGGCTCCCGTCCCTGCGGGCGATGGAAAAGCCGAAGCTGTAAGGGGTGTCCCCCTCCGGGGTCTGGGAAACCCGGACCAGGCGCAGGGCCTCGGGCCCCAGGAGGCGGGCGGAGCCGGCGCCGGTCAGGCCGGCGATGAAACGGGCCAGGTCCCCCACCGTGGAGTAGATCCCACCATTGGGTACCTTGTATCCCCGGCCCACGTGCTCGGCCCAGGGGGTCTCGGCGTCCACGGTCCCGTCCCGGCGCCTCACGTAGCCCGTGGCCAGTCGCTCCGCCATGGCCGCGGTGACCACGAAGCCCGAGGAGCTCATTCCCATCGGCTGGAAGATCCCCCCGCTCACGAGCTCCATGAACGGGATCCCGCTCACCCGTCCCAGGGAATAGCCGAGGATGCCGAAGCCGATGTTGGAATAGCGGTAGGAGCTTCCCGGAGCGGCGTAGAAGGCGGTGGCCGGGATGGACGCCAGGATCTTCTCCTCCCAGTACTCCAACGGCCCCGACGTCGCTCCTTCCAGCTCGGGCTCCCGGATCAACCCGGCGGTATGGCTGGCCAGTTGCCGGAAGGTGATGGCAGGAGCGCCCTCGGGACGGCTCCGGATCTGCCCGAGCTCCGGCACCACTCCCTGCGCAGGGTCGTCCAGCCCGAGATAACCCTTCTCCACCAGTTGCAGGAGGGCCACCGCCGTGAACGACTTCGAGATCGACCCGATGCGGTAGATGGAACCCACCCCCGCCGGAATCCCTCTCGCCACATCCGCCCAACCAAAGCCCTGGGCCCACACCAGATCCCTCCCCACCACCACCCCGGCGGTCAATCCTCCCAACCCATCCGCCGCCACATCGGCCGCGAGCTGCCGGGCGAGATCCGCCAGGGCCCCTTCCCACGCACCGCTCCTCTCCTGGGCGGGAACAGGCTTCCCCCCAGCCAGGAGGACGGCCAGGAGCAGGAGCCAGGATGGGACGCGAATCCAGGGCAGCTTCATCATGGGTCTTCCTCGAGGTCAGGTGTGGAGGGGGGGGCGGCTCTCACCGGATGGCGGTAGCCAGCGTGTCGTTGTGGTAGAGGATGAGGCGGCGCATGTAGACTCCGATGTGATCCGCTCCCTCGAAGCCCGCCAGCCGGGCGGCCCGCTCCTGGGCCTCCGGGGGAAAGGAGCTGGTCTCGGCGAAGTGCCGGATGTCCCGGTAGAAACCGATGGTGAAGCAATCCCAGGGGCCTCCCGCCTCCCTCGCGAAGATGAAGTTGAGAGGACGCCCCAGCTCCCGGCGGTAGACGTTCTCCATGCGCCGCTCCTCCAGGAGTTCCCGGTGGCGGCCGGCCAGGGCCACCATCATCTCCACGTGGTAGTAGCCGTTGCGGCCGAAGGCGTCCGCCAGGACCTCCGGCTTCGGGCCCCGGACGAAGACCTCGTCCCGCCAGGAGGTCAGGAGGTCCGCTTCCAGCCGGAGGCGCTCCTCCGAAAGCCCCTTCCGCTCTCCTGAGGCCAGCCGCCGGGCCGTGCGCTCGGGCTCGTAGTACTCGTGGAAGCCCCCCATGGGATAGAGGAGCAGGAGGTCCCACTGGTCCCCCTGGGAGTGGCGCATCCAGAAGGGGAGGGGCTCGTTCACGTCCCCCAGCAGGTCTCTCTCTTCCTTCAAGAGCTCGATGAGCTCCGGCAGCCGTCCAGGGGCGGCCCGGAGCATCACCACCTGATAGAGATGGTCCCCCTCCAGCGCCTGCGCTTCCTGGCCCCTGAGGCCGGAAGGGAGCGGGAAGAGGAGGGCGAGGGCGAGGAGGAACGGGGCGCAGCGCATGGGCAACTCCGGGTTCGGGTCGGGACGAGGGTGAAGGGTGGGACGACACCGCCCGGATTGCAACAAGTTGAGCGCTCCCCTTGATGCGAAAGGGTCACCATCCCAGCTTCAGGAAGCCCTCACCCACAACTCAGCCACCGGGGACCGAGAAGACTTCTCATGAAGACCGTCTATCTCCTGCGGCACGCCAAGTCCAGCTGGAATCATCCGACCCTCTCGGACTACGAC
The DNA here is from genome assembly GCA_041309685.1 of Gemmatimonadales bacterium. GTDB lineage: Bacteria > Gemmatimonadota > Gemmatimonadetes > Longimicrobiales > Gaopeijiaceae > JBFYZD01. Next base: position 14,722 of record JBFYZD010000050.1, on the reverse strand, counting down.
CGCCCTCTCTCCCCCAGGGGTCGGAAGGCCGCCCCCCGGATGGGGGCCCACATGGCCCGGGAAGGGTTCCTTCCGGATCGTGTCCTCTGCTCGGGTGCCCAGCGGGCGAGGGAGAGCTGGGAGCTGGTGGAGGAAGCCATGGGAGCCAAGGTCGCGGCCCAGATCATGGAGACCCTCTACCACGCCGGGCCGGGGGACATCCTGACCCTCCTTCATGGCGTCTCCAGCAAGGCGGGCTCCGTGCTGGTGGTGGGCCACAACCCCGCCCTCGAAGACCTCGCGCTGGCCCTGGTGGCCACGGGAGACCCCAAGGCGCTCCAGCGCCTGGAGAGCAAGTTCCCCACGGGTGCCCTGGCCATCCTGGACTTCCCCGCCCAGAGCTGGAAGGAGGTGCGGGAAGGCAGGGGTCACCTCCGGGCCTTCGTACGCCCCAAGGACGTGAAATAGGAAAGGCCCGAGGGCTCTACCTCCTGCCCGGGAGCAGCGGCCTCCCATCCAGGTCGGCGGGATAGGGGATCCCCGCCAGGGCCGCCAGGGTGGGAGCCAGGTCCAGGGGGCTCACCCCTTCTCCTACCACGCTGGGCCGGATCCCCTGTCCCAGGAGGATCAGGGGGACCCATCGGTCGTAGAGGAAGGGGGACCCATGGGTGGTTCCCCGGGGGTACGCCCAGTCCAGGATGTTCTCGGCCCACCACATCTCCACCCCGTAGGCGCTCAGCCGCCCACCGCCCCGTCCCGGGACGAAGGAGCGCTCATAGAGGGCGAGGAGGGAATCCCCCGGCACCCCGCCCCCCAGCTCCCCATGGGTGAAAGCGGGTCCCGCGAAGGGGAGGTCATGAAGGGCCCGGACCAGTCGGGGAGCCAGGGGAGAGGCCTCCTGCCCGGCCCCTTGCGCGGCCTGGCCCAGGGCCTGCTGAAAGAGCCCCCGGTCCTCCTCCGTGAGGCGCCTCCCCGAGGCCCCCTCCCGCTCGGGCAGCGTCATCACCCCATGGTCGGCGGTGAACCCCACGACGTATCTGCCGGGGCCGACCTCCCGGTCCAGGAGATCCAGGAAGAAACCGAGCTCCCGGTCCAGGCGAAGGAGATTGTCCATCTGCTCCCTGCTCAGGGGGCCAAAGGCGTGCCCCACCCGATCCGTCTGGGAGAGGGAAACGGAGAGGAAGTCCGTCCGCCCCCTCTCCTTGCCGAGCCCCCTTTCCAGGACCGCGGTCCGGGCCAGATCGAGGGTAGCGGCGTCCAGCATGGGGGTTTCCTCGAACCAGAGGAAGAAGTCGTCCGTCCCGGGGCTCGGCCTCTCCTCCCCGTAGCGATGGGGAAAGGCGGTGTGGACCCCGTCTCCCTCGGCGCTCACGCTGTCCGGGGCGCTCATCCCTTCCATGCCGCCGGGGATGGTGCTGGCCCAAACCGAGTCGGCCCGGTACCCCTCCAGAACCTCCCGGTTGAACCGGTCCAGCCAGGGGGGATTCTCCTGCCGGTAGAAGGTGGAGGTGACGAAGCGACCCACCTGGGAATCGAACCAGAAGACGTCCCCCCGGGACTTCCCCCCCATGAGGACCGCGGCCCGGGCCTTGGCGGAGATGGAGACCACCCGCGCCCGGGGGTCGGCCTCCAGCGTCCAGTCCGCCAACCCGGTTCGCCGGAGGACCCTCGGGGACGCCCCGGGCAGCCCCGGCGCGCCCACCAGCCCCTCCCCGGGGTCGATGACATGGTTCACCGTCCGGACGCTGGAGCCCTCGCCCTCCCTCCAGGCATTGGCGGGGATCCCCGCCCTGGCCGGGTGGGTCCCGGTGGAGATGGCGGCATGGCCCGGGGAGGTCTCGGTGGCGGCGTGGCTGTGGAGGGCGTTGGTATGGACCAGCCCTTCGTTGAGGAGCCGGTGGAACCCGCTCCGGAAGACGCTGGAGTAGCGCTCCAGGAGGTCCCCCCGGAGCTGATCCACCACCAGCACCACGACCAGGGTTGGCGGATCCTGCTCCCGGTGAGGGACGGCTGCGGCCATGGCCCAGGCCGGGAGGAAGAGGAGAGCCAGGAGGAGGGCCCAGGGAGCGGGGGGGTATCTCTTGGAGCAAGGGGTCATGGCAGGTCCGATGGGGCCAGGAGGCTCGCTGAGAAGAAAAACCTGGCCCGGAATTCCCTTCATGCATAAGGTTGGGTTCATATCCGGAACACCTTCAACTGTCTCAGAGACGGAGTGGACTGTATGGGCCGTGTCCTCCCCTTCCCCCTCGTCGTCCCGGCCCTCCTGGTCCTGACGGGCCTCCCGGCCTGCGCCCAGGAGGCAGGCCCGCCGACGCCGGAAAAGAGAGCCGCCGCCGAGGCCGCTCCCCTCTTCGCCTCCCATGAGGTCGTGCCGATTACCCTGGAGGCCGACTTCCGTGCCCTGAGGCGGGAAGACAGGAACCAGGAGTCGGAAGAGCGTCCCGCCGTTCTCCGTTGGACCGATCCCGATGGCTCGGCGAACGTCCTCGACATCCAGGTCCGGACCCGGGGGAACTTCCGCCTGGCCAGCCGAAACTGCGACTGGCCCCCCCTGCGCTTGAACGTCAGGAAGGGTGCCGCGGCGGGGACCCTCTTCGAAAACCAGGACAAGCTGAAGCTGGTGGGGGTGTGCAAGAGCAAGCAGAGCTACTGGGGGCAATACGTGCTCCTGGAGTACCTGGCCTACCGCACCTTCAACCTCTTCACTCCCCTGGGATTCCGGGTTCGCCTGGTGCGGGTGACCTATGTGGATTCCGGCGGCGAGGAAGAGACCTTCGACGCATACGGCTTCCTCATCGAGGACGACACCCAGATGGCGGCCCGCAACGGAGGGTGGAAGGAGGACTGGCCCCAGGGAGGGCCTCAGCTCGATCCCCGTCTCCTGGAGAAGCACCACGCCATCCTCGTGGACGTGTTCCAGTATCTCATCGGGAACACCGACTGGTCGGGGGCCGCCATGCACAACATGGAGCTCGTCCGCTTCCCGGACCGGGTTACCTCCACCGTGCCCTATGATTTCGACTTCGCCGGGATCGTGGACGCCCGCTACGCCAACCCCGACCCCCAGCTCTCCATCAAGAACGTTCGCGAACGCCTCTTCAGGGGCTTCTGCCCCATCCAGGTGAACAGGCCGGCGGAGCTGTACGAGGCGGTGTACCAGCTCTTCCGGGACAAGAAGGAGGAGGTCTATGCCCTCTGGTCGGGCCAGGAGGGGCTGGAGGAAGACACGATCAAGGACACCCGGGAGTATCTGGACGAGTTCTATGAAGTGCTGGCGGACCCCCGGAAGATCGAGTCCCGGATGATGAAGGACTGCCGTTCGCTGACCTTCGGAAGGTAGGGGTCTAAGGGGCCCCGGGTTCCTCCCCGGGGTGCCAGTCCAGGACCTGCTGGAGGATCCGGTGGGCATGGACGGGGACTTCGGCGAGCTCGAAGTCCATCCCTGCCCGCTTCACGTCCTCCCGGATCTGACTCAGGACCAGGGCGCCGGTGAGATCGATCCGTCCCAGACCCCGCAGGTCGAAGACCACCCGCCGGACTTCCTTCGCCTCCGCCAGGTGAGCCAGGAGGGCCCTCTCCAGGGTGGGAGCCGAACCGAACCAGAGGACTCCTCGGAGCTCCAGGTGCAGGGTGTCGTCCTTCCGCCGCACGGAGTACCCCGGAGTGAGCTCCCGCCAGAGGTGCACCCCCAGGGCCAGGGCCACGGAGAGGATCACCGCCTCTTCCACGTGAGGGGCCAGCGCCAGGGTCAGGACGAAGGTGGTCCAGCCGATGACCGCCTGGGGGATGGACAGCCTCCAGAGCCCGGCCAGGCGCCGGAGCTGGATGAGCTTGGTCACGGCGGAGATCACCACAGCCGCCAGGACCGCTCGGGGGAGGGGCGCCAGAACGAAGGCGAAGGGAAGGAAGAGGAGGACCACGGCCCCGGCGAAGAACCCCGACCAGCGGGTCCGGGCACCGGCCAGGTGGTTCAGGCTGGTCCGGGAGAAGGACCCTCCCACCGGAAACCCCCCCGCCAACCCCGCGGCCAAGTTGGCAACCCCCTGGCTGACGAACTCCCGGTTGGGGTTCCAGGGGCGGCGCTCCATGGTGGCGAAGGTCTGGGCCACGGAGGCCGCCTCGGCGAACCCCACCATCGCGATGACGATCCCGGGGAGGATCATGCCGGGAAGGCGCCCCCAGGGGAGAGAGAGGGTCAGGGCCGAGGAGGGGCTTGGAAGGTGTCCGATGCGAGATCCCTCATACCCGGTGACCAGGGAGAAGGCCAGCCCCACCACCGTGGCCAGGACCACACCTGGTATGGCGGGGTGGATTCGTCGGCTCCCCAGCATCAGAGCCACGGTCCCCACCGTGAGGATCACGGCTTCAGGCTCCCAGGCCCCCGCGTGGGTGAGAGCCCACAGGGCCCGCTCCCCCACCCCGGTTCCCGGGAAGGACACCCCCAACGCCCCCGGGATCTGGTTTCCGATGATGAGGATCGCCGCCGCGGAGGTGAACCCGATGATCACGGGCTGGGAGAGCAGAAAAGCCATCCACCCGAGGCGAAGCAACCCGATCCCGACCCGGACCACACCCACCACCAGGGCCAGGAGGGCGGCCAGGGCCACGTACTCCGGGGAGCCGGCGGGCGCGTAGGGGAGGAGGGCCCCGAGGGTGAGGAGGGACGTCACCGCCACCGGACCGGTCTGAAGCCAGGGGGAGGAGGCGAAGAACGCCGCCGCCATGGGGGCCAGGGCGGCCACGAGGAGCCCATGATGGGCGGGCAGCCCTGCCAGCTCTGCGTAGGCCAGGGACTGGGGGATCAGGACCAGGGCCACTCCCAACCCGGCCAGGAGATCCCGTCTCATCCCTCCGGCCGGGCTCCCGCCGGACCCTCCTCCAGGCCCATGTTCAGGCGCTTGGTGGCCTGCATCTCCTCGGGGAGGGGCTTGGAGGTGTCCCGCACGAACTCGGCGAAGATCTCCGGGTTGGGCTGGCGCATCGGGAGGTTGTGCTTCTTCTCGAACCAGATCGTGGAGGAGGCCTTTCCACTCATGTTGATGCCCCCGCACGCTGACCATCCGTAGTGGGCCGGGTAGACCTCCACGTGGTCCGGAAGGGAGAAGAGGCGGTCTCGAACGGAGAGGTACTGGGCCTTGGCCCTCGCCTCCGGATCGGACTCCGCGGCCGCCTGCTCCCCTACGAGAAGGTCCGGGCGCCCCACGTCCCCCACCAGAAGGGCGTCCCCGGTGAGCACCGCCCAGGGGTCGTCCCCCCGGGTGACATCCGTCACCAGGTAGCTGACATGCTCCGGAGTATGCCCAGGGGTATGGATCACCTCCACCCTCACGTGCCCCAGCGCCAGGACCTGGCCGTCCTCGACGGGAGAGTAGGGAAAGCGGACGGGGGTGTCCCGGAAGAGGTGATGGGGACACCAGCTCGCTCTGGCGAGATCCCTGGCACAGGACAAATAGTCCGCGTGGACGTGGGTCTCCAGCACCCCCACCACCCTACAGCTGAAGGCGGCGGCCTCCTGGGAGTAGAAGTCCGACCCCAGATCCTGGATGGGGTCCACCACGAAGGCCACGCCCTGACGGTAACACGCCAGAAGGTAGGAGGCCTGGCTCCGGGGCTCGTACCTGTACTGCTTGAAGATCATGCTTCCCGACTCCTTCCGCCGAGCCCGATCTCCCGGAGACCACCGGGCGTGCGGGCTCCCTGGCCCCACCCCAGGGGAGTCGCAGGATTCGTGCCCGCCGGAAAGGGGCCGGGCCCGACCCCGGATCGGATCGGCCCGGATCAGGGTCCCCTGGGCGGCTCTCCCAGCCCCTCGGAGGCCATGCGGACACAGTCCCCCCCCCCGGCCTTGGCGAGGTACATGGCCTGGTCCGCCGCCGCCAGGACCCGTGCCGGGGTATCCATTCCCCTGGAGTACCGGGCCAAGCCGGCGCTCAGGGTGAGGGAGTGGTCGGGAAAGGCCTGATGGATCTCGGAAAGGACGCGCTCGGCAAAGATTCTTCCCCCCTCCAGGGGGGTGTCGGACAGCATGCTCAGGAACTCGTCGCCTCCCCACCGGGCCGAGAGGTTCATCCGCCGGGTGGATCTCACGAGGATCTCGGCGACGGTCTTCAGGGCCTCATCCCCCGCCACGTGCCCTTTCGTGTCGTTGTACTTCTTGAAATGGTCCAGATCGAAGAGGACGACGGTGAGGGGAATGCCCCGCTGGGCCGCGGCGAAAGCCGACTCCAGGAAGACCACGGAATGGCGCCGGTTGGGCATTCCGGTCAGGGAGTCGGTGAGGGCCATCCGCTCCGCCGTGCGGCGTTCCAGCTGGAGAAGCTCCGTGAGCCAGCCGATCCCCAGGCAGGTACCGATGTAGACCACCACGATCCCCGCCAGGAGGGCCCAGTCGGTGAGCCGTACGCCCGCCAGGAGGAGGGCGGTCTGGGTGAGGGCCAGAGCCGCCATGCCCATGGCCAGAGCCAGGGAGGCTCCGGCCCAGCCCCGGTAGTAGGTCAGGAGGAAGGCCGGCACCAGCGCCGTCATCCACACCAGCAGGCCGGTGTCGTTCCCCGACCAATCCGGGAGGAAGACCGCCGCCACGATGGGAACGGCCAGGGCCGCAAAGGAGAGCAGGAGGGCCCTCATGGGGATGGGCCGGGGCAGCTCGGAGTCCCCGAGGATCTCGCCGGGGTCCCAGTGGGCCGGATCCAGGCCTGGAACGCTCTTGGGTGGAGGGGTGGGTTCGGGGCGCTCAGTCATCCTCGCATCCGCAGAAACGAAGGGTCGTTAGGGTCAGGACCCGGAGCACCCGCTCCAGCTCCTCGGCCGAGACGGACTCATCGGAGCCATGAGCCCCCCGAATGTCCCCGGGCCCGAAGAGGACGGAGGGGATCCCCCCCTCCCGAACAAGGAGACGCATGTCCGAGCCGAAGGTCACGCCCTCCGCCACGGCCTGTCGTCCCAGAAGGTCCGCAAAGGCGCCTTCCAGCGCAACCACCAGGGGATCCGCCGGAGAGGTCCGGGCCGGAAGGAACCGCCCTCCCCACCACTCCAGCTCGGGGGGATTCTCCCTGAGCCACGGGTTCCGGTCCCCGAGCCCGAGGAGGGCCGATCGAAAGGCCTCCTGGGCTTCCTCCGCGTCCTCATCGGGCGCGAGACCGAAGCGGCCTTCGATGCAGACCCGGTCCGGAACCGACGAGGGCCAATCGCCCCCGTGGATGGTCCCCACCGAGATGGGGAAGGGCACCCGGTATCCCGCGTACAGCGGATCGGCAACAAATTGGTTCCTCCTGGCTTCCAGCGCCAACAGCTCCTGATGAACGGGCCAGAGCATCTCCAGGGCGCTGATCCCCTCCTCCCTCACGCAACCGTGGGCAGCCTTCCCGCGCACGGTGACCCGGAAGTTCAGGGCTCCCGCCTGAGCGGGGCAGATGGCCAGGGACGTGGGCTCCATGATGACCGCCCCATCCCCCCGGTACCCCCTCAGGATGGCGGCCAACGTTCCCACCCCCCCGTCCTCCTCTCCGATCACGCTCTCCAGGACCATCCGCCCTTTCAGGCCGATCCCCGACTCCCGGATGGCCCGAGCCGCGAAGAGGGCGCAGGCCAGCCCCCCTTTCATGTCCAGGGCACCCCGCCCCCAGACCCTGCCACCCTCCACCCGGCCGGCGAAGGGCGGAAAGGACCAACGCCCGGGGTCTCCCGGCGGAACCACGTCCACGTGGCCGTTCAGGACCAGCGTCCGCCCCCCGCGGTCCTCGCCCAGGAGCCCCACCACCCCCAACCCTTCCTCCCGGTCGATTTCCGCGCTGTAGGCGGGGTGGGCCTTCAGAGCCGGGAGGTCCAGCTCCCAGCGGTCCACCTCCAGGCCATTCTCCCTCATCCAGCGGGCCACCAACTCCTGCGCCGGAGTCTCGTTTCCCCCCACGGAGGGGATGGCCACCAGCTCCGAGAGGAAGGCCAGCATCCCTTTGGGATCCACGTGCCCCAGGACCCTGGCCTCCGCGGGCGTCAGGGGCACGGTTGTGAATCCTTCCGGTGGCGCACGACGTACGCCATACTCCGGGAGCGGCGGGAATGGGAAACGGGCAGGAGAAGCGGGATCATATGATGGCGACCAGGGGCGTACTCATCCGGGACTTCCTGATCTTCCAGCTCAAGCTGGTGCTGGACGGTTTCAAGGACCTCTTCCTCTTCCAGGCCTCCGTCGTCGCGGTGGTCATCGACCTCCTCTTCTCAGGCCGCAGAAGGCGTCTCTTCTACAGCGTCATGCGACTGGGGGAGCGCATCGACCTCTGGCTGAACCTCCACGGCGCCATCGCCCGCATGGAGGCGTCCGGGGACGGGCTCTTCGGCGGGAGCAAGGCCGGGAGCAACACCCTTCTGGGCCAGTTGGAGCAGGCGGTGCGGGGCGGGGACGACCCCCGGCGAAAGGCCCCCGCACCCCCGCCCAGGCCATCCCGGGATCCCCGGCGCCGCTGATCCGGCCGGGGACGGCGCGCCCGGGCCGCCCCGGCCACGGCTCTCACAGCTTCGGGGACGAGTCCCTGGGCCCCAGCACCCGGGGCTTCCGCTTCCGCACCTTGGCCGCCTGCTTTCGCCGGCGTTCAAACAGGCGGATCAAGATCTCCTGGGCCCCCAGCGCCTCGCCCTTCTCCGTGGGCTGGAGCTGGACGTAGCTCCCGTCGGGCATCATCTCCCAGGCGTTCCGCCGGTCCCGGAGCTGAACGTCCAGAAGGAAGCGCAGCCCCTTCCGCAGCTCCGGATCCTCCACGGGGGCGAGCACCTCCACCCGGCTGGACAGATTCCGTTTCATGGCGTCGGCGGAACCGATGAAGTACTCCTCCTCCCCCCCGATCCGGAAGTAGAAGATCCGGGAATGCTCCAGGAACCTGCCCACGATGCTCACCACCCGGATGTTCTCCGAGAGCCCGGGGATCCCGGGCCGAAGGCGGCAGCTATCCCGGATGATCAGGTCTACCTGCACTCCCGCCTGGGACGCCTCGTACAGGGCCCGCGCCACCCGGGGATCCTCCAGCGCATTCATCTTGAACTGGATCAGGTTGGGCGCCTCCGGGGAATGGGTCCGGATAGCCTTCTCGATCCGGTCCAGGAGGGCTTTCTTCATGTTCCTGGGGGCCTTGAGGATCTTCCGGTAGTCCCGCCTGGGCTTGAACCCGGTGGTGAGGTAATTGAAGAGCTCCGTCAGGTCCTGTCCCATGAGGGGGTCGCTGGTGAACAGCCCCAGATCCGAATAGACGCGGGCCGTGACGGCATGGTAGTTCCCGGTGCCGATGTGGGCGTAGCGCCGCAGCCCATCGTAGTCCTGGCGGATCACCAGGATCACCTTGCAGTGGGTCTTCAGCCCCACCACCCCGTAGGTCACGTGGATCCCGGCTTCGCTCAGCCGGTTCGCCCACCGGATGTTGGCCTCCTCGTCGAAGCGGGCCTTGAGCTCCATGACCACCGCCACCTGCTTCCCGTTCCGGGCCGCCTCCACCAGGTAGTCCAGGGCCTTGGTGTCCTCGGAAGTCCGGTAGAAGGTCATCTTGATGGCCCGGACCTTGGGATCCCGGGCCGCCTCCATGAGGAAGCGCTCCACCGAGGTCTTGAAGGACTCGTAGGGATGATGCACCAGGATGGAGCCACGGTCCCGGATCACGTGGAAGATGGACCGGTCCGGCGCCATGGCGAGCTCGGCGCTGTCCGCCGGGGAGTGGGGAGGATCCTTGAGCTCCGGAATGTCCAGATGGGTCAGCTCCATGAGATCCGCGGGACCCAGGATCCCGTCCTTCTCGAAGACGTCGGCCTCCTCGTCCAGCCCCAGCTCCGCCGCGAGCATCCCCCGGTGCTCCGCCCGCATCCCCTGCTGGATCTCCAGCCGCACGATGGGCGCGAAGCGCCGCTCCCGGAGCTCCGTCTCGATCATGGCCAGGAGGTCGTCGGCCGTCTCTTCCTCCATCTCGGTGTTGGCGTTGCGGGTCACCCGGAAGAGCTCGCAGCTCTCCACCACCATCTCCGGGAAGAGGAGGTCCAGGTTCTCCATCATGACCAGCTCCAGGGGCACCGCCACCCTGCGGTTCCTGAGCCAGAGAAAGCGGGGAATCCCCTTCCCCACCGGCACCTTGACCCGGGCCAGGTAGGGGGAGGCCTCCAGCTCGTGGCGGATGCGCACCAGCAGGTTCAGGGAGAGGTTCGAGATGAAGGGAAAGGGGTGGGCCGGATCCGTGCCCTGGGGAGTCACCAGGGGATAGATGTTCTCCAGGTAATGAGTCCTGAGCTGGGCCTTTTCCTCCTCGGTGAGATCCTCATACGTCGCCCGGAAGACCCCCTCGGCCCGGAGGAGTCGCTGGACCTCCTGACAGGCCCTGTGCTGGCGCTCCTCCAGGTCCCGGACGATCTGGTAGCAGGAATCGACCTGCTCCCGGGGGCTTCGGCCGTCGGCGGTGGGGACCATCATCCCCGCCCCGAGTTGCTGCTTCAGCCCCCCGATCCGCTTCATGAAGAACTCGTCCAGGTTGGAACCCACGATGGAGAGGAACTTCAGCCGCTCCAGGAGGGGGGTCCGGGGATCCTCGGCCTCGTGGAGGACCCGGTAGTTGAAGTTGAGCCAGGTGGTCTCCCGGTTCAGGTAGCACTCCCGGGCGAGCAGATCGAAACGACCCTGGGCATCGGGAAGGGGAAGGGGGGAGGGATCCGGGGGGGTCCGGGGGGCATCGTCGGGGAAGCTCACCTTGGGATAGCCCCGGGAGGCCGGCTCCGGGACCGGCTCCAGGGGCTCATGCCGGAGCAGCCCGGCCTCCCCTCCCCCTTCGCCGGCTTGGGGCTCCCCCTCCTCGTGAGCCAGCCGGGGCTCCCCCTCTTCGTCGTCCTCCAAGAGGCGGAGGAAGTCCTCCTTCCCGCCGGGCACCCTCCCGCTCTCCGTCATTTCTTCCCTTTCCCGGACGGGCCCTCGCCCCCGGAACCCCTGGTCCGGCCCCTTCCGGGAGCCGGCACGGGAGAACGGGCCGGGGCCTTGCCGTCCAGCGCCTCCTCGAAGCGGCGGCACACCTCCCGGAGGACCTTGACCCGGGCATACCGCTTGTCGTTCCCCTCGATGAGCGTCCAGGGAGCAAGGCGGGTGCTGGTGCGTTCCACCATGTCGTTCACGGCCCGTTCATAGGCGCCCCACCGGTCCCGGTTCCGCCAATCCTCCGCGGTGAGCTTCCAGCTCTTCAGCGGAGAATCCGCCCGGGCCAGGAAACGGGCTTCCTGCTCCTCCGGAGTGATGTGGATCCAGAACTTCAGAAGGGCGATCCCGTGCTCCAGGAGCTGCCCCTCGAAATGGTTGATCTCGGCGTACGCGCGCATCCACTCCTGCGGAGTGGCGAAGCCCTCGATGCGTTCCACCAGGACCCGCCCGTACCAGGTCCGGTCGAAGACCGTGACCCTCCCGGCCCTGGGAAGCTGACGCCAGAACCGCCAGAGGTAGTGGTGGGCGCGCTCCTCGTCGGTGGGTGCCGCCACGGAGTTGACCTGGTAGTAGCGGGCGTCCAGGGGCTGGATGACCCGGCGGATCGCCCCCCCCTTCCCCGCCGCATCCCACCCCTCGAAGAGGAGGATCATGGAGAGCTTCCTCTCCCTGGCCTCCCGGTGGAGGGCGTTCAGCCGGCCCTGGAGGCTGCTCAGCTCCTTCTGGTACCTCGCCTTGGGAAGGACCTTCGTCATGTTCAGGGAGGAGAGGATGGTTCCCCCGGGGTAGTCGCCTTCCCCTCCGGTCCCCAGATCCAGCCCCACGGGGAGATCGATGTCCTGCTTGCGCTTCCCCTTCCCCTTGAACTTGAGATCTTCCCTCTCCCGCTTGCGGCGCTCGACCTCCGTCATCCCCCGCCGGATCCCCTTCAGGATGCTCGCGCCCACCTCGAGGTTGCGGAATCGGGGATCGACGCACTCCACGATCTCCCAGGGCGCCCGGCCGGTGGAGGTCCGCATGATGAGGTGCTCCGCCGCGGGCACGAACTCGTCATAGAGTTTCCAGTGTTCCCAGTCCCGTTTCGTCACCTGCCAGGCGGTCCTGGGATCGGCCTCCAGCGCCTTGAAGCGCTTCCTCTGGTCCTTCTTCCCCAGGTGAAGCCAGAACTTGAGGATCACGGCGCCGTCCGACGCCAGGATCTCCTCGAAGGCCATGATCCTGGACAGGGCGGAGCTGAACGCCTCGTGGCTGATCTCACCCCTGACCCGCTGGATGAAGGGGTCCGAGTACCAGGCCTTGAGAAAGACCCCCACCTTTCCGGCCGGGGGCAGGTCTCTCCAGAACCGCCAGAAGGGCGGGCGCTCCACTTCCTCGGTAGTGGGGACGTCGTACGCCCGGGTCAGGATGAGGCGGGCATCCATCCACTCGTTCAGGAGGTTGGCGACCTCCCCCTTTCCCGCGCCGTCCACGCCGTTCAGAAGGACGATGACCGGGAACCCCGCGTTCTTCAGGGCGAACTGCGCCTGGAGGAGCTCCTCCCGCAGGACGGCTTCCCGTTCGAGGTACTCTTCCTTGGAGATCTCCTGTCCCAGCTCGGCGGTCTCGAACATGACCGGGCACCCCCTGTTACGAGAATCGTTACGGGAAGCCGCTTTCGACCTGGCCCGGAAGCCCTTATGAATGGGGAGGTTGAACGGGGCTTCCCCTTCCCGGGCCAGAGTATCTAAACTAGTGTTTACACCAATTCCCCGCACGAGAATTGTTGCGAGGTGACCGTTGGTCTCCTACGTCCTGGGCCGGAACCTGCCCCCGGAGGGGGTCGTGGGCACCCTGGGGGAGCGTTTCCTCCTGGAGCCCCGGGGACGCTCGTACGAGATCCTGACCTACCTCGACACCTTTGACTGGCGTCTCTTCCGCAAGGGCCTCACCCTCACCTCCCGGGCCCGGAGCAGGAAGGCGGCCCTCCTTCTCAGCGGCGCGCTGCCGGGGCCTCTTTCCGCACTCTCCCCTCGCATCCCGGCCTTCCCCCAGGAGCTCCCCGAGGGCGCCCTGAAGGAATCCCTGACCCGGGTCATGGGCCCACGGTGCCTCCTTCCCCAGGTCAGGGTCCGGGCCCGAAGCCAGGGGTGGTCGGTCCTGAACGGAGACGGAAAGACCGTGGTACGGGTCGCCCTGAGGGAGGGGACGGCACTCGCCACCGGGGTCCCCGCCCTGAGGGGGGAAGGTCCGGACGCGGTGGACCGGGAGGGGGCACGGCTCCCTCCCTTCCTCCACCTCCTCCCCCTCAAAGGGTACGACGAGGAGCTGGCGGAGGTGGTCCGCTTCCTCCATCGGGCCCTGGGGCTGAGCCCCACCACCCTGGTGGAGCTGACCCAGGCGCTGGAGGCGGTGGGCCGAACCCCGGGGGACTACACCTCCTCCCTCTCCCTGTCTCTCGACCCCGGTGCCCGGGCCGAGGAAGCCGCCAGGAAGATCCTCTCGGAGCTCTTCGGGGTCCTTCAGGCCAACGAGGAGGGGTTGATCCTGGACCTGGATTCGGAGTTCCTCCACGACTTCCGGGTGGCCGTCCGACGCACCCGGTCCGCCCTGGGGCAGCTCAAGAGCGTCCTTCCCCGCAAGACGGGCGACCACTTCAGGGAGGAGTTCCGGTGGTTGGGGGAGCGCACCGGTCCCACCCGGGACATGGACGTCTACCTCCTGAAGATCCCCTCCTACCGGGCCGCCCTCCCCGGGGCCGAGAGCCGGGCCCTGGAGCCTCTGGTCAGGTTCCTGAAGGCAAGAAAGGGAAGGGAGCACCGGGCGCTGGTCCGGACGCTGGAGTCCCGGCGCTGGAACCGGCTCCAAGAGGACTGGTCCCGGTTCCTGGAGGGGGGAGAGGGAAGCGCCACGTGGGGGCCGAAGGCGGCCCACCCCATCCAGCGCGTGGCCTCGAACCGGATCTGGAGGGCCTTCCGCAGGGTCCTGGAGATGGGAAGAGCCATCACGGCGACCTCCCCCGGGGAGGAGCTCCACCGGCTCCGCATCGAGGCGAAGAAGCTTCGCTACCTCCTCACCTTCTTCCAGAGCCTGTATCCCCCCGAGGCGCTGGCACCGCCGGTGGAAGAGCTGAGGCGGCTCCAGGACAACCTGGGAGACTTCAACGACATCCAGGTCCAGGTCCGGGCCCTCAGGGGTTTCGCGGAGGAGATGATGACCCGGAAGCTGGCTGGGCCCGAGACCTTCCTGGCCATGGGGCGCCTTGTGGGCCAGCTTGAGACTCGCCAGCTTCTGGAACGGAGGGCTTTCAACCTCCGCTTCCGCTCCTTCGCCCGGCCGAAGAACCGACGGCACTTCAAGGCCCTCTTCGGAAGCGACGAAGGGACTCCCCAGGGCCCAAAGGAAGGGAACGAGTCTTCGTGAGAGTCCTGGCCACCTACAACATCAAGGGCGGTGTGGGGAAGACCGCCACCGCGGTGAACCTGGCCTACCTGGCCGCCTACCAGGGCATCCGCACGCTGGTATGGGACCTGGACCCTCAGGGGGCCGCTTCCTTCTACTTCCGGGTGAAGCCCAGGGTGAAGGGAGGGGGGAAGAAGCTGATCCTGGGGGAGGTGGATCTGGACTCCCGCATCAAGGCCACGGACTTCGAGGGGTTGGACCTCCTCCCCGCGGACTTCTCCTACCGGCACATGGATCTGGAGCTGGACTCGGCGAAGAACCCGGTGAAGCAGATCGCCCGCATCCTGGAGCCGCTGGCCCAGGAGTACGAGCTCCTCTTCATCGACTGCGCCCCCAGCATCTCCCTGGTTTCGGAAAGCGTGTTCCGGGCCG
>JBFYZD010000049.1:0-3553 GCA_041309685.1 Gemmatimonadales bacterium | reverse complement strand
CTCCGGTGACCGTCACCACCTCCTGGGCGTTGGCTTTGGTGTCGGCCAGGATCGTCACCGGGACGCGCTGGGGCTCGGCGGCGCCGCGCTTGGTGTAGAGCTCCCCGTCCCAGGAGAAGGCGAGGGTGCCATCGGCGGCCATGCTCAGGAAGCGCACCGGGGGGCCGGTGAAGGTGGTCACGGGCTCGGACGCGCCGCCCTGGAGGCTCATGCGGCGCACGTTGAAGGAGCCGCTCTCCTCGCTCAGGTAGTAGAACGCCTGGCCGTCGGGGGTGAGGATGGGGTTGCGGTCCTCCCCGGGGAAGGTGGTGATCTGGCGGTGCGCACCCGCGGCCACCTCGTACACCCAGATGTCCCGGGCGATGGCCGAGGTGTGGTGCTTTCGCCACTCGTTCTCCCCGCCCTTCTTGTCGTGGTAGAGGAGGAAGGCCCCGTTCCCCCCCACCTGCACCGCTTCGGCGGGGGTGGTGAGGACCTGGGTCACCCGCCCCCCGCCCACCGGCACCCGGTACAGCTCGGGTTGGGAGCCGGTGGGGAAGCCCCGGTTGCTGGCGGCGTCCTGACGGGCGGCGCCGAAGAGGACGGATCCGTCCCCTGCCTCGAAGGCGAAGGGGATCTCATCGGCGGAGTGGAAGGTGAGGCGGGTGGCCTCCCCTCCCGCCGCGGGCATGACGTAGAGATCGAAGTTCCCGTGGCGGTTGCTGGCGAAGGCGATCCGGCGCCCGTCCCGGCTCCACACCGGCGTGAAGTCGTGGGCGGCGTGGGTGGTCAGCGCCACGGCGGTGCCCCCGGTCGCCGGGACCCGGTAGAGATCCCCCCGGTAGGTGAACACGATGGCGCTCCCGTCGGGGGAGATGGCCGGGTATCGGTTCCACTGGGGGGTGGTCTGGGCGCCGGCGGGGGCGAGCGCCCCGGAGAGGCCGGAACCGAGAAGAGCGAGGGCGGATGCCAGCAGGGTGCGAGTGCGCATGGGCCGGTCCTGAAAGGGGTTGCGTCGCCACGACGGCCCCGAAGCTAGGTGGGGGCCGGGGGACGGGTCAACGGTGGGAGAGGGAGCGCCTCACCCCTCCCGCAGGCGCACCAGATCCGCCTCGGCGGCGATCCGTCCGAACCCGGGCCACCAGGGGTCCAGCACCAGCTACTCCAGGAGCGCCACCGCCGCGGCGGTGTCCCCGTGGGCCAGGTACCAGTTGGCCACACCGTACCCGACGGTCTCCCGGCGGTAGGGGCCGTCCGGCCCGGGGTTCAGGAGCTCCTCGGCGGTCTTCGTCCCCTGGTAGAAGAGGAGGTCGTGGTAGTAGGAGAGGTTCTCCTGTACGTCGAGACCGCTGGGTACGGCCGCGATGAGCCCGGCCGCCACCTCCTCCTCACCGGCCCGCAGCGCTGCCCGCACCGCCCACTCCGTCATGGCCACGCGCGACTCGGGATCGTCGGCGTTCTGCGAGCAGCTCCGGAAGTCCTCGCCCTGGGCCTGGCGGGCGCCGGGGTCGTCGGCCAGGGTGAGGCAACGCCGGTACTCGGCGCTGGCGTCGGCGAAGCGGCCTGCCACGTAGTAGGCCAGCCCCAGGTGGTAGGCCACGTCCCAGTTCAGGGGCGCGAGCTCCCGGGCCCGCTCCATGTCGGCGATGGCGGCGGGGAAGTCCCGCAGGGAGATGTGGCGGTGGCCCCGGAAGCGGTAGAGCCGCCAATCGGAGGGGGCCAACTCCAGGGCCCGGGTGTAGAGGGCCATCTCCTCACGGTACTGCCAGAAGTTCCTCCTCACCCGGCCGGCGGCGATGAGGCGCTCCACGTCATCGGGCGCTTCGGCCAGGGCGCTGTCGGCCGCGGCGATGGCCCCGGTGGTGTCCTCCTGGGCGAAGAGCGGCTCGCCGAACAGGGAGTAGGCCTGGGGCTCGGGGGAGGCGTCGGCCTGGGCGGCGGCGCCCGGAGCCTCACCGTCCTCCCCTCCACACCCGGCCAGGAGAAGGGCGGCGGAGGCCAGGACGGAGGCACACCGGTGCCGGGGGACCTTCAGGCCCACCAGGGGTGCGGGGGACGGCCAACGCGATGATGGGGTCATGGTTCCTCTTGGGAGTCCAGGAAGTGGATCGGGGCAGGGGCGGAACCGCTCCACCCCGATGGGCTCCTACTCTACGTTGGTGCACCTGTCCAGGACCAGACCTGCCGCGCCGTTTCGGCCGATCCCACCGGAGCCGGCCGGGGGGTTGTTTCGGATGCGTCCGTGGGCCATGCTGAGGCGTGCCCCCGTCCCTCCGGTCGGCCTCCTGGTCCCGGGAGGGGCGGGCCTTCCTCGGAGGCGATCATGATCCCGGCCCGTGACGGCGGCAGGCGTCCCCGCCATGCCCTGCTCCTCCCCTTCCTCGGCGCTCTCACGGTCCTCGCGGCCGGCCCGGCATGCTTGTGCGGCGCTGGCGTGGGCATGGATGGGGGGCCGCAGGCTCCCTCCCAGCTCCCATCCCAGGACTCCGCGACGGTGTCCGCCGCCCTCCGCACCGGCCCCACCGACGCCAAGGAGCTGGAAGCCTTCGTGGACGGGGTGATGAAGATCCAACTGGAGGAGCACAGCACCGCCGGAGCGGTGGTGACGGTGGTGAAGGGCGGGGAGGTCTTCTTCGCCAAGGGCTACGGGTACGCCGACTGGGAGGCCCGGAAGGGAGTGGACCCCGAGACCACCCTCTTCCGCATCGGGTCCATCACCAAGCTCTTCGTCTGGACCTCGGTGATGCAGCTCGTGGAGGAGGGGCTCCTGGACCTGGACGCCGACGTGAACCGGTACCTGGCGGACTTCCAGATCCCCCCGACCTTCCCGGAGCCCGTGACCCTCCGGCACATCATGACCCACTCCGCGGGGTTCGAGGACTGGGTGGTGAGGCTCTTCGGGAAGGACTCCACCGACCTGGCGCCCCTGGGGGAGATCCTGGCGGCCCAGCTTCCGGCCCGGGTCCGCCCCCCGGGCGAGGTGTCGTCCTACTCCAACCATGCCACGGGGATCGCCGCCTACATCGTGGAGCAGGTGTCGGGCCGTCCCTGGGACCGCTTCGTCCAGGAGCGGATCCTGGATCCCCTCGGAATGGAGCACTTCTCCCTGGCCCAGCCCCTGCCCGAGGCGTTGGCCGGGGACATGTCCAGGGGCTACAGCCACGGGGGGGGCGGGTTCGAGGAGGAGGACTTCGAGTTCGTGCCCCTCTACCCCGTGGGGGCGGCGGCGGCCTCAGGCGAGGCCATGGGCCGGTTCATGATCGCCCATCTCCAGTTGGGCCGGTACGGGGACGAGAGGATCCTGGGGGAGGAGACCGCCCGCCGGATGCAGTCGGAGCTCTTCCGCATGGCGCCCGGCGTGAACCCCATGGCGCACGGCTTCTACGAGATGAGCGCCCACGGGGAGCGCATCATCGGCCATGGGGGAGACACCTTCTGGTTCCACTCCGACCTGGCCCTCTTCCCGGAGCGGGCCCTGGGGGTCTTCGTGTCCTTCAACTCCGAAGAGGGGGGGGACGGCACGGGGCAGTTCATGGATGCCTTCCTGGATCGGTACTTCCCCGAGGAGGAGGTC
>JBFYZD010000048.1:0-10003 GCA_041309685.1 Gemmatimonadales bacterium | reverse complement strand
GCCCGGGCGATGGCCACCCGCTGCTGCTGCCCCCCGGAGAGCTCGCCGGGGTGGTGGTCATGGCGGTCCCGGGGGAACCCCACCACCTCCAGGGCGGCCCGGGCCGGGCCCACCAGGTCCGAGCGGTCGGTGTAGAGGAGGGGGAGTTGGACGTTCTCCAGCGCCGAGGTCCGGGGGAGGAGGTTGAAGCTCTGGAAGACGAACCCCAGCTTCCGGCTCCGGACCTCCGCCAGGGCGTCCTCATCCAGCCCGCTCACTTCCCGTCCGTCCAGGAGGACGCTCCCGGAGCTGGGGCGGTCCAGGCACCCCAGGAGGTTCATGAGGGTGCTCTTTCCCGAGCCCGAGGCCCCCACCAGCGCCACGAAATCCCCCTTCCGGAGCTCCAGGCTCACCCCTTTGAGCGCCTGCACCCCCACCCCCCCGTCCTTCTGGTAGACCCGGGTCAGCTCCCGGGCCTGGATCAGCGTCTTCTCCATGTCGTTCTCCTCAACCTTCCGTCAGGACGATGCGCTCGCCTTCCGCCAGCCCATCGGTGATCTCGGTCCACCCTCCCTGGGTCCACCCCACCCGCACCGTCCGCCGGACGGGGGTGTCGCCTTCCAGCACCATCACGTAGCGCTCCGCCCGGTCCCGGGCCACGGCGGAGGCGGGCACGGCCAGGACCCCCGTGCGGGGTTCCAGCACGAGGGTCACCGCCGCCGTCATCTCGGGGCGCAGGGTCTGCCCCTTCCGGTCGGTGATCCGCACCGTCACCACGTAGTTCACCACGTTGTCCTGGATCACCGCCTTGGGGTAGATGGCGGTGACCTCCCCCTGAAACTCCTCCGAGGGGTAGCTGTCCACGGTGAAGAGGGCTTCCTGTCCCTCCCGGATGCGGCCGATGTCCGTCTCGTCCACGTAGGCCTGCACCTCCATGCGGTCCAGGTCGATGATGTTCACGAAGGTGGGGGAAGAGAAGCTGGCGGCCACCGTCTCCCCCTCCTGGGTGGAGACCGAGGCCACCACTCCGGCGATGGGGGTGGTGATGCGGGTGTAGGAGAGCTGGATCCGGGCCGACTCCAGGTTGGCCTCGGCGAGCCTCACCTGCGCCTCGGCCACCAGCAGAGCGCTCTCGGCCGCGTCGACCTGCTGGCGGGACACGAACTCCCGCTCCACCATGGCCTGGAGGCGCTCCAGGTTCGCTCCGGCCAGCTCCGCCTCGGACCGGGCGCGGGCCAGGGAGGCTTCGTTCTGTTCCACCCGGGCCCGGAACTCGGCGTCGTCGATCTCGGCGATGACCTCCCCGGCCTCGACCAGGTCCCCGATGTTGGCCCGAAGGCGGGTCACCACGCCCGAGACCCGGGATCCCACCTTCACCTCCGCCCCCACCATGGGCCGCACCACCCCCATGGCCATCACGGTGGTGCTGATGTCCCGGCGCCCCACCGTGTGGGTGCTGACGGGCGCCTCCTTGGCGCTCCGGTCCGGGGCCAGGGCGAACCAACCGGCCGCGCCCAGCGCCACCACCAACGCTCCTCCCATCCATGCCGTCCGCTTCATGGCCGGTTTCTCCCGAAGGTGTCGCCTTCCACCACCCGCTCCAGCACCGCCCGGGCGATGCGGCGGTCGTAGACCGCCTGGATCTGGGTCTGCTCGGCTCCGGTGAAGGCCGTGCGGGCGTCCACCAGGGCGATCATGGAGCCCAGGCCCTGGCGATAGCTCTCCTGGGCCGCCTCCAGGTTCTCGCGGGCCGCCTCGAGGAGGGCCCGGGCATTCTCCAGGCGCCGGGCCGACTCCTCCTCCGAAAGGAGGGCCTCCCACACCTCCGCCTCGATGGCCTGGCCCACGGCCACCTCGTCGAAGCGAGCGGACTCCAGCAGGGCCCTCTGGGCCTGGAGGTCGGCCGAGAGGCCGAACCCCTCGAAGAGGGGGAGGGAGAAGGCGATCCCCAGCGACCAGCTTTCCTGGGGGCTCCGGGAGGCTGCGGCCCCCCGGCTCAACCCCGCGTCGGCGCTGAGGGAGGGAAGGAACGCCCCTCGGGCCAGGCGCACCAAGGCTTCCTGGCGGGACCTCCGGGCCCGGGCCACCTGGAGCTCCTCCCGGGAGTCCAGGGCTCGGCGCCGGAGCTCCTCCCAGGGGGGGAGGGGAGGGAGGAGCGTCTCGGATTCCTCCGGCGCCAGCACCAGGGACCGGGCCGGGGATTGCCCCAGGAGGGTGTTCAGGAGGGCCCGGGCGCTCGCGAGGGCATTCCCAGCCCGGGTGAGATCCAGCTCGGCGGCGGACACGTCCACCCGCGCCCGGAGGACGTCGGGGCGGATCCCCAGCCCGGCCTCCAGTTGGGCTTCGGCATACTCCAGGTTCAGGCGGCTCCTGGCCAACCCTTCCTCCGCGGACCGCACCAGGCGCTCGCCCTGGGCGGCCCGGTACCAGGCCTGCTGAACCGCCAGGATCAGGTCGGCCCGCGCCGCGTCCAGGGCACCCTCGTCGGCGTCGAGGACCGCCGCCGCCGCCTCCACCCCCGCCTCCACCCGCCCACCCTGGTAGAGGGTCTGGCGCACCCCCACCCCCACCTCGTGGCGGTCCAGGGTGCCGGAGCCCCCGCTCTCGTAGCGGGCGGCGGAGGCGGACAGGCCCAGGGAGGGGTAGCGGCCGGATCGGGCGCCGGCGAGGCCGGCCCGGGTCGCTTCCACCGCGGCGCGGCGGGACTGGAAGTCGGGGTTGGCCTCCAGGGCCAGGCGCAGGCAGGCGTCCAGATCCAGAGGCCGCTCCTGGGCCCGGGCTCCCGGGGCGGAGGCTCCGAGGGAGGCGATGAGGAGAAGGGGGAGGAAACGCGAGGGCGCCGGCGGGCAGGGCCGGCGGGCAAGGAATCGGTCGTCTGTCACGGCTCGGCGGCTCCGGGTTGCGGGGGATCACCTCGGTGGCGGCGCGGCCCGATCCGAAAGGGGGCGTCCCGAGCAGTCCAGCGCTGGCCTCCGGGCGCTGGCGGAGGCAAGATCCCATACAAGGTAACAGACACAGCCACCCCTCCGGGACGTTAACGCGCGGGCCAGGCGAGGGGGTGGGGGGAGGTCGAAGCGGAACTGAGGTGGAGCGGAGGTGGGAGCTCGCGATCCTCTTCCTCACGCCTCCCCTCAACGGCTGGCGAAGAGCCCCCAGGCCACGATGGCTCCGTAGGAGCCCTCCCCAAACCCCGGGTGGGCCTCCCGCAGGAAGACGTGGGCCTCCTCGTTCGAGAGAGAGCCCGCACGGATGGCCTCTCCGATGTCGTAGCTCTCGGCAAACAACGCCCTGGCCCGCCGCACGATCTCCTCGATCTGAGGCTGCCGGAAGTCCGGGAAGGAGGCCCGCAGAATGGCATCGATGGGGCCGGAGGGTCCCCTCCCCTTGTCGTTCCGGACGAGATGGGACACGGCGAGGTCCAGGGCGGCGGACAACGGGGCAGGGGACTGGGATCGGTTCGGCACGGACCCTCCTCGAACTCGGCACATCGTCTCGGAACGCGACCCGGCCGGGTCACGGGGCCTCCCGGGCCGGGCCCCCGGGATGCCTCTCAGAGTCAGCATAACGCCGGGTCCGGGGGATCGCACCCTCCCTCGCCCGGGGCCGCAGGATGGCCCCAAACCACCACCGGTTCACGCGGCCCCCCTTCCCCCCTGCTTGCTCGGATCATCCCGGCGGATCTACTCTCGTGAGGATCGTCCTGCCCGGAATGCGCCCCGGCGTTCCAGGAAAGGAGCCTTCTGGCCTCCCCTCTGGCGTGGAGCGAATCATGGCGCCCGAGCGCAACGACCCCTGTCCCTGCGGTTCCGGCCGAAAATACAAGCATTGTTGTGGAAAGGGCGCCGGCAAGGAGGCCGGCCGGCCCTCGGTTCTCAACCTTCCCCCGGAGGTGAGGGAGCGTGCCCGGGAGGTACCCGAGTGGCAGGCCGACATGGTGGCTCTCCCGTCGGTGATCGCGGGGAAGGAGCGCTCCCGGATCGTGGCCCTCATGGTGGCGGCGGACGACACCGTCCTCTGGACGGACGTGCGACCGGTCTCGGCCACGGAGCCGGAGGACGTGGCGGTGGCGCTGGAGGAGGCCGTGGCCGGGGCCGCGGCTGCGCTGGGAGCCCTGCCGGAGACGGTCCTGGTGCGGAGGCAGGAGGTGGCCGCGGCCCTGGGGCCCCTCCTCCGGGACCGGGGATGCCGGGTGGAAGAGGAGCCCGACCTCTCCGGTCTCGATGCCCTGGTCCTCGACCTCGTGGACGCCCTGGGAGGCCAGGCCGCCTGGCCTGCGGTCGCCCCTCCCCCCACCTGGGCCGCCTGGGGCCTGCCGTCCCCCCTGGTGGCGGCGCTCTTCCAGGCCTATGCCCGTTTCTACGAGGCGGCGCCCTGGCGGTGGTTCGACGATGTGCCTCCCCTGTCCGCCGAATGGGACGATGGCGACGAGACCTGGTTGGTGTCGGTCATGGGGGCCGGAATGGGGGAGTTCGGGGTGGCGGTCTACTCCGATCCGGACGACTTCGACCTGACCATGGAGTGGGAGGAGGACGAGCCTCCCTTCCAGGACCTCCGGGGATGGATCGTCCATCTCGGGTACAACCACCGCCGGGAGGTGGAGCGCTCCAAGCTGAAGGAGATCTCCCTGGCCGGCTGGGAGGTGGCGGGGCTGGAAGCCTACCCGTTCATCCTGCCCATCCTCACTCCCGGGGGAGGTCTCCAGCAGGAGCTGGTCCGGCGCCTGACCGAGCTCCTCGACGCCGTGGTGGGCCTGGCGGGGGCCCACGGCGAGGAGCTGCGCTCCCCCGCGGGTGGGTTGTTCACCTGGAAGGCAGGCCGCCTCACCCTTCAGTACTTCCTGCTGCCGGAGGAGGGGCCGTCCCCAGATGATCTCTCTCCCGGCCTCGATGGGATCCTGGAGGCGTACAACGCCACACCCCTGGAGGAGTTGGCCGGAATCAGCCCCGATCAGGCGCGGGCACTTCTGGAACACGGGCTGGAGGAGGAAGGACCGCTTCGCCTCGCCGCCGACCTCCCCCTGGAGGAGCTGGAGGGCTCGGACTTCCTGGCCGACGCCCGCGCGTTCCTGACCCACGTGGGGGAGATCGGTGGGGCACCGGCCACGGCCGCGGGGAACCTCAAACGGGTGTTCGTGGCGGAGATCCTGGAGAGGATGCGGTTCCCGGAGGGATCCCTGGAAGAGCTGCACCGGATGAAGCCGGTGGTGAACGAAGACGACGCCTGGCCCCTCCACGTCCTCCGGGTGAACCTGGAGCTCGCCGGGTTGGTCCGGCGAAGGAAGGGGAAGTTCCTCCTCACGGGGGAGGGGAAGAAGATGGCGCTCCCCCGCGCCGCCGGGAGGCTCTTCGCCCATCTCTTCCGGGTCCACTTCGGCCGGTTCAACCTCAAGTACGGAAGATGGGCCCGGGAGGAGCCGGACCTCCAGAGCATGCTTCCGCTCCTCCTCTGGCAAATCGGGATGCGAGCCCAGGAGTGGATCTCCGTCGAGGTTCTGGCCCGGAGCATCCTGCCTGCCGTCCTGGAGGATGCCGAGGACGGGGATTCCGGAGCCTTCCGGGCGGGCGTTCAGAACCTCGTGGCCTTCATCCTCTGGCCGCTGACCCGGTTCGGGCTCCTGGAGATCCGGGCCGTGGGCGAGAACCAGGACCTGCGGTGGCGCGCGGAGGACCACGAGGTGAGGGTCACCCCCCTGTTCGGGCGGTTCATCTCCTTTGTGTGGGAGTGACCTGCTCCCGGGCGGGGGAACTGAGCGCCCAAGCGGCTTGCGAAGCCGACACCCAGACTCGTGAGCACACCCGGATGGGACCGGACGGCAAGACGCTTGAGTGCCATCATCGCCTTTCCGAAACCCCGTCCGTGCCAGCGGTCATGAGAGGATCCGTCGGCTGCTCGGCCGCCCATACCGTACCCAATGCGTGAACGCTCGCGGGGCCGTAGGTTGACGGGCGGCTTCGTTTCCCCCGGGCCCTGATTGGAGGCCATGCCCATGCGTCCCTGGCATTTGTCCCTCAAGAGCGTCACGGCATCTCTTGCCCTGGCCGGTCTCCTTTCCGGCTGCGCCGACACCCGGCGGATCCCGCCCCCGCCCGAGACGGCCGTCACCCCGGTCCACGACACCCTCCACGGGGTGGAGATCGTGGACAACTACCGGTGGCTCGAGGACCAGGAGGCGCCCGAAACCCGGGCCTGGATTGAAGCCCAGAACGCCTACACGGACGGCCTGCTGGACAGCCTGGCCGGACGCGCAGCCATCGCCGCCCGGCTCGGGGAGTTGATGAAGGTGGCGTCCATGGGGGTTCCCCGGGTCCGTGGCGGGCGGTACTTCTTCACCAAGCGGGGGGCGGACCAGGACTTCCCGGTCGTCTACGTGCGCCAGGGGCTGGAGGGGGAGGACGTGGCCCTCCTCGATCCCAACACGTGGGAGGGGGAGGTGACCCGCTCGGCACAGATCCTGGACGTGTCCAGGGACGGCACCCTTCTCGCCTACGGGATCCGTGAGGGTGGCCAGGACGAGATCGAGCTTCGCTTCCTGGACGTGGACACCCGGGCCGATCTGCCGGACGTGCTGGAGAAGGGCCGCTACTTCGGTGGCGCCATGACCCCGGACAAGACCCTCGTCTACTACGCCCGGCACGTCGCCGTGGGGCCCCGCCTCTACCGGCACCGGATGGGCACCCCGCAGTCCACGGACGAGATGATCTTCGGCGAGGGGTACGGGGCGGGTGAGATCCTCTTCGCCCAGCTCTCCGACGACGGCAACCACCTCCTCATCACCGTCGCCCACGGCTCCGCCGGCTTCCAGGAGATCTACCTCATGGATCTCGCCCGGGGTGGTTCGGTGGCCACGGTGGTGGAGGGGATCCGGTCCAATTTCTCCGCAGCGTTCGCCGGGGATAACCTCGTCATCCAGACCGACTACCAGGCTCCCAAAGGACGCGTGCTGGTCACCCCTCTCACCCGGCCGGGAATCGCCGATTGGCGGGAGGTCATCCCGGAAGGCGATCACGTCATGCAGGGGGCTTCCCCCGCCGGGGGCCGCCTCTGGGTCACCTACCTGGAGAACGTGGTGCGCCGGATCCGGCTGTTCGACCTGGACGGGAACCCCGTGAGGGACCTGGAGGTGCCGGCGCTGGGGACCCTGGCGGGGGGCGGAGGGGAGTGGGACTCCGACGAGGCGTTTTACGTGTTCACCTCCTTTCATATGCCCTCCGCCACGTATCGGTACTCCATCTCCACGGGGGAGAGCCAGGTCTGGTTCCGCCCCGACGTTCCCTTTGCCACCGAGGACTACGAGGTGGAGCAGGTCTGGTACGAATCCCGGGACGGCACCCGCGTACCCATGTTCCTGGCCCACCGGAAGGGGCTGGAGAAGGACGGGAGGAACCCCGTGCTCCTGACCGCATACGGTGGCTTCAACGTTTCCATGACCCCGACCTTCGACCCGAACATGGCCGTGGGAATGGAGAACGGCGCCCTGATTGCCCTGCCCAACCTGCGTGGGGGGAGCGAGTTCGGGGAGGAGTGGCACAAGGCCGGGATGCTGGCCAACAAGCAGAACGTGTTCGACGACTTCATCGCCGCCGCCGAATGGCTTGTCGCTAACCAATACACGAGCCCCGAAAAGCTGGCCATCTACGGTGGGAGCAACGGAGGGCTCCTGGTGGGGGCCGCCATGACCCAGCGACCGGACCTCTACAAGGCGGTGGTGTGCGCGGTGCCCCTTCTGGACATGGTTCGTTACCACCAGTTCCTGGTGGCCCGCTACTGGGTGCCCGAGTACGGTTCCTCCGAGGACCCCGAGCAGCTCCGCTACCTCCTGGAGTACTCGCCCTACCACAGGGTGGCGATGGGGACGTTCTACCCGGCCGTGCTCTTCCAGACCGGGGACGGGGACACGCGGGTGGCTCCCCTCCATGCCCGCAAGATGACGGCCCTGATGCAGGCGGCCAACGGGGGTCCGAATCCCATCCTGCTCCGGTACGACACCGAGGCCGGGCATTCCGGGGGGATGCCCGTCACCAAGCAGATCGAAGACGGCACCGATCTGCTGAGCTTCCTCTTCTGGCAGCTGGGCCTGGAAGTCCGGGGCCGCACGCCTTGAGGCGCGGCCCTTTCCGGCCATGGTCACCCCGGGGCGGTGGGCGGCGCCTTCCACGAAGGCCCGCTCTCCCCGGGCGGTGGGGCGATGGCCCCCGGCGACGGCCGGGCGCCGGCGGCTTCGGGGGTGTCCGGCCGGCCGCTCGGGGGAACTTCACCCCTTTCCGCGGGGTGAACATCCGTTGACGCCAGCTCCTGATGGAGTGGTGGCCCTCACCGTGCTCTGGAGGCCTTCAATGCGTGGCTCGTGGACGCCTTTCGCACTCCTCCTTCTCGCCGGCCCGCTCCTCGCCTGTGCCGGGGGTGGCGCCCCGGGCGCAGGAACGCAACGGGACGCCGACGTCATCACCCTGGCGGAGATCGAGGCTACCGAGGCGGAGAGCGCGTATCAAGTGGTCCAGCAGCTCCGCCCCCGGTGGATGACCCGGAACCGGGGCGCGCGCTCCTTCGCCGCGAGCGAGGCCGACTACACGAGGGTGGTCGTGGACGACATGCCTCCCCGGGAGTTCGACCATCTGCGGGAGATCCCCCGGGATGCCCTCCGGGAGCTTCGGCTCCTCAGCCCCCGGGAGGCGACCCTCCTCTATGGGACCGGGTACAGTGCCGGCATCATCAAGGTGACGACGAAGCGATAGGAAGGGACGGGGCAGACCCTTCCCTGGGCCTTCCCCTCGAGGCCCCTCCCCGCCCGGGGAGACCGCTCAGAGGGAAAGCAGGAATCTCAGGACCAGGTTTCTCCCGTCGGGATTGAGCTGCTCGAAGGCCTCCCGAACCCTGCGGGCTTCCCCTCCGTGGGCCAGGATCCTGCGTTCCAGGCTCGGGGTGACCCAGGAGACCGAGTAGGGCTCCCGGAGCCTCAACCCCATCAGACGGGCCGTCCGCACCTCGGTCGGAGTGGCCTCGCCCGAGCAGATGCTCCGGACCTCGGGGCCGAGGTCGTGGAGGAGAAGGTCGGAATAGAGGTGGATGGGCTTCCGGCTCAGCGCCGGCACCGGGTGGGGTCCGGTCTCGAGGGTAGGGACGTGGCAGGAGACACAGCCGAGGCCGTGGAAGAGGCGGGACCCTTCGGCGATGCTGTCCCGGGCCTGAGGGCTGGCGGGGATCTCCGGAGCGGGTGGAGCCAGGAATCGGATGAAATCGGCCACCGCCTGGAGGGTTTCCTCGTCCAGCTCGGGGTCCGGCGCCGGGTCGGTCTCCGGGGGCAGGGGGGTCCCGTTCAACCCCTCCTCCGCCGGGTATCGGGGGGAGGTGAGGCCCAGTTCGGTGGCGAAGGCGGCCTCCACCAGGTCCCGGATGGTGGCGACGTCGGCCTTGCGCGAGAGCCTGCCGAAGCGGCCGTCCGCCAACCGGTGAACCCGACCCGAGATCCCGTCGCCATCGGCATCGTCGGGGTCGGCCCGGCTCTCGATCACCGATTCCGGAATCGCCTCCACCAACCCCAGCCCGAAGAGGAGGGGGGCCACCTCGGTGACGCGTTCGGTGGCGCCCTCGGGCACCGCCTCATGGAAGATCCCCGCTGCCTGGGCCAGGGGGGTGGCGTGCTCCTGGCGAACCGGCCCCCCCTCTCCCGCCAGGGGGTCGCACCCCGTGACCGGGTCCCAGCGGGCCATCAGGGGTAGCATCTCGACGCCCGTCCCACCCAGAGCCGGGAGGTCGTGACAGGAGCTGCAACGCTCCTGGAGGTAGAGGGGCCCCAAACCCTCCTCGGGGGTCCAACCGCGATCGAACCAGGCCCGCCCCCTCTCGAAGTTGGCAAGGTCGGCCCCGGAAAGGCCGGGGAGGGGCGCGCCCGGGGCCGCGACGGGTGAATTCCCGGCCGGCGGGGCACAGGCGAGAACCAACACCAGAGCTGACACCTGGGCGAGGGCTGGGAACGAGCGCATGGGCCATCCCTTGACGTCACGGGTGGAACCTCCACGGGGGAAGG
>JBFYZD010000047.1:0-4507 GCA_041309685.1 Gemmatimonadales bacterium | reverse complement strand
CGTCTTCGGACCGGACCGGCCCAGGCCCACCCAGGCTCAGCGGGACCGGAGCGTGGTGCGCCTGATCCGGGCCCGGAGGGGGGTCCTCACGGCGGCGGAGCTGGTACAGCACACGGGTCTTCCCCTGCCGGAGGCGGAAGAGGAGATGGCCCGGCTCATGGCCTCCTACGACGGAGACGTGAGGGTCACGGAAGGCGGCGTGATCGCCTACGTCTTCCCCGAGCTCATGGTGAGCGCAGGGGGCAGGGTCGCCGAGGTCGAGCCCGATCCCGCCTGGAGGCGCCTGGAGCCCAAGGAGACCGTCACGGGGAACCAGGTGACCTCGGACCTCGTGATCGGCGGGATCAACGGCTTCAACCTGGTGGCCGCCGCGACGGCCCCC
Organism: Gemmatimonadales bacterium; assembly: GCA_041309685.1. Taxonomy (GTDB): domain Bacteria; phylum Gemmatimonadota; class Gemmatimonadetes; order Longimicrobiales; family Gaopeijiaceae; genus JBFYZD01. Next base: position 4,125 of record JBFYZD010000047.1, on the reverse strand, counting down.
TTCTTCATCTTCCCCCGCCTGGGATTGGGCGGCGACCTGGCCTGGGTCGGGCTGGTGTGGATCCCGGTGGTCTTCAGCGCCTTCTTTTTCGGGATCCCCCTCCTCCGCACGCTGGCCGTCCGGATGCGGAACCGTCGCAGGACGCACAGCAACCTCCGGAAGGTCCTCCTGGGTCAGGCCTTCGAGGCCTCCCTCCAGGGGGAGGGGGTTCGCCCGGTGACGGTGGCCGCAGCCGTGGAGAGGGTCAGGGCCGCGTTCGGCAGGGACCGTTCAGCGGGAAGACGCGGCGCGGAGGCCTCCGAGCCATTGGCTCTGTCCCTGCCGGGCTCGGACCTGGACGCCGGCGCGGTGGAGGGACACCTCCAGGCCTTCTTGGCTGAGCTGGACGGGGAGGTGGAGGAGGAGGTCGACGGCACCGTGGCCTACCGCTTCCCCTGGATTCGGCAACAGCTGACGGGGGCCGAAGAGGCCCGCCGCCGCCTGGCGCTGGAGACCCAGACGGTGGGGGAAATCGTCTACGCCAGCGACGAAACCGAAGAGGACACCCGGGAGAGGGAGGCGCGGGCGTTCGAGAGGGAGATGGAGCGGGGACGGAGCCTGGAGCGCTACCTCCAGGCGCCGGACCGGGTGGGAATCCTGGACGACTTCGAGCTGGTGGCTTTCGAGGAGGAGATGGCGGAGCGAAACGCGGCCAAGGCGGCGCGGCAGCAGGGGCGCCTCGCTGATCCCTGGCACTAGCCGGGCCCGGGGCCGACGCCCCGGGCCTCACCTTCCCGTCACGTCCTCCCAGAGCACCCATCCACCGGGATCCAACGTCACCCGCTCCGGCGGTGCCGCCGAGGAGAATCGGAAGGACTGCTCCGCCTCGGTCAGCTCCACCCGGTGGCGCACCGCTGTCCCGTCCGGCCCGACCAGCTCGACCTCCATAGGAAGCCGGAAGATGGGCCATCCCTTCCGGGGTTCCTGCCGCAGGGCAACCACGACTTCCCCGCGGTCGGCCGCCCAGGCGTGCTGCACGGACAGCCGGGGGAAGCCGGGTTCCTCCAGCCACTGGTGGAAGAACCAACCCAGCTCCTCTCCCGACTCCCCTTCCATGACCGCCCGGAAGTCCCGGGTGGTGGTGTTCCGGCCGCCGTACTCCCGGTAGTAGCGGCGCACCCCCCGGAAGAACGTCTCGTCCCCCAGGATACCCCGGAGCATGTGGAGGACCCACCCCGCCTTGGGGTAGGTGTTGTCGTTCAGGAGGGCGAAGAGGTCCGTCTCGTCACGGTCGATGACGGGCCGCTCCACGTCTCTGGATCCCAGGACCTCCTGACGGTCTCCGTCCATGAGTCGGCGCAGAGAGTCCCTTCCCTGCGTCTTCTCGAAGAAGAGGTGGCCGAAATACGTGGCGAAGCCCTCCGAGAGCCAGAGCTCCGCCCACTCCGCCTGGGTGGCGTGATCCCCGAACCACTGGTGGGCCGTTTCGTGGGCCACGGTCCCCTCCATGTTCCGCCCCGACGCCAGCCCCCGCTCCGAGTAGAAGATGGCTGAAGCGTTCTCCATTCCGCCGAAGCGGGTGGCGGACTGCACATGGGCCAGCTTCTCGAAGGGGAAGGGGCCCACCAGCTCCGTGAAGACGTCCACCATCTCCGCCGCCCTGAGGAAGGAGAGGGAGGCCTGGGCGGTGTCCTCCCGGAAGAGCCACGCCGTGACCTCGACGCACCCGTCGGGGCGGGGGGAAGCGGGAGCGGCCCCGCAGGCCGCCAGCCCCAGAGGCTTCACCTCCATCTCGGCGGCGCCGAAGACCAGGTTGTATGGGGAGAGGTCCACGGCCGTCCGCCATTGCCACCGGCGCCGGGGCGAACCGTCGGGGGCCGGAGGAGCCGGCTCGGGCTCTCCCACCTGGACCCCATTGGCCACGACCCGCCAGGAAGCCGGAGCCAGAACGGTGAAGGAGGCGGTGGCCTTGTCGGAGGGATGGTCCACGGACGGGAGCCAGAAGCGAGTCCGGTTGGGCCAGTTGTCCACGAAGGCCGCCGGGCGTCCGTGTACGTTCTCCCTGAGGATGAGTCCGTCGTCGGGGGTGCCCTGGTAGCGCACGCGCAGCGTCAGGGTATCCGCCGGCCCGGTGCCCGGAGGGAGGGGCACGGCCAGGCGGCCAAGCTCGAAGGAAGTTGCCACCACGGCGCCGTCCACCTCCACCTCCACGACCGCCAGGCCGGTGAAGTCCAGGACCGCTCTCTCGACCCCGCTCCGGGTGGGCCGCAGGGTGAGGGTGGCATCACCCTGAATCACCGTGCCACCTGGCCCCGGGAGCCCGATCACCACCTCGTAGTGGATCACGTCCAGCTCCCCGTAGCTCCCCGGCGGAGCGGCCTGGCCCGCCGGGATCGGGTCCGGCTCCGGGGGGGTCTGGGCATCGCCACCGGCAGGCAGACTCCCGAGGCCAAGGGCCAGGCAGATCCCTCCTGCCAGGATCCGGCCCGGGGCCGGGGGGACCCACGTCCGGCGCACCTCGCTCCGAGAGGGAATCTCCGCAGTCGCCATCGATGTCGCCTCACCCGTTCCGGAGGAGTCCACGACCCAGAGCCCAAAGCTAGGCATCGCCGGATGGCCATGGAAGGTGACGGAGACCATTGAAGGGGCTCCACGGGCCCGTTACCATGAAAACCTCTGGTTCCATGAAGGCTACGCCCCTCCCCACACTCGGGAGAAGCTCCTCCCGGACGGTGCCGTGGAGTCGGAGTGGAGGGCACCTCTTCCATGATGGGCGTCCGCTTCCGCGCCGACGGAGCGTGGCCCTTCTTCGCTGATCCCATGGAGGCCCTCGAGGACTGCGTGGTGGAGCCGCGGGGGCGGCTGGAAGCCTCCGGCTCCTTCAACGCCATGGTGAGCCACCGGGTGCGGGTCTCGGGGACGGGCGAGGTGGACGACGACCTGGTGTCCTGGCTGCGCCAGGCGTACGAGCAGGCCTGAAGCGGCGTCGAGAGCACGGAGGGCACCCCGGGCCGCACGGGTCGGCTGGATTCCAGTTCCACCTTCCCTTATCCTCCAACCCCATGCCCGGGGCGCCGCCCTCCCCACCGGAAGGGAGGTGATCCCGGCCTCTTCAAGGTGATCCCATGCGCCCGCGAACGCTGGCCGTTGCCGCGGCGGCGGCCTTCCTGTGTTCCCCCCTCGCCGCCCAGGCCCCAGGGCATGCTCCGGGGGATTGGCAGCGGGTGGAGACGGAGCACTTCCTCTTCCTTTTCCCCCAGGATCTGCGGGAGTGGACGCTGGCCATGGCGGGGCAGATGGAAGCGGTGCACGAGGCCGTGACCGGCCTCATCGGCCATGTGCCCTCGGAGCGGGTCACGGTCCTTGTGGACGACCCCGGGAACGTCTCCAACGGCTCCACGAACCCCGGGCCCCTCCTCTACGTGTGGCCCACCCCCCCGGACGCCCGCTCCATGGTGGGGGACAACCGGGGGTGGGGGGAGATCCTGGCCGTCCACGAGCTCGCCCACGCCGTCCACCTCACCCGTCCCACCCGCAACCCTGCCCGCCGCTTCCTGTGGAGCCTGGCCCCCATCCCCATGACCCCCCTCATGATGGGGACACCCCGCTGGCTAACGGAGGGGTACGCCACCTGGGTGGAGGGAATCCTCACCGGGAGCGGACGGCCCCATGGGGTGTGGCGCCCCGCCGTGCTTCGGACCTGGGCCCTGGAGGGCCAGCTTCCCACCTACGGCGCCGTGAGCGGGACGGGCGGTTACCTGGGAGGCGCCATGGCCTATCTGGTGGGCTCGGCCTACGTGGAGTGGCTGGTCGAGAAGGAGGGGCGGGGAGGCCAGGTGCTCACGGAGCTGTGGGCCCGCATGACGGCCCGGGAGGCCCGGGGCTTCCCGGAAGCCTTCACGGGGGTGTTCGGCGCACCTCCCGACGACCTCTACGGCCGCTTCATGGTGGAGATCACGGACCGGGCACTGGCGGTGAGACGAAGGATCGAGGAGGCGGGAGGTGTGGTGGAGGGGGATCTCTTCCAGCGCCTGACCTGGACTCCCGGGGAGCCCGCGGTGTCACCGGACGGTGAGCGGGTCGCCCTGGTCCTCTCCTCGCAGGAGGGGCCGTCCCGGTTGGTTGTGATCTCCTCCAGGCCGGACA
>JBFYZD010000046.1:0-3043 GCA_041309685.1 Gemmatimonadales bacterium | reverse complement strand
GGAGGTGGACGGACGGTGACGTTCCAGGGCGCCGAGATCTCCTTCGAGCCGCCCTTCCGGCGAATCCGGCTTCTGGATGCCCTGGGCTCCGCCATGGGAACCGACCCCCTGACCCTCGAGGAGGAGGAGCTCCGGGACCGGGCCTACCGCCTCCGCCTGACCGACCTGGAGGGAGCCGGCAAGGGGAAGCTCCTGGACAAGCTCTTCGAGGCCCTGGTCCAGGGTGAGCTCCAGCAGCCGACCTTCGTCACCGACTACCCCCGGGAGTTGAGTCCCCTGGCCAAGCCCCACAGGCAGAACCCCGAGCTTACCGAGCGCTTCGAGCTATTCGTGGCGGGCCAGGAGGTCGCCAACGCCTTCTCCGAGTTGAACGATCCCCTGGACCAGCGCCGGCGTTTTGAACACCAGGCCGCCCTTCGGGCTCGGGGCGACGATGAAGCCCAGCAGGTGGACGAGGATTACCTCCGGGCCCTGGAATACGGCCTTCCCCCCACGGGTGGAGTAGGGATGGGCCTGGACCGCCTCACCATGATCTTCACGGATCAGCCGTCCATCCGGGATGTGATCCTCTTCCCCGTCCTCCGCACCGAAGAATGAGGGGCTCAGGCCCCCGAGGCGCCCCATGAGGCTTGCCTGGGAGGTGGCCCGCCGCTACCTGGCTCCCCGGAGGGGCGGCCGGTTCCTTTCCTTCATCACCTGGGTTTCTCTGGGCGGGGTGACCCTGGGGGTCACAGCCCTCATCGTAGTCATCGCCGTCATGACCGGCGCCCAGGAGGAGTTCCAGGAGAAGATCCTGGAGGCCAACCCCCATATCCTGGTCCTGGAGTACGGCGACTACCTGCGCATGGGGGATTGGGGGCCGGTCCTGGACACGATCCGGAGCGTTGAGGGGGTGGTCTCCGCCACTCCCTTTGCCCTCACGAAGGTGGCCCTCCGCAAGGGGGAGGGGGATGAGGCCTACGTCCAGACCGCCGATCTCTATGGGGTAGCCATGGAAGAGCTGGGGGAGGCCGTCACCGGGATAGAGGCACGGATCCAGTCCGGGGCCCTTTCCCTGGATGACACCGAGTCCGGGCTCCCCCCCCTCCTGGTAGGCGATGGCCTGGCCGGCCGCATGCTCCTCTTCCCCGGGGACACCCTCCTTGTCATGGCTCTGGAGAACATCCGGCAGGATCCATTCGGGGGGTTCACCCCCGCCATGAGGCTGTTCGAGGTCACCGGGAGCGTTTCCATCGGGCTCTACGATTATGACCAGGCGAACCTCTACGCCCGCCTGGAGGACGTGCAGGACCTGCTGGGGATCCGGTCGGACAACCGGATCTCGGGCATCGGGGTCCGGGTCGCCGAGCCCTGGAACGCCAGGCGGGTGGCCGACACCCTTCGCGTCCGCCTTGGCTTCCCCTATGACCCTCAAGGGTGGCACGAGACCAACAAGGCCCTGTTCTCGGCGCTGGCGCTGGAGAAGTTGGCCATGTGGGTCATTCTCTTCCTCATCGTGGTGGTGGCCGCCTTCAACATTGTCAGCACCCTGATCATGGTGGTGGTGGACCGGACCCGGGAGATCGGAATCCTGAAGTCCATGGGGATGAGCGACGACATGGTCCTTCGGGTTTTCGTCCTCCAGGGGGTCTGGATCGGGGTCATTGGCACGGCGGTGGGAGCGTTCCTGGGGTGTGGCATCTCCTGGGTCCTGGACACCTACGAGATCATTCGCATCCCGCCGGATGTCTATTTCGTGGACCGCCTTCCCGTGGCCCTCCACGCCCTGGACGTGGTCCTGATCGTGGCGGCCAGCATCGCGGTGGCCTTCGTCGCCACCATCTATCCGGCACGACAAGCGGCGCGAATGGAGCCGGTCGAGGCCATCCGACATGAGTGAGCTGCCCGCCTCCGTTCCTTCCCCGTTTTCCCCCGGGGACCCGCCACCCCTCGAGGCAAGGGGTCTCATGAAGCACTTCCGGGCCGGGGACGGGAGTGAACTCCGCATCCTCCGAGGGGTAGAGCTACGCGTTGAAGCCGGGGAGGTCGTGGCGGTGATGGGAGCGAGTGGGGTCGGGAAGTCCACTCTCCTGCATCTCCTGGGGGCCTTGGACCGGCCCACGGCAGGGGAGATCCTGGTTGGGGGACATCCGATCTCGGGAATGGACTCGCTGGCCCTGGCTCAGGTGCGGAACCGGCACATCGGCTTCGTGTTCCAGTTCCATCACCTCCTTCGTGACTTCACCGCCCTGGAGAACGTCGCCATGCCGCTGCGCGTCGGGGGAGCCTCGGACAGGGTGGCCCGGGCCCGGGCCGGGGAGCTCCTGGAGGCCGTGGGCCTTTCCCACCGGAAGGAACACCTGCCCACGCAGCTCTCGGGAGGGGAGCAGCAAAGGGTGGCCGTCGCCAGAGCGCTGGCCAATGATCCCCTGGTCCTCTTGGCCGACGAGCCCTCGGGAAACCTGGACGGGCCGACGAGCAGGGACCTTCACCACCTCTTGTTCAGGCTCAGGGATGAGCGGGGAACCTCCATGGTCCTGGTGACGCACAACCCGGAGCTCGCCCACAGGTCGGACCGGGTCCTCGCCCTGCGGGACGGCGTCTTGTTTCCCGGAGAAAGCGGATGGGGGTCTCCTGAGCCGAAGGCGAACGTCCATCCGGCGCCAGGCGGGTAGGAGGTCCCTCCTCCGTTTCCGGGGGGCCTCGTCACGACGGACCGAAGGGTTGTGGATGCTTTGCGATATCTGCGGGGTCAATGAGGCCGTGGTTCACCTCACCCAGGTGGTGAACAACAAGACCACCACCTCTCATCTCTGCGAGCGGTGCGCCGCCGACAAGGGGGTTCAGGCCAAACCCCCTCTCGGCAGCCCCCCTCTGGCTGACTTTCTGTCCAAGATGGGTGGCCCCGAGTCCCCTTCCGCGGGCTCCGCCGCGGAAGACCTTGCATGCCCGTTTTGCGGCCTCACGGCTGCCGAATTCAAGGAGCTCGGCCGCCTTGGTTGTCCGCAGTGCTACACCACCTTCGAGGGATACCTCCGGGGACTCCTGCGACGCATCCACGGAG
>JBFYZD010000045.1:0-15105 GCA_041309685.1 Gemmatimonadales bacterium | reverse complement strand
TCACCGTCACCAACGAGGGGAGCCGGAACGTCCGCAGCTTCTACTACCACATCGACTACACCGAGGTGGACGCGCTCCCCGAGGGCACCGCCCTCTTCCACGCCCAGTACCGGCAGGAGCTCCCCGAAACGATGGGCCGGGACTACCTCATCCTGGACGCCGAGGGTGAAGGGCACTACGTGGGCACGGTGATGTCGGTCCAGTCCCGCTCTCCCTACTGGTTCGGGGAGGGGGACGCCCGCATCTACGTGGACGGCGACACCCTTCCCACCATCCAGGGGACGGGCACCGAGGACTACTTCCTGGCGGCCTGGGGGCTGAGCGAGCTCCTCTACCCGTACTTCGGGTGCACGTACATGAGCGACGACCCCAGCAACCTGGGGATGCGGGCCACCATGTACCGCTGGCACGTGGAGGACCCCATCCGCTTCCGGAGCTCCCTCCGTTTCGAGATCGAGCACACCGGGTGGATCTCCGCCGACGAGACGCTCACCGGGGAGGTGGACGGCCACGTGGAGCGGGAGGACGACATCGCCACCGTGGCGTTCTGGTACCAGACAGGGCGGGCCAAGCGCTTCACCACCCTCCCGCCCCTGGCGGAGCGGACCTTCCCCGACCACGACCTGGTCATCGAGGGGAAGGAGCTGATCGGGACCGCCCGGCGCTCCCCCGGGGCGCTGGAGCTCCAGAAGGGGTGGGACTGGACCGGGGAGGGACAGCTCTTCTTCGTCCCCCGGGCCGGGGGCTCCTTCCTGGAGGTGGACTTCCCGGTGGGCGAGGCCGGGCTCAGAGGGCTGGTCCTGCGTATGACCCACGGCCCCGACTACGGGAGCTACCGCCTCTTCCTGGACGGGACCGAAGTGACGGAGCTGGGAGACTACCCCGACTGGAACCCGGTGGGCCCCCGGGACTTCTACGCCCCGGGGGTGGAGGTCCGGGATTACTACCTGGGGAGCTACACCCTCCCGCCCGGCACGCACACGCTCCGCTTCGAGTCCTCCGGGAGCAACCCCTTCTCCTCCGGGAGCAACCTGGGCCTGGACTCGGTGCGGCTCCGGGAGCGCTGGCAGAAGAAGCGGCCGTCGCTGCGCCCGCCCGGCGGGTGATGGCCGGCCCCCGAGGCACTCCGGCCACGGGGCGGGGATCCCGCGGATCCAGGACAGGAGGGTCCATGAGGAGGAGTTGCCGGCGGCGCTCCGGCAGGAAGGCCGGCGGGTGACGCTGGCGATGCCGGCCGGGACCCGGCTGGAGGCGGGAAGCACCCTCACCGCGCGGATGGACTGGCCGCGGGGCCGGTGAGGGGACGGTCCCCCCGCCTTCGCCGGAGCGGTGCCGCCCCGAGCCCCGGGAAGGGCCCGTCAGAGCCCCCTGAAGTACTCCGGCCGCAAGGGGATCTCTCCCCTCGATGCCGCGTCGATCGTGGAGACGATCCGATCCCGGTCCCGGGGGAGGCGCCCCTCCAGGGAGAGGTAGTTGGAGGCGTGGTTCGTCCGGAAGATCGCCCCTGACGGCCGGGACTCGGCCACGATCGTCCGGAGCTCCCCGAGGAGTCGCCGGAGGGAAGGAAGCCGGAAGAGCCCCCTGTCCACCATGCGCTGCTGGGGGGTCCCCGGGAGGACCGTGAGGGTGAGGGCCGAGAGGAACTCCGGGTCCATCTCGGTGACGAGACGGGCCGTCTCCCGGGCATGCTCCTCGGACCTCTCCACGCCGCCGGCCCCCAGCAGCACGATCACGCTGATCCTCATTCCGGCCGCGTGCGCCTTCCGGGCGGCCTCGGCGTGATCCTCGAAGGTGGCGCCCTTCACGATCCGCTTCAGCGTCACCGGGTCCCCGGACTCGGGACCGAGGTAGAGGAGGGAGAGCCCCGCCTCCCGCAGGCCGCGGAGCTCCTCCGTGGTCTTGTCCAGGAGGTTCTGCGCCGTCGCGTAGGCGGACACCCGCCGGAGCCCCGGGAAGGCCACCCGGAGGGCATCCAGGATGCGGGTCCAGTGGGGCATGTCCATGACCAGGGCGTCCCCGTCGGCGACGAAGGCTTTCCTGGCCCCGGGGTATACCCGTCCCGCCTCCCGGATGTCCTCGAGGACCTCCTCCCCGTCCCGGACCCGGAACACCCGGTCCCGGTACATGGCGCAATACGTGCAGAGGTTGTGAGAGCAGCCGATGGTCGCCTGCAGGATGTAGGACCGGGCCTCGGAGGGCGGGCGGAAGAGTCGGCCTTGGTAGCGCATGGTCAGAGGAACAGGAAAACTACCGTCAAGCCGGCCAGCACCGCCACCCAGGTCCGGGCCAGGGACGGGAGCCGCTCTGCACCGGCCCTCCTGAGAATCCGATGAGCCATCGCCGACGCGACCGGAAACCCGATCAAGGCCGTGCCGAATCCGGCAAGGACGTCGCTGGCGAAATGGGCACCCAGGACGACCCTGCTGAAGGCCACTCCAAGGGCCAGGAAGAGGAACATGCCTTTGAGAACCTTGTGGGGCGCCCCTCGACTGCCCACGAGGAGCAGGAAGGGGAGAGCCAGGGCCAGGGCCTTGGTGGTATGCCCGGACGGGATGGACTGGGAGGTGGCCTCGCTGAGGGCGAGGATCTGACCGGAAAACACCTCCATGGGGCGGGGGCGGGCCAGTACCATCTTCATGAGATCCCCGGCGATCCCCGAGAGCGCGAACGAGAGGAGAACGTAGAGATAGGTGGTCCTGGGGGCGTCCAGACGCGGCGTGCGTGAAGAGACAAGGAAGTAGAGCACGTACAGGGCCGTCATGGCCGACATGCCGAAGGCTGTCAGCCACCCGGCCACCGACACGAGAGGGGCCTGAGCCACCCTGAGGGGATCGAAGTAGAACAGGGCCCACCTGTCCAGCCCTGCCTGGCCCCACACGACCAGGGCGGCCAACCAGAACAGCACCCCGGCGATCACGGAGGAGATCCAGACCCCCTTGAAGTCGGGGATCTGGATCGGGTCGTCGACTCTGGAAGGCCTGCCGCCCGATGGTCGCCGAAGAAGTCTGCCCATCGCACCCTCCCCCTCTCTTGCCTCTGGAAGCGAGCTGCTCAGGCGTGCCTGGCCGGCGTGTGCCCGCCGGCGTTCTGGAATACGCCACGACAGAGGGAATCATTGCGGTCCCCTGAGGCGGCGTCCGGGCCGGCACCAGCAGGTGCGCCTCCGGTGCCGTCCGGGAATCTCCGTTCCGGCCTTGAACCGGGTCAACTCCGCGGAACATGCTCCGATCGAGGGAAGGGGGGGGCCGTCCCCCTCCTGCCGGCCCTTGTTCAGCCCCGCCCCAAGCCGTAATACACAACCACCATCCCGGATCTTCGACGCACTCGACCGCCAGGGAAGAGGAGGGACCATAGCTCGCCCGGGACGAGACGGAGCTCCTGGACATGAACATATTCCCGAGGGTCACCCGGTGGAGGTACGCCACGGGCTGGGCGGTGGCTCAGGCCGACGAGAGACCCAGGATCGACGAGGGGTGGACCTTCTCCCGGTAGGAGAGGGCTCGTCCTCTCCCGGGCGCTGCCCGATTCAGGCCCTTCAACACGCAACAAGGAAGCGCGCACCATGAGGATCACCGGCTCAGGCTTCAGGACGGGATCGGTCGTCGTTCTCGCCATCGCGATGGCCTTCCCGGGGCTCGCGAGGGGGCAGACGACCGCCTACCGGGATTACGACGGTTTCACCCGGGAGCTCCGCTCCATCGTCGATGGCTCGGACCTCGCCACCCTGCGATCCCTGGGCACCACCCTGGGGGGCCGGGAGATCTGGATGGTGGAGGTGGGAGCCCGCTCCGGCGCTCCGCTGGACGGGCGGCCCGGGGTCCTGGTGGTGGGTACCCTCGAAGGGGACCACCCCGCCGGGAGCCACCTGGCGCTGGAGGCGCTGCGCTACCTCCTCGGGAAGGGGGAGGAGGCGGCCGTCCGGGAGGTGCTGGAGAAGAACGTCTTCTACTTCTTCCCCCGGCTCAACCCCGATGGGGCCGAGGCGATGTTCTCCTCCGTGAAGTGGAACCGGCGGACCAACTCCCGGCCGTGGGACGAGGACAACGACGGCCGGTTGGACGAGGACGGCCCCGAGGACCTGAACGGCGACGGCTACGTCACGGTGATGAGGGTCCCCGACCCCTCCGGACCCTTCCTGGTCGATTCCGCCGACGGGCGGGTCATGAAACGGGCCGACGCGACCAGGGGGGAGAGGGGGGCGTTCCGGCTCCACCTGGAGGGCACGGACAACGACGGCGACGGGTTCATCAACGAGGACGGCCCCGGCGGGGTGGATCTGAACCGGAACTTCCAGCACGCCTACCCCTACTGGGAGGGGGACGGCGGGCCCCACATGGTGAGCGAGATCGAGTCCCGGGCCGTCATGGACTTCGCCCTCGCCCACAGGAACATCGCCGCCTTCCTCACCTTCGGCGAGTCCGACAACCTGGTCACCCCGCCCGACTCCCGGGGGGCGCTGGCCGCGGCCAGGGTCCTGGACCTCCCCCTCTTTGCCCAGGCGTCCAACGCCGGGGTGTTCGAGGTGGGGGTGGTGTCCGCCGGGGGAGCCGGCCGGGGAGGGGGGGGCCGGGGCGGAGGCGGGGGCGGAGGAGCCGGGCTGAGGGGAGCCCAGCCGGGCCGGGACAACGACCCGAGCTCGGGGGTTCGCCCGGCCACCACGGTGGCCACGGGGGATCTGGTCTACTTCAAGGCCGTCTCCGACGCTTACCGGGAGATCACGGGGATCACCAGCGTTCCCGTGCACAGGACCCCGGAAGGGGCCCTCTTCCAGTACGGTTACTTCCACTTCGGCGTGCCCTCCTTCAGCACCCCGGGGTGGGGAGTCCCGGCAGGGGAGGGCGGGGAAGGAGACGGGAGGACCCTCTCGGCCCTGGAGGCGGCGGGCATCGAGGCCTTCACGGGGTGGGCCCCCTTCCGCCACCCGGATCTCGGAGAGGTGGAGATCGGCGGGTTCCTCCCCTACGTCACCCACAACCCCCCCGGCGCCCGTCTTCCCGAGCTCGGGGAGAAGCATGGGCAGTTCCTGGTGAAGCTGGCCGGCATGCTCCCCAGCGTCCGCATCGCCGACGCGAAGGTGACGGCCCACGGCGGCGGTGTCTTCACCGTCACGGTGGCGGTGGAGAACCTCGGGTTCTTTCCCACCTCCACCCGGCACGGGGTCACCTCGGGCTCCGTGGGCCCCACCTCGGTCCAGATCCAAGCCGACGCCCGGGACATCCTCACCGGAGCCGACAAGACGACCTCGGTGGGGGTCCTGAACGGCTCGGGAGCCCGGGAGGAGGTCACCTGGGTCATCCGGGGCCGGGAGGGCGCCCAGGTGGAGATCAAGCTCCTGTCCCAGAAGTCCGGGCAGGATTCCCGAACCGTCACCCTCAGGTGAGGAGGCCCATCATGAGCATCCCGCGACTCCTGGCGGCCGCCTCCCTCGCCGCTCTCGTTCTTGCCGCCCTTCCTGCCGCCGGCTCCGGCCGCCTGCGAGCCCAGCAGACCCGGGGCTCCGATCCTCCCCACACCCTGGACCTGACCTGGGACCGCTGGCTGGACCATGAGGAGATCGGCGAGCGCATGCAGCTCATGGCCCGGACCTGGCCCCGGCTCCTGACCCTGTCGTCCATAGGGAATAGCCATGGGGGCCGGGAGCTCTGGCTCATGACCATCAACAACCCGGATACGGGCCCCGAGCTGGGGAAGGCCGGGATGTACATCGAGGCGGACGTCCACGGCAACGAGGTCCAGGGGAGCGAGGTCTGTCTCTACACGATCTGGTTCCTGATGGAGAACTACGGCAGGAACCCCGAGATCACCCGGCTGGTGGACGAGCGGGTGTTCTACATCCTCCCCACCATCAACCCCGACGGAAGGGACTTCTTCCTCCACGGGACCGGCCAGGGTGCCCGGACCGGCCACGTTCCGGTGGACTCCGACGGGGATGGGCTCTTCGATGAGGACGACGCCGACGACCTGAACGGCAACGGCGTCATCGAGCAGATCCGCAAGCACACACCGGGGGAGGGCACGCACCGGCTGAGCCCCCGGGACCCCCGGATCCTGGAAGCCGTGGCCCCCTGGGAGAAGGGGGATTGGGTCCTCCTGGGCTCGGAAGGGTTGGACAACGATGGGGACGGGCGGGTGAACGAGGACCCGGTGGGGGGCTACGACGGCAACCGGAACTACGGATCGGACTGGCAGCCCAACTACGTGCAGAGCGGGTCCATGGACTACCCCTTCCGGCTGCCGGAAGCCCGGGCCACCCAGGAGTTCTTCGCCGCCCACCCCAACGTGGCCGGCATGCAGACCTATCACAACTCCGCCGGGATGATCCTGCGGCCGCCGGGTTCGGCGTGGGAGGGGGACTACTCCGCGTCGGACATCCGCGTCTACGACGAGATCGGGGAGAACGGGGAGCGGATCCTCCCCTGGTTCAACTACCACATCACCTGGCAGGGGCTCTACACCATCCATGGGGGGTCCACCGACTGGGCGAACGACGGGCACGGCATCATCGCCTTCCTGAACGAGCTCTGGAACGGCGGGCAGTACTTCCAGAGCCCCCTCCTGACCCAGCAGCAGGCGGACTCCCGGTCTCCCCTCTTCGGCGACCTCTCCCTGCTCTTCTTCGACGACCGCCTCGAGTTCGGTGAGAACTTCGTGGAGTGGGCCCCCTTCGACCACCCGGAGTACGGGAAGGTGGAGATGGGCGGGTGGAGCAAGTTCGGGAGCCGGATCAACCCCCGCTTCATGAGCATGGAGGTCTTCCACCGGAACATGGCCTTCACCCTGTATCACGCCGACCAGCTCCCCAGGATGCGGATGGGGGAAACCCGGGTCGAGGACATGGGGGAAGGGTTGTACAGGATCCAGGTGGACATCGTCAACGAGCGCCTCGTCCCCACCATCACCGAGCGGGCCAGGAGCACCAAAGCGGTCCGGCCGGACCTCCTCCTCGCGGATGGGGGCGTGGAGATCGTGGCCGCCGGGTGGGTGGTGGACAGGAACCGCCCCGGGAAGTCCGAGAGGATCGATCAGGAGGATCTGAGGCGGATCCTGGTCCGGAGCGGGCACCCCGGCCGGACCACCCGCACGGTGGAGTACCTGGTGCGGGGATCCGGGAGCCTGAGCGTCACCTACTCGAGCATGAAGGGGGGAACGGTGTCGACGACGGTCCGGGTGCGGTAGGCCGGCTGCGGGCCTGAGGGACGCCACCGCCGGGCGCCGCAACGGAAGGAACGAGGACGGAGGGAGAGGAATGACGAAGGGAGAGGTGTGTCTGATCACCGGTGCCTCCACCGGGCTGGGAAAGGGTCTGGCCCTGCGGTTGGCCCGGGATGGGTATGCGGTGGGGCTGGTGGCCCGGCGCCGGGAGCTCCTGGAGGAGGTGGCGGGGGAGATCGCCGCCGCCGGCGGGAGGGCTGGGGTGTACCCGTGCGACGTGGCGGACCGGGGAGCGGTCCTCGAGGCCATCCGCCGGTGCCAGGCGGAGCTGGGGCCGGTGGACCTTCTCATCGCCAACGCCGGCATCAGCATGAACACCCGCCTCGACCCCTTCGACGTGCCGGCGGTGGAGCGGGTCATCGGGATCAACCTCCTGGGGTCCATCTTCGCCACGGAGGGGGTCCTGCCCGGGATGCTCCGGCGCGGAAAGGGACACGTCGTGGCGGTGGCCAGCCTGGCGGGTTTCGCCGGTCTCCCGCTGTCCGCGGCCTACTCCGCGAGCAAGGGGGGGATGATCAACTTCTTCGAAAGCCTGAGGTTGGACCTGAGGGGGTCGGGGGTGGACGTCACGGTCCTCTGCCCGGGCTTCGTGAAGACCCCCATGACGGCCCACAACCGCCACCCGATGCCCTTCCTCCTGGAGCTGGACGATGCCGTGGAGCGGATGGTCCGGGCCATCCGGAAGCGGAGGAAGAGCCTGGCCTTCCCCCGGCGCCTCGCCGCCATCGTCTGGGGAGCCCGCCTCCTTCCCCGGCCCCTCTACGACCGGATCGCGGGAGGAGTGGACCGGCGCAAGTCCCCCGAGGCGGGGGGGGTGCCGGAGGGTCAGGGCTCCCGGTAGACCTTCCCGTCCTTCATCACGAAGCGCACCTTCCTGAGGGCGGAGATGTCGGTGGTGGGGTCCCCCTCCACCGCGATGAGGTCGGCCAGGAGACCATCCCGGACGTACCCCCGGTCCTCCAGGCCCAGGATGCGGGCGTTGCCCGAGGTGGCCGCCACCAGGGCGTCCAGGGCAGGGAGGCCCCACTCCACCATGATCTCGGCCTCCCAGACGTTGTCACCGTGGGCGAAGACCCCCACGTCCCCGCCGAAGCAGAGGGGGACCCCTTCCTCCAGGGCCATGCGAAAGCTCTCCCGCTTGGCCCGGATACGCGGCGTCTCCGGATCCACCCCCTCCCTCCAGCCTCCGTAGCTCGATATGGCCGGGGCCACGGCCACCGTGGGGCAGAGGGCCACACCCCGATCCGCCATGAGGCGGAAGACCTCTCGGGTGCCTCCGTCCCCGTGCTCGATGGTCCGGATCCCCGCCTCCACCGAGCGCCGCATGCCCTCGGCCGTGGTGGCGTGGGCGGACACCCGGCGCCCGGAGCTGGCGGCCACCTCCACGATCGTCCTGAGCTCCTCCAGGGTGAAGGAGGGCTGGGCCGTGCCCTCGGGGCCCCAGCGGTAGTCGGCGTAGACCTTCACCCAGTCGGCCCCACGGCCGATCTGGTCCCGGGTGACCCGGACCAGGTCGTCGTACCCGTCGGCCTCCTCGGCCCCTTTGGGGAAGTCCCACTCCGGCGCTCCCTTGGGGTTGTAGCTCCCCGTGGCCACGATGGCCCGGGTGGTGACGATGAGGCGGGGCCCGGGGATCACCCCCTTGTCGATCGCCGCCTTGAGCCCCACGTCCGCATAACCCGCCCCCTCCGTTCCCAGGTCCCGGAGGGTCGTGATCCCGGCCATGAGGCTCCGCTCCGCGTGCACCACCCCGCGGGCCGTCCGCTCCGCGAGGGATTCCAGGAGCACCTGGTCCGTCCAGGGCGTCTCGTCGTAGGGATGCAGAAGGAGGTGGGCGTGCCCTTCGATGAGTCCCGGCAGGAGGGTGAGCCCCGGGAGGTCCACCGTCCGGGTCCCCCGGGGGGCGCGCACCCCTGATGCGGGCCCCGCGGCGGCGATGCGGTTGCCTTCCACCAGGACGACCCACCCCTCGTGGAGGGTTCCCGACTCGCCGTCGAACACCCGGGCGGGGCGCAGGAGGGTAGCCTCCTGCCCCCATGCCTGGCCGGAGGGACGGAGGAGGAGAAGAAGAAGAAGGGGAAGGACGGAGGGCGCGAGGGAGCCCCGAAGGCTCAAGAGGCGGATCATGGTGTTCCTCCCTGTGGAACCTCCCCGGGAAGGGAAGGGGGGACCGGGCGACGCGGAGGAAGTTCGCGCCCCGGGCGGGTCCGCGCCACCAGGCCCGGCGGCCACCCTCCCGGGGCCGGAGGGGGGGGTCCGGCGGCCCTTCGCGGGGGCGGCGGCCCCCTCCTCCTTTGCCCGCCCGGCCTTCCCCGGATATCTTGCGCCCTGCGACCCCATCCTCCTCCCTTCCTCCCATCATCGACCCATGAGCGATCGGGAAACGACCCTTCTCGCGGGCAGGGTCAAACGGATTGAACAGATTCTGGGGCGGGAGCTCTCCCCGCCTCAGGCCCAGCCCCACGCCTCCTGGACGGAGGGAGAGCGGGCCTACCTGCGGGAGACCGCGGAAGAGCTCTTCTGGAACGACCTGGAGTGGGAGAAGCTCACCGGGGAGGAGCGGATGGACGAGGCGTTCCTCACCGAGCTCGCCTTCCCGGGATTCCTGGCCTTCGTCCGGGGCCTCCTTCTGACGGAGACGATGCCCGACTCCACGGCCCCGCCCCGCCCCCGGCCCGAGGTCGTGGACGACATCCTCCGCTTCCTGGCGGAGAAGGTGGTGGCGTTCGAGGAGCATGCCGCCTGCCTGGACGGCGCGGAGTGCGAGCACAAGGAGGCGGAGCTGGTGATGACCGACCGCCTGGTGGATCTGGTCCTGTACCTCAAGCACGGGTTGGAGCGGGAGGACGTGAGCCGTGTGGAGGCTGCCCGGACGCCGGAGCCGTCGTAGAGAGGGTTCCCTTTCCCTGAGGGCTCGGATCCAGGATCCCGACCATGAGGCTTTGGCGACGCCCGAGACCGGGGCACCCCTATCTGGCCGGCACCCCCCTTCTCATTGCCCACCGGGGGGGGGCCGGGCTGGCTCCCGAGAACACCCTGGAGGCGTTCACGAATGCCGTGGAGCGCTGGGGAGCCGACATCCTGGAGATGGACGTCCAGTCCACCCGTGACGGGGAGATCGTGGTGATCCACGACGCCACCGTGGACCGGACCACCGAGGGGGCGGGGGCGGTGGGGGAGATGACCTGGGCCGAGCTCCGGGAGCTGGACGCCGGCCATCGGTTCCTGGACCCGGCGGGTCAACCCGGCTACCGCTCCCGGGGTGTGAGGATCCCCCTGTTCCGTGAGGTCCTGGAGGCCTTTCCCGGCGTCCGCCTCAACGTGGAAGCCAAGGACGACCGCTCGGCTCCGGGGCTGGTGGATCTCGTCCTCCGGCACGGTGCCCAGGACCGGGTCCTGGTGGCGGCGGAATGGGAGAGGAATCGGCGGATGGTCAAGGGGTATCCGGGCCCCTGGGGCGCGTCGCGGCGCCAGCTCACCTTGTTCCACCTCCTCCACCGCCTCCCCTTCGGGGGGTTCTACACACCGGGCTGCGACGCCCTCCAGGTCCCGGAAGCCCACCGCGGCAGGCGCATCCTGACCCCCCGGTTCATCCGGGAGGCCCACCGGAGGAAGCTCCCTCTTCACGTCTGGACCGTGGACGACCCCGACGACATGCGCCGCCTCCTGGCCTGGGGGGTGGACGGGATCCAGACGGACCGGCCGGATCGCCTGGCCCCCATCCTCACCGAGGTGGCGGGCAGGGCCCCGGCTCCTGCCCTGAAGGGGGCGGAGGGGGTAGGGAGGTGAGGCGCCCGAGCCCCGAGGCCCGGGGAGGGGGAGGGGAGGTGGGGCTGGCGCTGCGCTTCGCCCGTCAGGTGGAGCGCCACGCCCTCCTGGCTCCGGGCGACCGGGTGGTGGTGGCGCTGTCGGGGGGGGTGGATTCCCTCACCCTCCTGCACCTTCTCCGCTTCGCCCCCCACCGTCCGGAGGTGGAGCTTGTGGCGGCCCACTTCGACCACGGCATGAGGGCCGGGAGCGGGGAGGACGCCCTCTGGGTCCGGGGGGTGTGCCGCGCCTGGGCCGTTCCCCTCCGGGAAGGGCGGGCGGAATCTCCCCCGAGGTCGGAGGAGGAGGCCCGGGAAGGGCGCTACGCTTTTCTCTTCCGGGTCCTGGCGGAGGAGGGCGCCCGCTGGCTCCTGACGGGTCATCAGGCCGACGACCAGGCGGAAACGGTCCTCTTTCGCATCCTCCGGGGGACGGGGCTGGGGGGGTTGGGAGGGATCCCCCTCCATCGGCCTCCCGGGATCTACCGGCCCCTCCTCCCCTTTTCCCGGGAGGAGATCCTCCTCTATGCCAAGGACCGGAGGCTTCGGCCCCGGGAGGACCCTTCCAACCTCGATACCCGTTTTCCCCGGAACTTCCTGCGGCACCGGGTGCTGCCTGAGGTGGATGAGTCGGTGGCCCCCGGAGCCCGGGCCGCGCTCCGGCGGTTGGCCCGATTGGCCCGGGAGAACGAGGAGGGTTGGAGAAGCCTCCTGCCCAGTCTCCTCGAGGGAGTCCTGGAGGAGAAGGACGACGGCCTCCTCGTTGTCCGATCCGCCCTCCTGGCCTATCATCCGGCGGTCCAGGCCCGGATCCTCCGGGAGGTGCTCCGGCGCCGGGGAATCGGCCTCCAGGAGGCCGGAACCCGGGCGGTGATGGAGTTTACAAGAACCGGCGCGAGCGGGCGGAGCTTCCCACTCCCCGGGGGAGTGGGGTTGAGGCGGGGGTTCGATCACTTCCTCCTGGAAGAAGCCCTGGAGGCGGAGGCGGATCACCCCCTGGACGTCCCGGACCGCGGCCCCGGCGAGGGGGAGGCGATGCTGGGGGGCTGGGGTCTGGGGGTGGAGTGGGGACCGAAGGCCCCGGAAGGGTATCGGGACCTCTTCTCGGCATCGTCCGGTGATCTGGAGTTCCCCCTGCGCTTGCGGGGGTGGAGGCCCGGAGACCGGATGGTCCTCGGTTACGGAACCAAAAAGGTGAAGAAGCTCCTGGCGGAGGCACGAATCCCCGCGGTGGAGCGGCCACGCACGCCCGTGCTCTGCGACGCCCGCGGCCGGGTCCTGTGGGTGGCGGGGGTGGCGACCTCGGCTCTCGCCCGGTGCGGCGAGGACCAGCGTTCCTTTTTCCTTGGAATCAGAGATGCCCTTCAACGCTGATTGGACCTCCCGACAGGCCGGCCGGGACATCCGCCGCATCGTCTTCTCCGAAGAGGAGATCCGGGCCAGGGTGGCGGAGATGGCGGCGGAGATCTCCGAGGCGTACGGGCCCGACGACCAGATCCTGGCTCTGGGCCTCCTGAAGGGTTCCTTCATCTTCATGGCGGACCTGGTGAGGCGGATCCAGCATCCCCTCCAGGTGGATTTCCTGGTGGCCTCCAGCTACGGAAACGCCAAGGAGACCAGCGGGGAGGTGAAGCTTCTTTACGACCCGGAGGCGTCCCTGGCCGGTCGAAGTGTTATTCTTGTGGAAGACATTGTTGACAGCGGGACCACCCTGAATCGTCTCATCCCCTTCTTGGAGGGGAGAGGACCCAGGAGCCTTGAGGTGTGCGCCCTCCTCCACAAACGGGTGGCCACGCTGGACCGGGAGCCCCGTTGGGTAGGGTTCGACGCTCCCAAGGAGTTCCTGGTGGGGTATGGTCTGGACTATAGCGAGAACCTCCGCCACCTCCCGTTCATCGGGAGCCTGTAGGCTGAGCCGGGCCAGGACAAGGAATGGCTGACCGAGATCGCATACCGAACGACCCCGGGACCAACCGATTGTCCCGGGTCTCCAGGACCGCATCCTTCTGGGTCCTGCTCGCACTCATGTCCATCGTGGTGGTGCAGCTCGTCCGGGAGCAGGAGGAGACCGCCGCCGCCTTCACCTACTCCCAGTTCCGGGAGCAGCTCGACGCCGGGAACCTCTTCAAGGTCACCGTGGTGAACGGGAGGCAGGTGGACGGAGAGCTCCGGGCTCCCGTGATGCATGAGGCTCAGGAAGTCGTCAACTTCCGGGCCATGCTTCCGGCGGAGATCTCCGAAGGCCTCCTGGACCAGATGCGGCAGCAGGGCGTGAGCATCGAGGCCAAGCCCGAGCGCACGGGCTGGGGCACCCTCCTCCTGACGGCCCTCCCCTGGCTCCTCTTCGTCGCCTTCTGGATCTGGATCTTCCGGACCATGCAGGCGGGGGGGAACAAGGCCTTCCAGTTCGGCCGGTCCAAAGCCAAGCTCATCTCTCCGGACAAGCCGCTGGTCAACTTCTCCGACGTGGCCGGCGCGGACGAGGCGAAGGAGGAGCTCCAGGAGATCATCGAGTTCCTGAAGGACCCCCGGAAGTTCTCCCGCCTGGGGGGCCGCCTTCCCAAGGGCGTCCTCCTGGTGGGTCCCCCGGGAACGGGGAAGACTCTCCTGGCCAGGGCCGTGGCCGGGGAGGCGGGCCGGCCCTTCTTCCAGATGTCCGGCTCGGACTTCGTGGAGATGTTCGTGGGCGTGGGTGCCTCCCGCGTCCGGGACCTCTTCGACCAGGGGAAGGCCCACGCTCCCTGCATCATCTTCATCGACGAGATCGACGCTGTGGGGCGTCACCGGGGAGCGGGGCTCGGGGGAGGGCATGACGAGCGGGAGCAGACGCTGAACGCCCTCCTGGTGGAAATGGACGGGTTCGAGGCCAACGAAGGCGTGATCCTGCTGGCCGCCACCAACCGCCCCGACGTGCTGGACCCGGCCCTCCTCCGCCCCGGCCGTTTCGACCGGCAGGTGGTGGTGGACTCCCCCGACGTGAAGGGCCGGGAGGGGATCCTGCGCGTCCATGCCAAGAAGCTCCCCCTGGCGGAGGACGTGGAGCTGGGGATCATCGCCAAGGGCACCCCGGGCCTCAGCGGGGCCGACCTGGAGAACATCTGCAACGAGGCGGCGCTCCTGGCGGCCCGGGAGGACGCGGACCGGGTCACCATGGACCACTTCGAGATGGCCAAGGACAAGGTCATGCTGGGAGCCGAGCGCAAGAGCCTGGTCCTGACCGTCAAGGAGCGGAACCTTACGGCCTACCACGAGGCGGGCCATGCGGTCATCGGGCTCCGCATCCCGGGGCTGGATCCCCTCCACAAGGTGACCATCGTGCCCCGGGGCCGGGCCCTGGGCATCACGGCCTCCCTTCCGGCGGAGGATCGGCACACCTATACGAAGGATTGGCTCGAGGGGCAGCTCGCCATGCTCTTCGGAGGCCGGGTGGCGGAGGAGATGATCTTCGGCCGGGAGCGGATCACCACCGGGGCCGGGAACGACATCGAGCGGGCCACGGCCATGGCGCGCCGCATGGTGACCCAGTTCGGCATGTCCGAGGTCATCGGCCTCATGGCGGTGGGGGACCAGGAACACGAGGTCTTCCTGGGCCGGGAGCTGGTGCAGAGGCATGGGGTCTCGGAGCACACCGCCCAGCGGGTGGACTCGGAGGTGAAGCGGATCCTGGACGTCGCCCACGAGCGGGCCCGGTCCATCCTGGACGGGGAGCAGGATCTCCTCGAGCGCGTGGCCCAGGCCCTTCTGGAGCGGGAGACGCTGGACCGCGGCGAGATCAAGCTCCTGGCGGAGGGCAAGCCCCTCCCTCCCCTGGAGAAGCTCATCCTTCCGGGGACCCCTGGGGAGGCTGGTGCCCTGGCCCCCGGGGACGCCAACGTGGCCGGGGGAAAGGACGGAGGCGGTCCCCTCCTTCCCCTGGAGCCCCGGGCCCGGGAGCCCAGCCCCCTCACCCACGCCCTGGATCGGAAGGGTGCCTCCGACCAGGCGCCGGCGGCGCGCAGGGGGAAGGAAGACACGGAGGTGGAGCTGGGATCCAGGGAGCAGGAGGAGCTCCGCCTGGGAGATCCCGAGCTGGACCGGACCCGGCGGT
>JBFYZD010000044.1:0-10280 GCA_041309685.1 Gemmatimonadales bacterium | reverse complement strand
ATCGCCAGCTTCTTCGGAGACTGGCCCGGGCTCTATTCGGAGCTGGCCTCGCAGGTCCTGGAGGGATTCCTCCTTCCGGAAGGGGGGTCCTGATGGCTGACGAGAGTGGCTTCCAGGACCGGACCGAGGCTCCGACCCCCAAGCGGAGGCAGGACGCCCGGAACAAGGGGCAGATCCCCAGGAGCCAGGAGCTCACGACGGCCTTCCTCCTCCTGGCATCGGCCATGGTCTTCTCGGCTGGAGGCCCGGCCCTGGCCCGGTCCTTGGGGGTGCTCTTCACGGAAACGGTGGTGGCGGCCGCCGGGACCATGGAGGGATGGGAAGGAACCGTGACGTGGATCCAGAGGGTGGGGTGGGCGACTCTGGGGGCCCTGACACCCGTCCTCCTGACCATGGCCGGGGTGGCCCTGGTGGTGGGAGGGATCCAGGCCCAGGGCGTGCTGACCATGGAGCCCCTCAAGCCGAAGCTCGACCGCATCAGCCCCCAGCAGAACATCAAGCGCCTCTGGGGCATCCAGGCACCCGTCCAATTGATCAAGTCCATCCTCAAGCTCTCCATCGTCAGCGGAGCCATGCTCTTCGCCCTGAAGGGGGCGCAGGACAGTCTCCCGGCCCTGAGCCAACAGGGCCCCTTCGCCCTCCTGCGGTTCGTGCAGGAGCAGACCGTGCGGGTCCTGGTGAGCGCCGGCCTGGCCTACCTCCTCCTGGCCATGGCCGACTACGGCTACCAGCTCTGGCGCAACGAGAAGGAGCTGAAGATGAGCAAGGAGGAGATCCGAAAGGAGATCAAGGAGGCGGAGGGAGACCATATCCTCAAGGTCCGGCGCCGCAGCATGGCCCGCTCCCTGGCCCGCCGGCGGATGCTGCTCTCGGTGTCCGATGCCGACGTGGTCGTGACCAACCCCACCCATATCGCCGTGGCCCTCAAGTACGACGCGGCCCTGGCTCCCGCCCCCATCGTCCTGGCCATGGGCGCCCGGAAGCTGGCCGCCCAGATCAGGAAGATCGCCATGGAATCGGGGGTCCCGGTGGTGGAGAACAAGCCTCTGGCCAGGGCCCTGTACAAGACCGCCAGGGTGGGACTCCCCATCCCGACGGAGCTCTACGTGGCGGTGGCCGAGATCCTGGCCTGGGTCATTCGCCAGCGTGACCGGATCAGGACAGGGTGGAAAGGGAGCGCGAGGGCATGAACGACGAGGGAGGGATTCTCGGGACCGTGACCCGCCTCTTCCGGGAGAACTCGGAGGTCCTGGTGGTGGCCGGGGTCGTGGCGGTGGTGGGTCTCCTGGTGTTCCCCCTTCCCCCGGCCCTTCTGGACCTCGGCCTTGCCTTCAGCATCGCGGCGTCCCTCCTGGTGATCCTGGTGGCCCTCTACATCGAGCGGCCGCTGCAGTTCTCGTCCTTCCCGGCCCTCCTTCTCCTCCTCACCCTGTACCGGTTGGCGCTGAACGTGAACAGCACCCGCCTGATCCTGGCGACGGGGGAGGCGGGAAAGGTCATCGAGAGCTTCGGGGAGTTCGTCATCGGGGGGAACGCGGTGGTGGGGGTGGTGATCTTCCTCATCCTCGTCGCCATCAACTTCATCGTGATCACGAAGGGTGCGGGGCGGGTGGCGGAGGTGGCGGCCCGCTTCACCCTGGATGCCATGCCCGGCCGGCAGATGAGCATCGACGGAGACCTCTCCGCGGGGCTCATCGACGAGGCCGAAGCCAAGAGGCGCCGGGAGGAGGTCTCCAGGGAGGCGGACTTCTACGGAGCCATGGACGGCGCGGCGAAGTTCGTGCGCGGGGACGCCATCGCCAGCCTTCTCATCACCGCCATCAACATCCTGGGTGGCCTCTTCGTGGGGGTGGTGCAGCGGGGTATGCCCGTGGCGCGTGCCCTCTCGGAGTACACCCTCCTCACCGTCGGGGACGGCCTGGTGACCCAGATCCCGGCCCTCATCATCTCCACGGCTGCCGGCCTCATGGTCACCTCCTCTTCCGGGGGTGGGCGGGTGGCGGAGGCCGTGGTGTCCCAGCTCTCCTCCCGGTCCAAGCCCGCGTGGCTGGCCTCCGCCTTTCTGGCGGGCCTGGCCATCCTCCCGGGCCTCCCCACCGTCCCCTTCCTGGCGCTGGCGGGCGGGGCCGCGGTGATGGCCCGGATGTCGTCGAAGGGGGAGAAGGACCGCAAGCGCCTCGCCTCGCCGGTGAAGCCCAAGATGGAGGTGTTGCCGGCCCAGAGCAGCCCGGTCCAGGACCTCCTTCAGCTCGATCCGGTGGAGGTGGAGATCGGATACGCCCTGATCCCCCTGGTGGACGAGTCCCAGGGTGGCGACCTCATGGAGCGGATCCGCCTGCTGAGGAAGCAGGCTGCCCAGGAACTGGGTATCCTGGTCCCTCCCATCCGCATCCGGGACGACGTCCGCCTCCCTCCCGACGAGTACGCGGTGAAGATCCGGGGATCGGAGGTGGCTCGGGGGGACGTCAGGCCCCGCCTGGTCCTGGCCCTGGACACGGGTGCGGTCGCCGAGGTGATCCCCGGGGAAGAGACGACGGATCCCAGCTTCGGCATGCCGGCCCGATGGGTCCCCAAGAGCAAGCGGATGGAGGCCGAGACCAACGGGTACGTGGTGGTGGAGCCGACCGCGGTGGTGGCCACCCACCTGATGGAGGTGCTGAAGAACAACGCCTCCGAGCTCCTGGGCAGACAGGACGTCCAGGAGATGGTGGATACCTTGAAGGAGAGCTACCCGGCCCTGGTGGACGAGGTGATCCCCTCCCGGATCTCCCTCGGCGTGCTCCACAGGGTCCTCCAGCGCCTCCTGAAGGAGAGAGTCCCCATCCGGGACCTGGTTACGATCCTGGAGACCGTCGCCGACGCCTCGGAGCATACCAAGGACCCGGAAGCCCTTACCGAGCACGTTCGCCGGAGCCTCTCCAACGTCATCGTGGAGCTTCACCAGGATGCCGGGGGAGCCGTACGGGGGATCACCATCGGTCCCCGGCTGGAGGCTGCCCTCATGGGGCTCTTCAGCCCCCGGTCCTCCGGGGCCGGAAACGCCATGCTCAATCCCGACCGCCTCACTCGCCTCCTGGGCCAGCTGGACCAGCTCAGCCGGGTGTATGGAACGGACGGCCGGGCCGTTCCCCTGATCACACCGCCGGGCCTGAGGGTTGGGGTGCGGCGCCTCATCGAGCCGGTTCTTCCAGGCGTGCCGGTGGTGTCCCTCGCCGAGCTACCGGCCCACGTGAACCTCCGAAGCGTAGCCACATGGGAGTTGGACAATGCAGCCTAAGCGTTTTCGCGGTCGCAACATGCGGGAGGCCATGCTGAACCTTCGGATGGCCATGGGGGAGGGGGCCATGGTCCTTTCCAGCCGCAACGAGACAAAGGGCTCGGAGTCGTGGGTGGAGATCGTCGCCGCCTCACCGGAGGACGTGGCCGACTACAAGCGCCGCATGGATGGATCGGGCGCCAGGGCCTCCCGTGCGCCGACCGCGCCCCGGATCGGCCCCTTCGTGCTTGCCCTCGTGGGACCGGCCGGAGCCGGCAAGACCCTCACGGCCGTGAAGCTGGCTCTGAGCCACCACGCCTTCGGGAAGGGGTCGGTGGGCTTCATCACCCTGGACACCTATCGGGTCGGGGCGGTGAACGAGCTCCAGACCTTCGCCGAGATCGCCGGGATTCCCATGGAGGTGGTCTACAACCGCAAGGAGATCCCGGGTGCCTTCCAGCGCCTGCGCTCCTGCGATGCCATCCTCCTGGACACTCCGGGCAAGCTCCCGGGCGCCATGGGCGCCCCGGCCCCGTGGGAAGGGCTCCTGATGGAGATGGACCCCCAGGAAACGCACCTGGTGCTCCCCGCAGGACTCCGCCCGGACGTGGCTCGCCACCTCGGGTCGGCCTTCCAGGGGCTGGGGGTCACCCATGTCCTGCCTACGAAGCTGGATCAGGTCCCCTGCGATGCGGGGCTCGCGGAGCTGGTGGAGCAGGTGAAGCTTCCCACCCGTTGGGTGGGGGATGGGCAGGAGGTGCCGGGTGACCTCCGGCCGGCTGGGGCCCGGCTCCTGGCCGCCCTGGGACAGCTGGCCGTGGACGATCACGGGCCGATCCGCACGGCCCAGGAGCATGCCCGCGCCCAGGTCCTGGCAAGCTGAGCCATGACCCGGAGCCTGGATTCCCTGAAGGGCTTTCTCGGCCAGCCCGGGAACGGACCCCGGTGGGTCCCGGCGCCCGGCGTGGTGGTGCTGGGCTCGGGGAAGGGGGGGGTAGGTACGTCCACGGTGGCGGTGCTCCTCGCCCTCTCGGCATCCCAGGAAGGCCGTCAGGTCCTCCTGGTGGACGGGGACGAGGGGGTGGGGTCGGTTCACCTTCTCCTCGGCCTGGCCGACGCCGGCCCCGGACTCGGGAGCCTGAGGGGGGGGGATCTCTCTCCGGAGGATCTACTCCGGCCCATCTCCGGGTCGCTCTTCCTCCTTCCCGGGGGAGGTGGGGGGATCGAGTCCACCCTCTCCTCGGCGGCCGGGGAGCGGCGGGTGCTCTTCCGGCGGGTCTCGGAGCTGTTCTCCCGGTTCGACCTGGTGGTGGTGGATGGAGGGTCCCACCTGGCCTCGGTGCTGGCCGCCTGCTCGGTGGGGGCGGAGCGCCTCCTGGCCCTTACGGCCCCGGACCGGGTCTCCATGGCGGCTACCTACGCCCTGCTCAAGATCGGCCGGGAGCGATTTCCGGCCCTCCCCATGGAGGTCCTGGTGAACTGGGGGGAGAGGGTCACGGCGGAGGAGGTCTACCGGATGATGGCCCTGGCCGGCCAGCGGTTCCTGGGGCTGGAGGTGGCGTTCGGGGGGGCCATCCCCCGGGACCCCCATCTCCTGCGCCTCATGGAGGAAGGGGCCTCCCTCCTGGGCCTCACCCCGGGATCCCCGTCCCTGGAAGCGGTGGGCGCCCTGCACGGCCGCATCTGGGGGGAGCAGGTTCGTGCCACCGGAGGGTCGGTTCCCGTTCTTTCCTTCCCCACGGCGGGTTGATCCTTCTGTTCCCCCCGCCAATCGGGCGGGCCCCTCTCCTTCCGCCGCCCCTTCCCCACCCGGAAAAGAACGCCGGTTCGGACCCGGCAAGCCCTGCCGGGGAAGGGGGTCTGCCGGGGTTGCCGGGGCGGCAACCGTGGGTCTTTCCAACCCCTTAAATCATTCAATCCCAAGTATATAAGGGGAATGGTCCGGGAGTGCCGGGTCAACCCGGTCCCCTGGTACGGCCCATGCCCATGGCAGGGCAGAACCGATCCACGCCCATTGCGGTCAGCGAGGAAGACTCAGGATGGTGTCCATGTCGCTCTGGCAAGCCTACCAGGACCACGGAGATGCAGGGGCCCGGGACCAGTTGATCTCCGAACACCTTCGGCTGGTCTACCACGTCGCATGGCAGGTCATGCGCTCCTGCCCCCAGGACGTGGAGTTCGACGAGCTTCTGAGCGCCGGGACCATCGGCCTCATGAACGCCATCGAGAACTTCGATCCCTCCCGCGGGCTGGCCTTCTCCACGCTGGCTGCTCCCCGGATCAGGGGCGCCATCCTGGACGACCTCCGGAAGCGGGATGTGGTGCCTCGTTCCATCCGGCGGAAGCAGCGGAACGTGAGCCGGGCCCGGGAGAGCCTCACGCACACCCTGAATCGGAATCCCCGGCCGGAAGAGACGGCCTCGGAGCTGGGGATCGACCTGTCGGAATACTGGAGGTGGACCCAGGACGCGGAGCAGGTCCGGCGGGTTTCCCTGGATCAGCCCCGGAGCCAGGAGGACCAGAGCACCATCTCCGTGGAGGAGCTCACCGCCGACCGGGGACGGGAAGACCCGGACGAGTTCCTCACCCAGCGGGAAGAGATCCAGATCCTCCGGGACGAGATCCTCAAGCTGAAGCGCCAGGAGCGGCTGGTCCTGTCCCTCTACTACTTCGAGGGGTTGAAGCTCCACGAGATCGCCTCCGTCCTGGGCGTGACCGAGTCCCGGGTCTCCCAGATCCGGTCCAAGTCCATCAAGGACCTCCGCAAGCGCCTGGCTCACCTTCGGGAGGATGCCCTCCGATGAGAGGTGGCAGGATCCTTCTCCTGGGCCTTCTCCTGGCGCCCCTTTCCCTTCAGGCCCAGGCGGCCGGCTCCCCGGCGGAGCCACGGGAGCAGGTGGCAGCGCTGATCCGGGAGGCCCTCCGGTCTCCGGACCGGGCGGAAAGCTGGATCGGGCTGGCTCAGGGGCTGGAGAAGCTGGAGAGTGGGGGTGCCGATGGGCTCCAGGCCGCAGTTCATATCGCCGATTCCCTGGCGCGCGCACCGGCTCCCCTTCCCTCCGCGGCAGCGGATGGAACGGCGGCGGTGGATGCAGTGGGACCCGTGGAGGGAACGGTCCCGCGCCCGGAGGGCCTCCAGCCGGCCGGCGTGCCATGGCTCGGAAAGGTGCTGGGCTCCCGGGCCTTCGGGGCCGCGACCCGAGCCACGCAGCGCGATTGGCTCATCCTGCCCGGGCTTCTCGGGCTGGCGCTGGGAGGGGTGCTGCTGGTTCGGAGGACCCGACGGGGCGCGGCCGTGGTGCGCCGGACCGGCGTCGGGGGCCGGACGCCGCCGCGGGTTGAGAAGGGCATGACCACCGCGGGGCTCCGAAAGATCTCCCAGGACTCCCGGGGGTTTGCGCTGGCCCTCTGGGAGAGCGGCCTTCCCGCGAGTGAGGTGGCCCGCCAGACGGGGTTGGCCCAGGACGGGCTGGCTTTCCTCCTGACCCTCCAGGGGCGCCCGGAGGGTTCCGGCGGGGGTTCCTTGAAAGGGAGAAGGGGCTGAGATGGGACCGGACTCTCTGAGCCGCGCCGCCCGGGCCTTCCACTACTGGGATCGCCGCCAGGAGGCCGTGGCCCACAACCTGGCCAACGCCTCCACCCCGGGATTCAAGGGGGAGCGGGTCTTCGCCCGGCTCCTCGAGGGCGTCGGCGTGGAGCCGCTGGGGAGCACGGATCTTCGTCCTGGGGCCATGACCGGCACCGGCCGCCCTCTGGATCTCGCACTGGACGGCGAGGGCTTCCTGGTGGTGGAGACTCCCGAGGGGGAGCGCCTGACCCGGGGGGGCTCCTTCCAGCTCGATCCCTTCCGGGGGGTGGTGGACGCCCAGGGGAACCCCCTTCTCGGGGATTCGGGTCCCATCGTGCTTCCGGAGGGGGATCTCGAGGTGACCCCCCAGGGAGAGATCCGGGTGGATGGAAGCATCGTGGCCACACTCCGTGTGGAGCGCCTGGACCGGGGAGCGGCTCTGCACCGGGAGGGCGGCATGCGCTTCCGGGTGGAGGGCAGGACCACTCCCCTGCCGGTGGGCGAGGCGAAGGTCCGGCAAGGGCACCTGGAGGAGAGCAACGTGGACCCCGTGGGGGCGCTGGTCGAGATGATCGAGATCCAGCGGGCCTACTCGGCCCTTCAGAGATCCGTCCTCGTGGTGGACGGAGTCATGGACCGGATCTCCAACGATCTAGGGAGAGTCAAGTAAGATGCCGATCCTCAGCACCGCGGCCACCGGGATGATGGCCCAACAGAGGCGGGTGGAGGTCATTGCCAACAACCTGGCGAACGTGAACACCACCGGTTTCAAACGGAGCAGGGCCCACTTCGAGGACCTCCTCTACCAGACCGTGGAAGGCTCCGAGCGGCTGGAAGGGACCGAGACCGGGACCACGGAGGAGGTGCAGATCGGCAGGGGGACCCGCCTGGCGGGAGTCCAACGGGTCGAGTCCCAGGGACCCATGGAGGCCACCGGGCGCCCCATGGACATGGCCATCGAAGGAGACGGGTTCTTCCAGATCCAGCTTCCCAACGGGACGCTGGCCTACTCCCGGGACGGGAGCTTCAGCATCTCCGACCAGGGGGCCCTGGTGACGAGCTCGGGCTACGGGCTGGTTCCGGGGATCTCCATTCCCACCGATGCCACCAGCCTGGTGATCTCCCGGGCCGGGGTGGTTTCGGTGACCCTTCCCACTTCCGCCGAGGGGGTGGAGGTGGGGCGGCTGGAGCTGGCTCGCTTCCCCAACTCCCCCGGCCTGAGGGCTCTGGGGGAGAACCTCTTCCAGGAGACCAGCGCCTCCGGCACGCCCACCCTGGGATTCCCCCAGGAGGACGGGCTCGGCCGGATCCTCCAGGGCACCCTGGAGGGGAGCAACGTGGAGATCGTGCAGGAGATGGTGGAGATGATCACGGCGCTCAGGGCGTACGAGATCAACTCCAAGGCCGTGACCAGCGCCGAGGAGATGGCGGAGATCGCCAACGCCCTGATCCGGTGAGAAGCCCGGCCGGGCCGGGTGGAGCATCCCCTCGCCTGATGGCGGGAGTGGAAATGGAAGCCGACGACCAACCTTCTTCTGAGACGAACTCGTGAGACCGCAACACCTTCCTTCCTCCCAACCCCACCGGACCACCCGGGCTTTGTCCCGGGTGGTCCTTCCCTCCCTTCTGTTGGGGGTGGCGTTGGTGTCGGGGGTGGCGAGGGGAGGCGCTCAGGAGAGGGTGACCCCGGTGCCGTTGGCCGCACCCAGTTCGGCTCCGGCCCCCTGGGATCCCCCCGTGGAGACGGTGGCGTGGGTCCGGGCCGCGCTGGCCGAGCAGTGGGGCGTGCTTCCCGAGGCCCTGGTCCTGGAGTGGGGAACCCCCCGGGGAGGCACTCTCCCCGAAGGCCTCGCCCCGGTGGGTCTGCTCGGAAGTGGGCGGGACGGACGGCTGGTGGTGTCTCTTGGCCCGGCAGCGGGAGGGAAGGAGTCCTTCTCCCTCCTCCTCCGGGCGGGAGTCTCCTCCCTTCAAATGGTGTCCTCCCGGACCCTGGAGCGAGGGGAGGCCTTGAAGGAGGGGGACGTGGAGTATCAGACCCTGACCCGGTGGGGGCCTCCCGAAGGAAGCGAGCGATCCCCCGAAGTGGGTTGGATTCCCCAGCGTCGCATCGCCAAAGGGGAGGCTCTGCGCTCCCCGATGCTCCGCCCTCCTCTCCTGGTCGTATCGGGGCAGCCGGTCAGGGCGGTATGGGCTGGAAGCGGCGTCGAGGTGGCCCTCCAGGGGACGGCGGTGAGCTCAGGATCCATGGGGGATCGGGTCTTCCTCAGGACCGACTCGGGGCGACGCCTCGAGGGGGTGGTGGACGGGCCGGGGTTGGTCCGGATATCGAACCCGACAACGGAGATCGAGACATGAGGGGCACGGTGGTCTGGACAGCGCTTCTTCTGGCCCTCGGGGCCGCTCTTCTCCCGGGACGGGGCGGGGCCCAGCAGGGTGCGGCCCCCCCCGGCCAGGGCGTCCCGGTTCGCCGGTCCTGGACCTCGGACCGACACGCCCTGAAGGCGGGGGACATCGTGACCATCCTGGTGGACGAGTTCATCCTGGCCTCGGCCAACATGGACCAGATGTCCTCCCAGGAGAAAGGCCGGGACCTGGGTCTGACCGCCGCCATGCCGGGGAGCACCATGGGCGGCGGCCTGAAGACCCAGAACGATGTGGCGGACCGGCAGCAGGGTGAGTCCGTGCGGCAGCAGCGGTTCAGCGGGGAGATCACGGCCAGGGTCGTCGAGGTCTCTCCCACCGGAATGGCCCGGGTGGAGGGGACCAAGAAGCTCCAGATCGACGAGGTCGAGGAGGAGGTCACCCTCCGGGGATGGATCCGGCCCCAGGACATCTCCCTCCAGAACACCGTGGAGTCCTGGCGGGTCAGCGAGGCCCAGATCCTCTACGCGTCCACGGGAACGCTGGGCAAGCCCCAGGGATTCCTGACCCGGCTCCTGAACAAGATCTGGCCCTGAGGTGAACGAGGCCATGATGAGAGCCCTGCGCATCCCCGTTCCCCTCGCCCTCGCTCTGGCGGTCCTGGGCTTCCAGGGCGCGGGGGCCCCGGCGCGATCCCAGGACGCCCGCATCAGGGACCTGACCCTGGTGAACCAGGACGTGCCGGTCCGATTGGTGGGGTACGGGTTGGTGGTGGGGCTGGACGGGACAGGAGACCGGGTCATCGGTGGGTTCAGCTCCGGCCACACGGTCCGCTCGGTGGCCAACATCCTCCGGCGATTCGATGTGGAGGTTCCGGAGCAGATGCTCCGGACCCGGAACGTGGCGGCGGTCCTGGTGACGGCTGAGGTCTCCGCCTACCTCAGGCCGGGGGGCCGGTTCGAGATCCAGGTATCCTCGGTCGGGGACGCGGTGTCCCTCAGGGGCGGGGTCCTCTGGATGACCCCAATGCAACCGGATTTCGACGCTCCCCCGGTGGCCACGGGCCAGGGCCCTCTCCTGATAAGCGACGGCGGG
>JBFYZD010000043.1:0-5563 GCA_041309685.1 Gemmatimonadales bacterium | reverse complement strand
TCTTCCGATCTCTTCCATCTCTATCGACCAAATCGTATAAAATAGTTTCCAAACTTCGTCACCGTGACCTCGCTCCCAGGGAGTACGGCCAGGGTCGTGGTCGGCTCCTCGATGATACTCGGAGGATGGATCCGGTTGCCCGGTTTCAGGAGATCTCCGCGGTAGATCGACGCATCCACCTCTCCACCCCGGGGGCCCAGGTAAATCCGTCGTTTGCCCCGCAGTGCCCCCGCAGGATCCTCCGGCCCCAGGGGCATCTCCACCAGGACCGGTTTCTCCACCCCACCCACGGCCCGCACCCGCCAGTGAATGCACTCGATATACGTGTCCTCCTTCACTGCGAAGACCCGTTCATGGACAGCATGGAAGTCCGCCACGAGCTGAGCCAGCTCCGCCTCGGTGCGGATCCGTTTCCCCCGGAGAGGCACGGAAAGCTCCCAGATCTGGTAAGGGTACCTGGCCTCGCAGTGGAACTCGATCTGCCGCTTCTCGGGGGGAACGCCGGCCCGCTGGAGGAAGGACAGGGCCCTCTGCTCCAGTTCCTCCAACCTGGCGTTAACCTCCTTGAAGTTGAACTGGTGGCTTTCGGCCAGGTAGCCTGCGGCATACTCCCCGACGATATCGCCGAATAGACCACCGACTGCGCTCAAGCCCCCTGCGGTCTTGGGCATCACCGCCTCCCGGGTTCCCAGCTCCCTGCAGATGGCCACCACGTGCAAGCCCGCCGCGGCGCCTCCCGCCACAAAGAGGAACTCCCGGGGATCGATGCCCTGCCAGATCGTGAGCTCCTCGATGGCCGTGACCATGTTCACGTTCACTCCCGTATACACGGTGAAAGCCGCATCCTTCAGAGACAAACCGAGGGGCTTGGCCACCTTCTCTATGATGGCTTTCTCGGCCAGGTCCCGGCGCAGTTTCATCCGGCCCCCCAGGTAATAATCCGGGTCCAGAAAACCGAGCACCAGGTTGGCGTCGGTGACGGTGGGTTCCGTGCCACCTTTGTCGTAGCAGGCCGGCCCCGGAACCGCCTGGGCGCTCTGGGGTCCGACATGGCATAGCCCTCCCGAATCCACCCAGGCGATGCTCCCGCCCCCGGCGCCAATGGATCGACTGTCCACTTTGGCGATTCCCAAGTCATACCCGCTGATTCGAGCCTCCCGGGTGATGGCGATGTTTCCGTCCATCACAGAGCTGATGTCAAAGCTTGTTCCTCCCATGTCCATGACGAGGACGTTGTCCGTGTCCCGTTCGATCTTGCCGAAGACCCTTCCTGCCACCGGCGCCATGGCCGGACCGGAGTCAATGGTATAGATGGGCTTGGCCAGGCTCTCCTCCACCGACTGGATGCCCCCGGTGGACGTGAGGATGGAGAGGTCTCCGCCGTACCCGTGCGCCTTCATCACGGAATCCAGGTCCTTCAGGTACGTGCCGAGCACGGGCTGCAAGGAGGCGTCGATGCACGCGCACGAGGTCCTCCAGAGTTCCCTCAGGCAGGGGTTCAGTTCCGCAGCCAGCACATACGGGATCCCCGGCCACTCCTCCTGAATGATCTTCCCGATTCTCTGTTCGTGGGCTGCATTGGCGATGTCCCATAGGAGGCAAACCGCGATGACCTCGACCCTGTATTCCTTGAGCTGTCGCACCGCTCGGCGCACATCCTCCTCATCCAGGGGCACCACGATCTCCCCTTCCGCATTGACCCTCTCCGTAACCTCCATGGTCAGGTACCGAGGGACATACGGAGGGGGATATTTCTCCCGCAGGTTGTACGGGTTTTTCTTCTCCGCCCCCCCGCGGATGATCAGGGTGTCCCGGAACCCCCGGGTGCAGATCAACCCGACCTTCGCCACCCGGCCCTGGAGGACCGCATTGGTCGTGATGGTGGACCCGTGGATGAACGCACCACCCGCCCGGGTGCTGCATGCCCCGAGAACCTCGGCCACCATAAGCCCCATGATCTCCGAGGCCACCCGCATGGCTGCCATGATCCCGTCGCTGTACCGGGCCGGGGTCGTCGGGGACTTGTGCACGCTCATGATGCCCCGTTCATCGCAAACCACGAGATCCGTAAAGGTTCCTCCGATGTCCGTGCTGATCCTCAGGCTCATCTCGCCATCTCCTTCCGCTTCTCTCTCAGTTCGTGCCTTCGTCGATTCGTGGCCTCGTAGTCCACGCTGTACGCTTCCGCTTCCGTGTTCAGGACGACCCCGTAGATATCGGCCGCGGCCTTCAGGGTGATGTATTCCTCCCGGGCGTCCCATCGAACCGCTTCGGGATCGCGTTCTAGCGGATCCCCGAACCCTCCTCCCCCCGGTCCGTCACCCACGATGACCTCGCTCTCGGCCTGAAGGGTGATCACGGCCTGCTGGGGAAGGTCGATCCTGCTCTTCCGCTTGCTCGCCTCCGTCTCCCACATTCTCGCGGCATCGGGGATGGGGTATTTCCACGCATCTGACGGGGCCGCATCCCCGCCGCCGTTGACCCCCTTCGGGGGGAAGAAATGGCCATCATTGATGTAGGCCCACTGTCCGGGATCTCCCCGCTGAATCAGCTCCACGCTGACTCCCGGCGCCCCCCGCCAGCGCCCTGCCCCTCCGGTGTCCGGCACGATGGTTCGGCTCTTGACATAGATGGGGTACTTCTGCTCGTCGATCTCGATACTGTCGTAATTCACGGTCCCCATGACGACCGGCTGGGCCAGGGTCAGCCAGCCGTCGTAACCGTAGGACGCGCCCCCTCCGCCGCAGGAGGCGATGATCTCGTTGCAGTACGGGCTTCCCCCCCTTCGCCAGTCCACTCCAGAGATGACCGCCACCCCCACCGGCAGGCCGGTTCCATGTTCGGCCACGCCGTACTCTGGTCCCAACTGCGCGAACATGGCGCCCGATGCGTTGGCGAGCCGTTCGGCCACGCTGTTGGTGGCCACCGACATGCACCGCGGGTGGAGGACGTATCCCACCACTTTCCCCTCGGCCATACGGATGGGTAGCCGCTTGAAAGTCCCATCGTTGTGAGGGATGTCGGGATCCAGGTTGCAGAGGACGCCCACGGTTGCGCTGGCTCGGGTGGTGGCCTTGCACAGGTTCAGCCCGCCCTCCACCGCGTCGACATTGTTTGTGACGTCGATGTGAATGAACCCTGCCTCGGGGTCGATATCCGCAGCGATTCTGACCGGAATCCCCTCGTCCGCCACGCCGGGCACGGGATCGTATCGGGTCTCGTACTCCAGGTGCGCTTTCCTGAGCTTTCTGATTTCCTCGGTGATCCGCACCTCACCGTAATCCATATACGCCTCGATGAAGGCCTTGATGGTGTCCTTTCCGTTCTTGGCACAGAATCCCTTGAGCCGCCGCTCCCCGATCCTGCACGCCCCCACCATGGCCAGGTAGTCGCCGTACCATTGGTCGGGGACGCGGATCCGGATCTTGCCTATTCGGACGACGTCCTCAATATCTTTGTAATTGCGCTGCATTCTGACCCCAGGCCAGTAAATCGCCCCTTCTTCGTACACATCTTTGGCATAGGCCATGTAGGTCGTGGGCTGGGAGTTCCCGATGTCGGCCTGATGCCCCCGCACCACGGTGAAAAACTGCAGTTCCCCCTCGAAGAACACGGGCACCATGAGGGTGTGGTCGGCCGGATGGGTGTTGCCGTGGAACGGGCTGTTGTTCAGAAAGGCGTCTCCCTCGTGGATGTCATCCCCGAACAGCGCCATGGTACCTTTGACGGTGTAATCCGTGTTGGCGAGATGGACCGGGAGCCCCTCGTGAACGAAGAGCATCCTCCCGTCGCCCGTCACGATGCTGCAGGAGAAGTCCCTAGCCAGGTTCATGACCCCCGAGCGCGCCGCCCGGAGCGTGGTGTTGGTCATCTCCCGCGCGATGGCCTCCAGTCTCTTGGACAGGACCATCATCATGTAGGGCTCGACCTTGATCTCTTTCCATTTCGTCTCCGTCATGGCCATTACACCTCCTCGTCTGAAGTCCAGGGAGGCTCCATGCGCAGCCAGCCTGGTTGTCTGAAGGCCGGATCCGGCCAGGAATAAAAACCCTTTCCGCTCTTCTCGCCCAAAAATCCGCTCTCGACCATCCGTTTCAGAATCTCAGGGGGAAGGTCCCGATCGTCCCCACTGGCATCGTAATACCGCATCTCAATCTTCTGGACCGTGTCCAGCCCAATCCGATCCATCAGCCCAAAGGGACCGTACGGCGTCCCAAAAATGAGCATCCACGCCCGGTCGATGGACTCGGGGTCCGAGTGGCCGCGATCCACCAGGAAGAGGGCCTCTTTCTTGATGGCCCGCCAGATGCGATTGAAAGCATACCCCATGATCTCCTTGTGCGTGACCACCGGCACCATCCGGATGTCTCGCGCAAATCGGATCGCCGCCCGCTTGGTTTCCTCCGAGGTCATCGGGTTCCACATGACCTCCACCAATTGCTCGACCTGAGGGTCCGTGAAGTTCATGTTGAAGAACTTCTCGGGCCGACCGGATGCTTGTGCCAGAGGCGTGCAGGGCAGGGAAGAGGCGTTGGATCCCATGAGCGTCCTGGGGTGGGCTGCCCGGCCGATCCGAGCATGGACCTCGCTCTTCACGTGAAGGTCTTCGTACACACTCTCGAAGGCGAGATCCACATCCCTGACCGCTTCTTCCAGGCTCCCGCAGGGGTGCACCCTCCCGATGGCGGCCTCGGCTTCCATGGGAGAGAGTCTTCCATCCCCGAACCATCCCCGGAGCCGTTCCAGTGCCATCTGGAGCTGGTCGGGCGACTCGTCGTAAACATAGGTCTCGATCCCGTTAAGCGCGCAGGCCCAGGCCACATTGGTCCCCATGATCCCCAGGCCGATCTTCCCTACTGTGCGTATCCTGAATGTCTCTGTCATCCGCTGCCTCCGTCGACGTCCCGAGAACCCCCGGTCGACTCTTCCGTTTTTCTGCGCCTCACGCGAGCTCCCGTCGGCGACGATACCGAGTGCACCAGACGGCGGCGCCGATCCCTCTCATGGCCCGCTCGGGCGTGGGGAACACGGGAATCCCCGCCCGATGCATCTCCATCCGTCCCTGCTTCTCCTCCTCGCCTCCCCCGAAATAGGCTACAGCGAGGCGGGCCCGGATGCTCCCAGAAAGCTCCCTGGCCAGTTCGGCGCTGCCGGCCACTGGGTCCCCGAAGTTCAGCAGGACCGTGTCGGCCACGTCGAAGGGATCCAGGGCGAGGATCGCTTTTCGGAAATCCCCGGCCGCGATGGATACCAGATCCAACTTGTTGGAAAGCTTTGCCAGGGGTGAAAGGCCAACTCCTTTGAGGGCTGCCAACGCCTCCTCCGGCATGACTGGCATCTCCAACCCCCAGGCCTCCGCCCGGTCGGCGGCAAGAGTTCCCGCCCCTCCCGAACTGGAGACACTGAGAACCCGATTGCCCCTGGGGGGCGGAATCAGGGCCAGCCCCTTGGCGCTGTCGTACAGGGATTCCAGGTCCTCGGCCACAAAGGCCCCGTTCTGGCGGCACGCCGAGCTGAACACCCCGTAGTCCGACGCCAGGGCGCCCGTGTGCGAGGCGGCTGA
>JBFYZD010000042.1:0-13496 GCA_041309685.1 Gemmatimonadales bacterium | reverse complement strand
AGGAGCTCTCCCTCCACCTCCTCCAGCCTTTCCCTCATCTGCCCAAGGAGGTGTACGGCCGTGTAGTCCATGGAATGGACCCGGCGCATGTCCAGCAGGATGAAGCGTCGCTTCGCCAGATCCTGCTCCAGTTCGGAGAAGAGGCGATCGGTGGTGCCGAAGAAGAGGTTCCCCTGGAGCTGGACCAGCACCCCCTGCGCCCCGTGCCGCGTCAGGATCTCCTCCTCCTCCCGTAGCCGTCGGCGCTTGGAGCGCACGGCCGTCAGATCCCGCTTGCCCAGGAGGACCGGAATCTGGATCTGGTCCCGGATGAAGAGGAGGATGGCCAGCGCCACTCCCACCCCGGACGCCGTGATGAGGCCCACGGTCTCAGCCGTGACGATGACAGCGGCGATGACGAGGAAGTCCAGGCGGGTGGTGCGGACGAGGAGGAGGCGGAAGATGCCCCGGTCGAACATCCTCCAGGCCACCACCAGCAGGATCCCCGCCAGGGTGGCGATGGGGACCCACGCCACCAGCCCTCGAAAGAGGAGGAAGGCCAGGGCTGCCAGGACTCCGGCGGTGATCCCCGAGAGAGGCGTTCGGCCCCCGCTGGTGAAGTTCACCAGGGTGGGGCCCATGGTCCCCGCTCCCGGCATTCCCCCCGTCAGGAAGGAGGCCGTGTTGGCCAGGCCCTGGGCCACGATCTCCCGGTTGGAGTGGTGGCGCTTTCGGGCCAGGGCGTCCAGGACCACACCGGTCTTCAGCGTGTCAATGGAAAGGAGCACGGAGAGGGTGAGCGCCGTCCCACCCACGGCCACGATGTCGCTGATCCCCAGATCCAGCAGGGACGCGGCCCGCTGGGCCGCCACCCCCACCAGGGAGCCGCTGGTGGTGATGGGACCGATGATGAGGGGGTTGTCGGCGGCGTGGAGGAGGGAAGGGTCCACCAGGGAAAGGCCGAAGTAGGCGATCACCCCGGCCCCCAGCCCCAGGATGGCGGCCGGGACCTTCTTCGTGAGCCGGGGGGCTCCCGCCATGGCGCCGATGGTGACCACCCCCACCACGATGGATGGCCAGCTCCAGAGGCTGGGGTGGCCGGCACCCTCCCACAGGTGGACCCCCTTCGGCAGCCCCAGGAGCCTGGGGAGCTGCCCCAGGGCGATGATGAGGGCGATCCCGGACATGTAGCCGGTCACCACCTGGTAGGGGATGTACTTGATGAGCAGCCCCAGGCGCAGGGTGCCGTAGGTGACCTGGAGGACGGCGGACGCCAGGGCGGCGATCCCCATGAAGGCGAAGATGGCCTCGGGGGAGATCTCACCCCCCGCCGCCAGGGAGGCCGTGAGTGCCGAAAGAACCGCCGCCGCCGGTGCGCAGGGGGCGGAGATGAGGGCGCCGTTCCGTCCCAGGAGGGGAGCCACCACCCCCACGACGGCGGCGCCGATGATCCCCGCCAGGGCGCCCTGTCCGGCGTACTGCGCCCCCACCGGGGAGTAGATGAGGACGCCGAAGGCGATGGAGGAAGGGAGCGCCACCAGCATGGCGGCGAGCCCGCCCCAGAAGTCGCCGGCA
Source organism: Gemmatimonadales bacterium (assembly GCA_041309685.1). Lineage (GTDB taxonomy): Bacteria > Gemmatimonadota > Gemmatimonadetes > Longimicrobiales > Gaopeijiaceae > JBFYZD01. The sequence goes on along the minus strand of JBFYZD010000042.1, from coordinate 11,942 downwards.
CGGGTGCTCCCCGGTGCGGCGACCCGGATGGAATGGCGTTTTTCCTGCATGGAGGGACTCTGGCCCGAGGGGGCGGCCCGAAACCAACCTGGACTGCGGCCTGTCCTGACGGATGGGCGAGGCAGGAGGAAAACGCAAGGGGAATGAAACGGGGGGCTCCCGCCGGACGCCGGAGCCCCCCATTGGAGTCGGGTTGCCCCTACTCGCTTTTCAAGGCCCGTACCGGGTCCACCGTGGCGGCCCGCCGCGCCGGTACGAAGGCTGCCAACAGCGCCACCCCCGAGAGGATCAGGGGGATGGCGGCGAAGGTCACCAGGTCCCGGGACCCGATCCCGTAGAGGTAGCCCGAGAGGGACCATGTGACGGCTGCCGCCAGGAGCACGCCGATGGCGCCTCCCAACAGCACCAGCCGCATCCCCCCCCTCAGGGCCATCCCCACCACGTCCCCGGCCGACGCCCCCAGGGACATACGGATCCCCAGCTCCCGGGTGCGCCGCGCCACGGCGTGGCTCACCACTCCGTAGATCCCGATGGCCGAGAGAAGGAGGGCGAGGGCGCCGAACACCGAGAGGAGGGCCGCCGCCATCCGGGGAGGGAAGAGGAGAAGGGCCAGGTGCTCGTCCATGGTCTTGGCTTCGAAGTAGACGAGGTCGGGGTCCATCTCATCCAGGACCTGTCGCCCCGCCGCCAGGATCTCCTCTCCCGACACCCGGCCCCTGAGGACGATCTGCAGGCCGATGTGGGTCGGCTGCCCCTGGAGCTCGTAGATGTACGGCCGGGGGGCCTCCCCCAGGGTCCGGACCTTGGTGTCGGCGGCCACCCCCAGGATGCGCAGGGGGCGCCCCGATCCGCGCTCGATGGTCCTGCCCACCAGCTCCTGTCCGGGGTAGAAGCGGTCCCCGAAGGCCTTGCTCACCACCACCACCGGTTCCCCCTCCGCATCTCCCTCGCGGAAGGCTCGGCCCGCCAGGATGGGAACCTCCAACGTCTCGAAGTAGCCCGGGGCCACCGTGGTGTTGTCGATGTCGTGGATCCCGTCGGGGGACTCGGAGGGAACCCCGGGGAGGAGGAAGCCGCCCGTCTGCACGCCCGCCCCCAGGGGGAGGCGGTCCGCCATGGCGACCCCGTCGATGGCGGGGTGGGCCAGGAGGCGCTCCCGGGCCATCCGGTAGAAGCTCTCCGTGGGTCTCTCGGGGGTTCCGTAGCCGGAGAGCTCCGTCATCGGCCAGAGGATGGCGCCGGCGCCGGTGTAGAATCCCGGTTCGATGCGCTGCGCCTTCTGCATGCTCCGGACGAAGAGCCCGGCTCCGATGAGGAGGACGAAGGAGAAGGCCACCTGGGTCACCACCAGGAAGCTCCGAAGCTGGAAGCGCCCCGGCTTCCCCGTGCCGCCCCCTTCGTTCTTCAGGGTGGGCGCCACGTCGGGGTTGGTGGCCTGGAGGGCGGGGGTGAGGCCGAAGGCGATCCCCGCCGCCAGGGAGACCAGCGCCGTGAAGAGGAGGACCGACCGGTCCAGGGAGATGCTCAGGTCCACCGGGATGGGGATGGGAGGCTGGAAGGCCAGGAGGAGCTTCAACGTCCAGTCGGCCAGGAGGAGCCCGGCGGCTCCCCCCAGCAGGGCCAGGAGGGTGGTCTCCGTCAGGAGCTGCCGGACCAGGTTGCCCCGCCCCGCCCCCAGGGCCAGGCGGATGGCGATTTCCCTGCGCCGGTCCTCCGCCCGGGCCAGGAGGAAGCTGGCCAGGTTGGCGCAGGCGATCAGGAGCACCAGCCCTACCACCCCCAGGAGGAGGGCGGCCACGGGACGGAGCATCCGGTCCACGAAGGGGTGCAGAGCGACGCTCCCGGAGGGGAGGGCGGAAACGACCCGGTGCTCGTTGGTCTCGGGGTACCGCTCCGCCAGGCCCAGGGAGAAGGCCCGCAAGGCGTCGTTGGCCTGATCCACCGTGACGCCAGGGTTCAGCCGGGCCTTGATGAACATGCTCCGGCTCCCGCGGCGCTGGAGCTGGTCGGTGGAGGACCCGGCGAACCCCCCCATCATCTCGTTGGTCATCATCAAGGGGGCGAAGAAGCTGGTGACCAGCACCGGCATGGTCCCGGTGAAGGCCTCCGGGGCAACCCCCACGATGGTGAAGAGGGTCCCGTTCAAACGCACGTTGCGCCCCAGGATGCTCGGGTCCCGGCCGAAATCATGGACCCAGGTCCCGTGGCCCAGGATGGCGACGGGATGGGTTCCGGGATTGGCGTCCTCCTCGGGAAGGAAGGGGCGGCCCAGGGCCATGGGAATGCCGAGCATCTGGAAGTAGTCCCACGAGATGAGCTCTCCGAAGACCACCTGGGGCCGGTCCCCCTCGTCCAGCCGGGCCAGGAAGGTCCGGGTTCCCACCACCCCGCTGAAGACGTCGGTCCGGGCCCGGAGCTCCAGGTAGTCGGGGTGGGACGAGGTGGCGTAGGCGTACCCGTCGGACTCCGAGGTGTAGACCTCCACCAGCTCCTGGGGAGCCCGGACGGGGAGCTTCCGGAGGAGCACGGCGTTCACCAGGCTGAACATGGCGGTGTTGGCCCCGATCCCCAGGGCCAGCGTCAGGACCGCCAGCACGGTGAATCCGGGGCTCCGCAGAAGGCGGCGGGCGGCGTAGCTCAGGTCGGCGGGGTGCATGGGCGAACGGCTCCAGAGGTCGGGTGGCAGGGTGTCCGCCCCGTGGGGGCGGTTCCGCTCCCAGGTGGGGCGGATGGAACGCAGACGACGGTAGGCGCTCCGCAGGGCGCCGGCCCGGAGGGCGGCGGCCTGTCCCCAGAACCAGAGCCCCGCCGGGAGGCGGCCCAGGGAAGGGAGGACCCGGTTGTGGTACTCCTCCTCCAGGTCGCCGGCGACGACCTCGGCCAGCTCGCCCGGGAGGCGGGCCCGGAGCCAGCGCAGGGCGAGAGCGGGGGGCCGGGAAGGCTCAGGAGACATGGCTCCGCCCCGGTGCCGGGAGCCCGGCCCACATCCGTTCCCTGATGGCCCGGACCGCCTCGAGGATCTCAGCCCCCCTGGGGAGGAGCTCGAAGTACCGGCGGGCTTTTCCCCCCCGCTCTCCGGTGGGCTCTCCCATCCAGGAGCGCACGAGCCCCTTCTCCTCCAGCCGCATCAGGGTCACGTAGATGGTGCTGATGGAGAGCTTTCGGCCCGCCTTCTCCGCCAGCTCCCGGCGAAGGGCCCCCCCGTAGGCTCCGGCCCCGAGGCGCAGCACCGCTAGGAGCACGAGCTCTTCCAGATCGCCAAGCTGGGATCGTCCACCCATGAGAAACGCCCCTGCCGGAGGGTTATTTTGACAAAGTCAAAAAGCCCTACGGGGGCAGGGGAACGGGGGTTTCAGGGGGCGCGGTCAGTCCAGGGTGGAGTCCACGGCGTACCCTGCGCCCGTCCAGCGGAGCGGGCGAAAGGGGGTGGGGGAGCGGGGAGCGGGGCCCGTCCCTCCCGGGCCCAGGACCACGTCGATGCGTCCCAGGCGGATCCCGGCGAAGCCCACCTGGTTCACCAGAGTCTGCCCGCCATCGGCTCGGGGGTAGACGTCGGGGCGGTCCAGGAAGGTGTGGGTGTGCCCTCCCAGGACCAGGTCGATCCCGTCCACCTCCCGGGCCAGGAGGGTGTCGGAGGGGCGGTCCCCCTGGTACCGGTAGCCCAGGTGGGAAAGGCAGATGACCAGGGAGCACCCCTGGGACCGAAGCGCCCCGACGGCCCGGCGGGCCGCCGCCAGGGGGTCGGTATGGCGAACGCCCTGGTGGAGCTGCTCCATCACCAGCCCCTCGAAGTCGATCCCCAGGCCGAAGATCCCCACCTTCACCCCCCCGACGTCACGGACGATCCAGGGCTCGACCCGGGCGGCCAGCCCGGGGTCCTCGACCTGGTAGTTGGCCGAAACGAAGGGGTAGGAGGCGTGGGGGAGCACCTCCACCAGCCCGGACACGCCGTTGTCGAAGTCGTGATTGCCCAGGGTGGAGGCGTCGTAGGCCATCCCGGACATGGCCCGCAGCTCGATCTCCCCCCGGAAGAAGTTGAAGTAGGGGGTGCCCTGGAAGGTGTCCCCCGAGTCCAGGAGGAGGACGTTGGGGTGGGCCTCCCGGACCCGCCGGACGAGGGTGGCCCGGCGGGCCACCCCACCGAGCCCCTGGTGGGGGCCCCCGTCCATGGGGAAGGGGTCGATGCGGGAATGGGTGTCGTTGGTATGGAGGATGACCAGGTGCACCTCCTCCGCTCCGGCCTCCCGGCCGAAGGGCGCGCCGGTGCGCCGTCCCGCGAGGGAATGGCCGAGGGCCCACCCGGGCCGCAGGAGCAGGCTTCCACTCACCAGGGACAACGCCCGGAGGAACTCCTTGCGCTTCATCGCCTCACCTCCCCCGAGATCCTCCCCTCCAGGCGGGGCTCGATCCGTCCCCTTTCCCGGACGTACGCGATGAAGGCGTCCCGGACCAGGAGGGGGAGGTCCTCCCGCTCCACGGCACGGGTGAGCACCTCGAACTCGTCTCCTCCGTTGGCGATGTAGTCGGAGGTAGCCAGGCGGTAGAGCCCCCGGGGATCCGGCGCCTCCCCTCCGATCCTCACCTCCCGGGCCACCCGCCTCTCCCCTTCCACTTCGATCCGGAGGGTGAAGCCGGCGATGGGCTCCCCCCCCCGCCGGGCGATGTGCCGGGCCAGCTCCTCCACCTGCTCGCCGGTGAGCGTCACCACCGAGACCATGTTCTCGAAGGGCATGAGCTCGAACATCTTCCCCACGGTGATGGGTCCCTGGGGCACCGGGACGCGGAGGCCCCCGTTGTTGGCCAGAGCCATCTGGACCGGCCCCTGCACCCGGGCACGGGCCGCATGGAGGATGGCATCCGCGGCGAAGTTCCCGAGCGTACCTTCCGGCCAGGCCTTCGTCATGGCGCCCGCGGCCTCCCCGATGACCTCGGTGACCCCCTCACCCATGCGGGATCGGAAGGGGGCCACCAGAGCCTCCACCCCCGGGTCGTCGGGGATGGAATCGGCCAGGACGGTGAAACGAACCGGGGCCTCCCGGACGGTACGACCCTCCGGCCCCCCTGTGCCGGCCGGCCCGGGAGGCGCGCCCGGCCCCGGGGGAGCGGTCCCGCCGCACCCCAGGGCCACCAGCGCCGCCAGGGCCGGGGGAAGGAGAGCCTTCGGCCTCATGCTCGCTCGCGCGGATCCGGATGGAAGAGGAAGGGAACCCCTGGATCCGGCCCCGGGGCGACCCCGGGGCCGAACCTCCCAGGGGCCTACTTCGCCGGCTGGATGGTGGCCAGCCGGGCGTAGATGTCGTAGATCTTCTTCTTCATGGTCCTGATGCGAACGGAATCCTCCGGATTGCTCCACTTGGGCTCGTGGATGGAGAAGATCTGGTGGTTCAGGTCGTCCAGAAGCGCCCTGGCGTTGGAGCACCAGGTCTCGGTGCAGTCCATGGGCATCTCTGCCGCCTCGTCGATGGTCTGCTCCATCTTCTGCATGGAGGCGAAGAGATTCTCCATGTAGACGTGCCATGCGTCCTTCATGGGGTCCTTCACGCCTGCGGTGATGGCGTCGTCGAGCTTGGTCATTCTCGGGTCCTTTCCTGGGAGAGGGGGATCGGAGCTGGGAAGCTCCGCCTTTGCGTTGGGAAACGCGGTCCGGCCCGGGCGTCGGGCCCACCCCGATTGCCCGGACCTGGATAACCGATAACTTCACTGGAAGAAAGCCTCCGGGCCCAGGGGGCACAAGGGCCCCCACCCGACCTTCGGGGAGACTTCGGACCCCATGCGAACCATCATCGAGCCCTTCAGGATCAAGGTCGTCGAGCCCATCCGCATGACCACCCGCGAGGAGCGCCTGAAGTTCCTCGTGGCGGCTGGCTACAACGTCTTCAAGCTCCACTCCGAGGACGTGCTTCTGGACCTGCTCACCGACTCCGGGACCTCGGCCATGAGCGCCCAGCAGTGGGCGGGGGTCATGCGGGGGGACGAGTCCTACGCCGGGAGCCCCTCCTTCTACCGTTTCGAGGCCGCGGTGAAGGAGATCTTCGGGTTCGAGCAGGTGATCCCCACCCACCAGGGACGGGCGGCGGAGCGAATCCTCTTCTCCACGGTGTGCAAACCCGGGCACGTGGTTCCCAACAACACGCACTTCGACACCACCCGGGCCAACATCGAGGCCACCGGCGCCCGGGCCGTGGACCTCCCGGTGCCGGAGGGGCTCATCCCCTCCCGGCCCCACCCCTTCAAGGGGAACCTGGATGTGGAGCGCCTTCAGGCTCTCATCGCCCAGGTGGGGGCCGGCGCCATTCCACTTTGCATGATCACAGTCACGAACAACACCGGTGGGGGGCAGCCCGTCTCCCTGGCCAACATCCGCGCCGTGTCGGAGGTGTGCCGCTCCCACGGGATTCCCTTCTACCTCGACGCCTGCCGCTTCGCCGAGAATGCCTACTTCATCAAACTGCGGGAGGAGGGGTACCGGGATAAGCCCGTCCGGGAGATCGCGCGGGAGATGTTCTCCTGGGCCGACGGGTGCACCATGTCGGCGAAGAAGGACGGCCTGGCGAACATCGGGGGGTTCCTGGCCACCAACGATGCCCGCCTGGCCCAGCAGGAGCGGGACCTGCTGATCCTGACCGAAGGGTACCCCACGTACGGAGGCATGGCGGGCCGGGACCTGGAGGCCATCGCGGTGGGGTTGGAGGAAGTTCTCCAGGAGGACTACCTGGAGTACCGCCTGGCCTCGGTGCGCTACCTGGGAGAGCACATCGCCCGGGAGGGGGTACCCATCGTCCAGCCGCCGGGCGGGCACGCCATCTACATCGACGCCGCGGCATTCCTCCCCCATGTGGAGCCACGGGAGCTTCCTGGGCAGTCCTTGGTGGCGGAGCTCTACGTGGAAGGCGGGATCCGGGGGGTGGAGGTGGGGACGGTCATGTTCGGCCGGCGGGACCCGCACACGGGGGAGGAGCTTCCCGCGGCCATGGACCTGGTGCGCCTGGCGATGCCCCGGCGGGTCTACACACAGAGCCACGTGGACTTCATGGTGGAGGCCATCGCCGGGGTCTACCGGCGGAGGACGGGGATCGGAGGGTTCCGGTTCACCTACCAGGCCCCGGTCCTGAGGCACTTCACGGCGGAGTTCGAGCCCCTGTACTCCGTGGGCGGGCCGGCCACGCCCTGAGGAGGGCCCGGTCCGGGGAAGGCTGACCGGAACCGCGGCGGCAGGGTAGGTTTAAGAGAGGCGGTGGCTCCTGCCGGGGAATCACCCCGAGGGCCCGGGACCCCCCGATCCGTCCTCACGATCCGTCACCCACGGGCATTCATGCGTCTCTTTCGCCACAGGGTCCTTTCCGGAGCCTTCCTGGTCCTCCTGGCCGCCCAGGGCCCCCTCGGCGGCCAGGACGTGGAGATGCTGGGAAGGCTCCACGGGACCCGCCCCCCCCAGGGCTACTACGACCTCATGGCCCGGGACCCCGGCGCGTACCAGTTCCGGCGGGCGCTCATGAGGCGGGGGCTGGGGCTGCGGGACCTCCCGCCGGTCCAGGCGGGGGGCAGAACCCTCTCGCCCGTCCTCACTCCGGCGCTGGCGATGGAGGCAGCTCTGGGGGAAGAGCGAGTCCCCGTCACCGGCTCCTTCCGCTTCCCTCTCCTCCTGGGGCTCTTCTCCGACTCCCCGGAGGCCACGGTGTCCAGGGACAGTGTCCAGGCGGAGTTCTGGGACGGCCCGCAGGCCAACCCCAACGGCGTGGGGACGATCCCCGCCTTCTACTCCGAGATCTCCGGGGGCCGGATCACCCTCGCCGGCACCACCTTCGACTGGAGGAGAACCTCCCTGACCCGGGCCCAGGTGACGGCGGGGGTGAGCGCCCTGGGGATCAACGCCCGCATCGGGGAGTTCATCGTGAAGCTCATCCAGGCCGTGGACGACGGCACCACGGACTGGGGGCGATTCGACAACGACGGTCCCGACGGGATCCCCAACTCCGGGGACGACGACGGGTACGTGGACGTCCTGGCGGTGATGCACCCTACTCCAGGGGGAGAGTGCCAATCCGAGGACCGGAACAACCGGATCTGGTCCCACCGCTGGAACCTGGCGTCGGCCGCCTTCTTCGAGCGCTCCTACTGGAACGACCCCGCCCTGGCCCTCCAGATCCAATCCAATCCCGGATACGTCACCAGGACCCCCGCGACCCCCTCCCCATTCCACGCCTCCTCCTTCATCCGGATCCTGGACTACACCGTCCAGCCCGTGACCAACTGCGGGGGAACGCGCTTGAACGACATCGGCGTCTTCGCCCATGAGCTGGGGCACGGATTCGGCCTGCCGGACCTGTACGGGGTGGATGCCAGCCACAACGGGATCGGGAACTGGGGGCTCATGGGCACGGGGTCCTGGGGGTGCAACGGGGCCAGCCCGGAGCGGCCCTGCCACATGAGCGCCTGGAGCAAGAGCGTGCTGGGGTGGGCCAACGTGGTGACCCTCCCCCCCGGCACCGACCTGGGAACCCTCACCCTCCCCCCCGTGGAGAGCTCCGGCACCATCTACCGCATCGATTCCGGGGACGGCTCCGGGGAGTACCTCCTGCTGGAGAACCGGCAGCGCACCGGCTTCGACACGAACCTGTACGAGCCCGGGCTCCTGGTCTGGCACGTCGACCCCGTCACGATCGCGGCGAGGTGGGGGTCCAACACCATCAATTCCAACGGGAGCCGCCTGGGGGTCTGGCTCCGCCAGGCGGACGGTCTGAACGAGCTTGCCGCGGCCGGCGGCGGCCGGGGGGATGGAGACGACCCCTTCCCCGGGGGGACGGGCAACACGGCGTTCCACGCCGGGTCCGCCCCCTCCTCCTGGACCCACGGGGGGGAGCCCATGGGGGTCACCCTCCTGGACATCGCCCGGGCGGGACAGGACATCACCTTCCGGGCCCTGACCCGGTACCAGACGCTCACCGTGAGGACGGAAGGGTCGCCCTCGGGAACCGGTCTGGTCACGGTGGACGGGGCGGCCTCTCCGGTGGCCGAGTGGAGCTTCGGCTCGGCCCCCTTCCAGAGCCATACCCTCACCGCGGCTCCCGGCGAGGAGTTCGAAGCCGGCATCCGGGCCGGCTTCCTGGGCTGGACCGACGGCGCCCCCCGGGTCCGTGAGTTCACCACCCAGCTGGAGGACGCGACCCTCACCGCCTCCTACGGGGGACGGGAGGTCCACCTGGACATTACCCTGGTGGGCCCGGTTCCGGGCATCTCTCCGGGCTCCGTGCTCTTCTCCCCGGGAGACGGGGAGGGATGGGTGGAGGAAGGGGAGACGGTCCTCATCACCGCGGCCCCCCGCACCGGCTTCAGCTTCCTGGAGTGGACGGGGGCGCTGGCCGGACGCCCCAACCCCGCCACGCTGACCGCATCATCCCCCCTCTCCGCCGGAGCCACCTTCGGGCTGACCTTCAGCGCGGCTTCGAATCCGGCCATGGTGGAGGTCCAGGGTGGAATACCCCACTCCCTGAGCCTCGTGGTCCAGAACGCGAACCTCCCCGTCACCTGGACCCTCACCGCCGGCTCCCTCCCCCCCGGGATGTTCTTCGACGGGGCCGGAGTGGTCGGCGGCACACCCCAGGAAGGGGGCAGCTACCCCCTCTCCCTGCGGGTAAGGGATGCCATCGGCCTGGAGGGCGCCGTATCCCTGACCCTCTCGGTGGTGGATCCCGAGCTCACCGCCCACACCGCGGCCTCCCCCTTCCTGCTATCCGGGGGATTCCTCAGCCAGGAGGTGCGGACCTACCTGGACAGGGAGGGCAACGCCAACGGCGCCTACGATCTGGGGGATTTCCGAGCCTTCTTCCTCCGGAACCCGAACCTCCCGGTTTCGGAGGACGCTCGGTCCCTCATCGAGTTGGTGGTGCGGTTGGGGGACCTCAGAGGCCGGCTCCGGGGTGGCTCCGGGGATGAGTCCGGCCGGGAGGAGACCCCATGAGACGCCTCGTCCTCATCCTGTCGTCCCTGGCCCTCCTGGCCTGGGGGTGCGATTCCGGGCCCAGCGGCCCCGGCGAGCTCACGGGGTCGGTCCAGACACCCGGCCCGCCGCTCGGGGGTGCGGTCCTGGAGGTGGCGGGAAAGGGAATCACCGGGTTTTCCGGGGCCGGGGGCACGCAGGTGCTATGGGCCGCCACCGCGACGGCGGACACGTACCGGGTGGTCCTCGTTTCCCAGACTCCTGGGCCCCTCCAGTTCAGGGTGGCGGTCGAGGACAGGGGGGGGAGGAAGCCCGACGCCACGGTGGTGAGCCTGGTGAGCGGGGAGAACCTCCCTCTCCCGCCCACGGACGGGTACCGTGTGAGCTTCACCCGCTAGGGGGGCCTCCCTCCTTCCAGCGCGCGCCGTCCCCGGGGTCCCCGGCCCCCGGGGGGCCGGCCCGGGGTCCCCAATTCGTGATTTTTTTCCCTCTTGCCGGGGTTCCGCCCGGCCGCCACCTTTCCGCTTCGGTTGTCAGGCCCTCTCCCCGGCCCGTTGCGGCGGTGGGGAGGGCGGGTTCCGTATTCCGCGCCCCGCCCGCCGCGAAGAGGGGGGGCTCCAGGACTCGGACGAGGATGAGAAGCTCCCAGTATCCGGAGGCTGCCTTCCTGGCCACCATGACGGCCAGCTCGACCCATGAGGTCCGCAACGTCCTGGCCATCATCAAGGAATCCGCCGGCCTCATCGAGGACATGGTCCAGGTGTTCAGCAAGCGGGGCACCCTGGACCAGGAGAAGCTCTGCCGTGCCGTGGACCGCATCGACGTCCAGGTGAAGCGCGCCGCCGATCTCCTCACCCACCTCAACCGCCTCTCCCACACCCTGGACCAGGATGTGGCGGAGGTGGAGCTGAGCAAGGAGGTGGAGCAGGTGGTCTATCTGAGCCAGCGCTTCGCCCGGAAGAAGGGGCACCGGGTGGTGGCCGGGGAGGGCGGGGCCCAGGTATCCGCCAGGGTGTCCGGACTTCGGCTTCAGATGGTCCTCTTCTCCGCCATGGAATGCTGTCTGGATGAGCTCCCCGAGGGGGCGGCCATCTCGGTGGAGGTTCAGGAGAAGGGCGCGGCGGGGGGAGGCCCGGTGGTGGAGTTTCGGGGGGCCCCGGGGGAGGGGCGGCAGGTGGGGCGGCCGTCGGACTCCGAGGCATGGGGCTTTCTGGTGGGGCAGGCTGCCGCCATCGGAGCCGCCGCGGTGCGGTGTGAGGAAGGGTTCGGAATCAGGATTCTCTTTCCCCAGGGGACCGGGGGCTGAGGCAGCCCCGGCGGGTACCAGAGGTCTGGAGACCCCATGAGCAAGATCCGCGTACTGCTCGTCGACGACGAGGAAGACTATGTGAAAGCCCTGGCGGAGCGCATGGACATGCGCGACCTCCAGAGTCAGGTGGCCCTCAGCGGCGAAGAGGCCCTGAGGGTCCTGGAGACCGACCCGCCGGACGTCATGGTCCTGGACCTGCGCATGCCGGGGCTTCAGGGAATGGAGGTCCTGGAAAGGGTCAAGAAGCACCACCCCCACATCCAGGTCATCATCCTCACCGGCCACGGCGGGGAGAGGGAGGAGAAGGAAGCCAGGCGGCTCGGGGCTTTCGAGTACCTCCAGAAGCCTGCGGACACCGCGGACCTCATGAGGAGCATCCAGGGCGCCTGGCGGAAGAGCATCCAGGCCGCGAAGGAATTCCTCAGGGAGCGGGGGGAGGACTTCGACCGGAGCATGACCGCCGCGGCCATGGCCGAGGGAGGGATGCCCGACGAGGCCCGGGGGATCCTGGAGAGGGCCCACGGCGTGGCCCGGGAGGCGAAGGCCAGGGAGAAGGCCGCTGCAGCGCTGAAGGTGCTCCTGGTGGACGACGAGGAGGACTACGTCCGGACCATGGCGGAGCGCATGGAGATGCGGGACGTGGGGAGCGACGTGGCCCTGAATGGAGAGGAAGCTCTCGCCATGCTGGAAGGCGGG
>JBFYZD010000041.1:0-7649 GCA_041309685.1 Gemmatimonadales bacterium | reverse complement strand
GAAGACCGTCGATGACGGGGAGGGGGCGCCCGATCCTGCACCCCTCGGCGTCCAACGTTCCCCACGCCAGGGCGACGCCGGTGTCGAGCATGTAGAGGGCCATCAGCCGTTCCGATCCTGAACCGGTAGATCCTCGACACCCTCCATGAACTCGGGGGACGCTACAGGGCCCTCGGTGAAGAAATCGCCCCAGTCCTCCGGCCGGGGGGAAAGGACCACCTCCTCCCCTTCCCTCCGGATGAAGACCTCCCGGGTGCTGAACTGGAACTCCTTGGGAAGGCGCACGGCCTGGCTCCGATTGTTCAAGAAGACTCTTGCCGTCTTTCGCATGGGGGACCTCCTGAAGGTGCCATATATTCTTGTATATGGCATCAAAGGCGAGGGAAATAAGCCTCCCGGGCCTCTCAGCGCTCTCCTGATGTTCTCGTGCGGCAAGGATGACGTGAAGGGTGGCCCGACCGGTTCAGGGCCGGGCGGGACCGCCCTTCAGGGCAACATGGCCCATATCGGCAGTGGCCGGAGGTGTTTAGCTTGGTTGGAAGCAGCCCGGATCTCCTTGCTGGCCCGGGCCGCTCCAGGAGCCCGACCCAAACCGCGAGGGTGGTTTGCGTGGCTACCACGATTCCCGGACCGCACCTGCTGCTTTGGACCTGCCTCATCGCATGTTCGGCGCCCGGGACCGAAGAGCGAACGGCGCAGCCCGCCGCGCCGGTGGCCAGGGTTGAGCCGTTCGAGATCACCCAGCACGGGCACACCCGCAACGACGACTACCACTGGCTGCAGGACCCGACGGATCCGGAGGTCGTCGCGTACCTGGAAGCGGAGAATGCCTACACGCAGGTCATGATGGCCCACACGGAGGCCCTCCAGGAGAAGCTCCTTCACGAGATCCTGGGCCGGGTCGGCGAGGCCAGCTCCTCCGCGCCCTGGCGAGAGGGTGAGTACCTCCACTACTGGCGCTGGGAGGAGGGGAGGGCCTACCCGATCTACGCACGCAAGCGGGGCTCCCTGGAGGCGGACGAGGAGATCCTGCTCGACGTCAACCGGATCGCGGAGGGCCACGCCTACACCCGGGTGCCGTTTCCCACCATCAGTCCGGACCAGAGCGTCATGGCTTTTGCCGTCGACACCCTTGGAATCCCCGCTCAATCCACGATCCGTCTACGGGATCTCGCTACCGGCGACCTCCTGCCTGAGGCCATCTACCCCGGCAGCCCTTTCATGGCCTGGGCGGGCGACAATCGCACGCTGTTCTACCTCAGGCGGCACCCGACCCTCGGAAGACCGTCGCTCTACCGCCACGTTCTCGGCACCGAACCCGCCTCGGACGAGCCGGTTCTCAACAACCTCCAGCCCACCCTGACCAGGACCGCCCGCCACCTGGTGGTCGAGTCGGACTCGGCCTTCCTCTACCTCGACGCCGACCAGCCCCGGGGCGAATTCCGATTCTTGCTGGCCCGTGAGCCGGGGCGCGAGTACAGCATCGATTCCGGGGGCGATTCCTTCTTCGTCCGCACCAACGCCGGCGGGGCTCCCAACTTCAAGCTCATGCGCGCCGCCGTGACCACGACGGGAACGGGGGAGTGGGAGGAAGTCGTTTCGCACCGCGACCATGTGCTGCTCGAGGGCTTCGAGGCATTCCGTGACTACCTGGTCCTGCAGGAGCGGGAGGACGGACTGGTGCGCATGCGGGTCCGGCGGTGGTCGGCGCCAGGCGAGTACGAGTTCGACTTCCCGGAGCCGGTCTATCAGGCCGCGATCCAGGGGGGTGATTTCGACTCCAACACCCTCCGCTACGAATACTCGTCGTTCCTCACGCCTCCCTCCTCGTATGAGCTCGATCTGGAGACCCGCGAAGCGAGGCTGTTGCGGCGCGAGGAGATCGCAGGAGGGTACGACCCGACCGCGTACGTGTCCGAGCGAGCCCAGGCCCCCGCAGCGGACGGCTCCCTGGTGCCCATCTCCCTCCTGTACCGTAAGGGCACGAGCATGAGCGGACGGAACCCCCTCCTCCTTTATGGCTACGGCGGGGCGACCGTGGAGGCGGCGTTCGACCCGACGCTCTTCAGCCTGGTCGACCGGGGATTCGTCTACGCGATCGCTCACGTCCGGGGTGGGAGGGAGTTGGGCTTTCGATGGGAAGCGGGGGGCCAGGGTCTGAGCACACGGAACCGGTTCACCGACTTCATCGCCGTGGCGGAGTTCCTGGTCCAGGAGGGCTATGCCAGCCCGGCGCGGCTCTTCGCCCACGGCGTCAGCTCGGGCGGCCTCCTGGTGGGAGCCACTGCGAACATGCGTCCCGAGCTCTTCAAGGGCATCGTCGCCCAGGTGCCGTGGGTGGACGTGCTCACCGGCTTCTTGGACACCGACAGGCCCACGGAATTGGGTGACCCGCGACGGGATGCCGACCATGACTACGTGCGTTGGTATTCGCCCTACCAGAACGTGGAGGCGAAAGACTACCCGAGCCTGTTGGTGACGGCTGTGCTCCGGGACACCCAGGTCCCCTATTGGGCTCCGGTCAAGTGGGTCGCGGCCCAGCGGGCACTGCGAACCGACCACAACCTCCTGTTGTTGAAGACGAACCTGGAAGGAGCAGGGCACGCCGGCGCGTCCGACCGCTATGAACGCTGGAAGGAGGTCGCCTTCCTGTACGCGTTCCTCCTCGATCTCGCGGGCGTACGCGAGTAGGAGGGCAAACCCCTTGGGGCGCGGCGTGGCCCGGGGGATCGGATTGACCTTGAGGGGGGAGGGGGAACAGTCTCAGGGCCTGGCCCAGTTCAATCGGGAACGCCTGGCAAGCCTGTGCCGAGAGCACCAGGTTGAGAGGCTCCGGGTCTTCGGTTCCGCAGCCCGGGGTGAGGAGCGCCCTGACTCCGACATCGACCTGCTGGTCGACTTCCAGGTTCCTGTCGGGTTCTTCGAGTTGATCGAGTTGGAGGAGCAACTCGCCGTCTTCTTCGGGCGACCGGTTGACCTTCTCACTGAGCCGGGGCTGAGTCCCTACCTTCGGGACTCCATACTTTCCTGTACCGAAGTCCTGTTCGATGCCTCACGCTGACTCCCGTACCTGCGTCACATGCTCGACGCGGTGGAGAGATCGGGAAGCTACTTGGAGGGTGTAGACCAGGAGAAGTTCGAAGCCGAAGAGGTGCTTCAGGACGCTGTGATCCGGTAGTTGGAGATCCTCGGAGAAGCTGCGAGCCGAGTCACCCCAGAGTTCCGTAGCTCAGTCCCCGAGATCCCTTGGTCCAAGGTTATCAGCACGCGGAACCGCCTGGTCCACGGTTACTTCTCCGTGGATCTTGCCATCGTCTGGCGCACTGCCCCTTGTCACGTTTCTCGCCTCCGCTACGATCTGGAGGCGAGTATCTCAGGTTTGGAGCAATAGAGGCCAAGCTGTCACTTCCTCTCCCCCCCCCGATAAGTCCGGAATCGGGTGAACCACTACGATTCCCTGCGCAGGAATGCTCTGGCGCCGAGCGCCACCGCGCCCATGACGACCACCCAACCCATGACCACACCGCCAGGCGCGTCGTCCGCCTCGGCGTAGCGGGCAAGTGTGACGCCGCTGTAAGCGATGACGAGAGCAAGGAGCAGCATCGCGATGGTCTTGATCATGTCTCTCTCCCACGGGTGAACGAGGGCCCCCTCGCCCGGAGGGTGTTCGGTTCACAGTTGAAGGTAGGTGGCCCAGGGTATCTCGTGTCCAGCTCGCCGTTCGCATCGGGGCAACCGGCTCCTGCTCGTCGAGATGGGAGTTCAGGATCCAGAGGTGCCGGTAGCCCTGTTCGGGATTGGGGCCGGCAGTCCAGGAGTCTCAGGACGAACTGGGCGGTCTGGAGTCCTACGGTACGGGCCCAGGCGATGAGCCGGGAGGGACCCCACCGAGGGGCCCGCTTCCCCCTCCCTGCCCCCGGGCGCCCCCGAAGCTCGGGATCGCCAGGCCGGGAACCGTCCCAGCCCCCGCCATCCCGCACGCCTTCCCCGCCGAACATGTTTCACCTGGAACGTTTCAGCTGAAACGTCCGCTGCCCGGACCCGCGCGGATACCGGGCGTGGGGTCGCAATGATCGCCCAGCCATCAGGCTGGAAAGGGCGCGCGGGGGCGGGCGGCCGGGGGGGCGTCGGGCATCTGGGCCTGGTGGCTCCGGGGTGGGACGTCGGGGATTTGGAGACCGGGTCCGGCTACGGGAAGAGGGGGGAGTGTCAAGGGATGGTGGTTGACCTCCTGGACTTGCTGGCCTTCAGGCTGACGGGCTCAGGAGGTGGTTGAGGAGCTCCCCGACCTGGAACCAGCCGAAGTCGAGGCCGCCCTCCGTCCGCCAACTCCACATCCTCGGCCCGGAGCTTTCGCTGGGAGCGACAACCCATGAAGACGATGGCCCTCCTCCTGATCCTGACCGGCCTCTGGGCAGGGTACCACGCCGCCCCGGGGCAGGAGAGCGGGAGACCGTGGGTTTCCATCCCGCTCCAGGAGAGCCCGCTTACGGAGCGGTACCAGCTCTATGAGGTGGAACCCGGTGGCGGTCGGCTGGTCGTCGACGTCGATGGTGGTGGGTGTTGAGGGTCGGGCCTTCCCCAGAGGACTCATAGTCCGGGTAGGGCTCATGAGCACCAGCGGTCTCTTCGCCCTCCTGTTCGAGCTCCTCGGCGGCTCGCCCCACTACATGGTCACCGGCTCGCTCTCCTTCCTGCCTCTCCTCCAGCCGTACCGGGAGCCCGGTCAGGATCTCGACGTGCTCATCCGGCGAGACGCCTTAGACGCCCGGAGGCGCGCCTTCGAGGACGCAGGCAGGCTGCGGGTGCTGCGATTGCCGGAGGTGGCCCTGGCCGACGCTTCCAGGATCTCCAGGGTGCTCGTGCCGAGGACGGGATTCCTGCACCTGGAGACGGGCGAAGGCCTGCTGGACATCGTCCTGTACGAGGAGGACGGCGCATCCCTGAGGCTGGTGCTGGGTCTGGGGATCCGCCTCTCCATGACCGGAGCCTTCCGCGCTCGGGCCGCCCACCTGCGCTGGAGGACCCACGCCTACCACGCCGCGGCGCCCGAGTTCATGTTCCTGACCAAGGCGGTCGGCTACCTGAGCGCCCTGCGCCACGGGACCGCTCCGGAGTACCGGCGCACCAAGCACTACGACGATCTCCGGAACATGGCCACGGTGGCGGATTGGGGCTTCGCCCGGGAGCTGCGCGACAGCCTCCGGGTGGGCTGGAGGCGCGCCGCCTTCCTGTCGCGGTCGGGACCGCTCCGCTTTCGGCTTCACGAGAGGCCTGTCGAAGTCTTGTGCAGGCCGATCCATGGTGCGGAATAGGGCCGAATGCCCTATGCCACCTGTCGGACCCTCCGTCCAGCCTTTCCAGGACGGGGCCCGGGCCCGACGGGGGGGGCAGGGCCGCCCGGGGAAGGGGATCTCAGCGAGGGGGGCCGGGCTGGACCCCCCTGCTTGCCCCGCCCGATTCCCTCCCCTATCGTGACAGCACGGATCAATCCCACCCAAAACCAAGAAGTGGCCAACGACGGACCGAAGTACCACCCTCGTCCAGGAGGTACCATGGTGTCGCGTCTTGCGCGGCTGCTCCTCGCAGCCCTCTTCCTCCTTCCCGGTGCCTGCGCCCCCGACAGGGAGCCGGGTGCCCTCAGCGACAACCCTGAAGCCACCGCGGCCTACGAGGCGGCCTCAGCCCTTTGGGCTTCCGCCACGACTACGTCCCAGAGGGACGAGGCGATCGCGGGGATGGAGCGGGCCCTGGAGCTGGATCCCGATTTCGTGATGGCCCTCGTCTACCTCTCGGGAGCCCACGCCTGGGTGCACCAGAACTGGGACCGGTCCCCCGAGCGGGCCGAGAGGGCGAAGTGGGCGGCGGAGCGGGCGCTGGAGCTGGATCCCGGCGAGCCCGCGGCGCACCAGGCCCTGGGGTCGTACTACTACCGCATCGCAAAGGACTACGAGGCAGCCCTCTCCGCCTATGCACGCGCCAGCGAGCTGGCTCCCGACGATCCTGCCATCCTTCGCATGGTCGGGTACATCCACCGGCGGGCTGGCCGCATGGAGGAAGCCCTCACCTCCCTGTCGGCCGCCGACGCCGTCGCTGCGACCCCCGCGAGCCTGGTGGATCTGGCGCTCACCTACCGGATGGCGAGACGGTTCGGCGAGGCCCGCCAGACTCTGGAGCGCGCCCTGGCCCTGGAGCCCGACCGTGCGGCCACGCAGGCCGCCATGGCCTCGCTCCACTTCGACGAGACCGGCGACCTGGAGCCGGTGCGGGCCTTCCTGGCATCCCAGCCGGAGGGGTATGTGGGGAACAAGTGGTACGCCGCCATGGTGGACGGTGACTACCAGGGCGCCCTGGCGGCGTTGGACCTTCCGGGGGCCGACCCGCTCGTGGGACAATACGCGATTCAACCCCGGTCCCTGCTGGCCGCCCTTGCCCGCAGCCGCATGGGAGCGGAAGCCGAGGCGCGGGACGCGTACCAGCAAGCCCGGACCACCATGGAGGCCATGGTCGCGGAACGGCCCGACGACCCCCGTACCCACCTGGCCCTGGGACTGGCCCTGGCGGGCCTGGGTCTGAAGGAGGAGGCCATCCGGGCAGGCCGATCCGGGGTGGAGCTGCTGCCTCCCGAGGAGGACCTCATGATCGGGACCCACAGCGTCTGGTGGCTGGCGGAGATCTACGCCCTGGCGGGAGAGCCGGAACAGGCCGTGGAGCAGCTGAGGATGCTCCTCTCCGAGCCCTCGGCGGCCACCCCGGCCAACCTGCGCCTGGACCCCTGGCTCCAGGGAATCGCCGGGCATCCCGCCTTCACGGAGTTGGTGGGCGGCTGACACCCAGTAGGGATCGGGGGCGTGGGGCGCCAGAACCGGAGCTGGCCGAGACCGTTGGACCCTCAGGTCAGGGAGGCCGCAATGGCGGACATCGAGCGATGGATCGAGATCTCAGCGCCCCCGGAAGAGGTCTTCCGGTTCGTCGTCTCCGAGTGGGAGGCCAACCTGGGTTTCTGGCAGGAGGGGATCGAGGCGTGGACCCCTCTCACATCGACTCCGCTCGGTCCGGGGTTCCAGGTCGAGTACGTCGCGCGGATGCTCGGACTTGGCATGCGGGTCCGCATGGAGGTCAGGGCCTTCGACGCGGGACGTGGCTGGTCGGCCTACTCGATCGCGGGTCCGCGCGTGCGGGGCGACTGGCGCTTCGAGCCGGTAGCGGGGGGTACCCGGTTCACCTACCGACTCCGCTATGGGATGCCCCCGCCCATCCTGGGACCCTGGCTGGACCGCACGCTCCTGGAACGGCGGTGGATCCGGGCCATCGAAGCCTCGCTGGCCAACCTGAAGACACGGCTGGAGGCGCCTTGAGGGGAGCCGTCCCCGGGGACGTCGACCGGACGGCTGCGCTGGCGCGCCGGAACCGGACGCCCGTGGTCCTGGATGACGACCATGCCTTCAGGTCTACGCGCGGAGAGGTCCAGCAAGCGGTTCGCCGCTGATTCGCCAGAACCTGCCCCCCGCGGCCGAGCCGGGGGTGATCCCGTGGGATGGGTGGGGGGAGGAGCCTGTCCAGGCCCTGTATAGCGCGAAATAGTGCGGGCCGCACCATGGAGTCTGTCGGACCCCCCCGCGAAACCTGGTCAAGCACAGATCGGAAGA
>JBFYZD010000040.1:0-3777 GCA_041309685.1 Gemmatimonadales bacterium | reverse complement strand
TCGCGACATGAAGCACGCCCTCCGGCAGCTCGTCCGGTATCCGGGCTTCTCCCTGCTCCTGATCCTGACCATCGCCGTGGCCATCGGCGGCAACGTGGCCATCTTCTCGGCCCTGGAGGGGATCGTCCTCAGGCCCCTGCCCTATCCGGAGCCGGACCGGCTCGTCGCCGTGTGGGAGACCCCCGAGGGAGAGGGTTGGTGCCAGCCCTTCACGGCCCCGAGTTCAACCTCGCGGGCTCGGGGGAACCGGCGCGGATCCGGGGAGCTCCGTCCGGGAACGGGCCCGCCCGGTGCCGGAACCTCTGCCGCCAGGTTCCTCGTACAGGTAGGGGTGGGCCTGGTTCGCGATTGGTGCCCGGCCCGCCGGGCCGCCGGCGTGGGCCCGATCCCATCCCTGCGAGTCCCGCGCGGACGCGGACCGGTGCCTTCCGGCGCACTTCCAGGGAGGATCGGCCATGAGCTTCACCGATTGGGTCAGAGGCGGGATCGCGCAGCGACGGGTTGCCATTTTCCTGAAGGTGATTGCGGTCCTCATGCTGCTGGCGGGGCTGTCCCACCTCGCGAGCATCCTGAGCCTGACCGGGATCTCCTGGGGGGGCAGGCCCCTGCAGTTCCAGGCGTTCGACGTGACGCTTCTGCTGGCCAACCTGACGCTGGCCTTGGGCCTGTGGCGGACGAAGTTCTGGGCGGTGGTCGGATGGGTGGCGACGGTGCTGCTCCTGCAATACGTGCCGATCCTGTTCTTCACCGATCTGTTCGCGTCGAATGCCCGCGAGCGAGCGACGCTCTACACGATGTTGGCGATCCACGCGGTGTTTCTGGGCACGTTCTTCGCGCTCCTGCGGCGAAAGGGGGGGAGTTGACCTCGATCCTCGCCGTCCCGTGAGGCCCGGGGGTCAACCCTGGTGGTCATGGCAGGGGAGGTGACCTTGGCACCAGGTTGCCCCACAGGGGGGCGCCGGGTGCCCTGGCCACACAGAGCCCGAGCCTGGTGGGGGGCCACCCCGTAGAGGGCCGGCCGAGGGGGCTCCCGGGCCGGGGGAAGCCGTTCCCCTTGCCTCCTCCCGGGGACGGGCACATCCTGCCCCCATCCCTGGGGAATCCACCCCCGCTGGCACCGCTGTCCTGGAGGTCCCTTCCATGACCCCGCTTCACCGTATCTCTCCCTTCGGTTCGATGGTCAACCTCCTTTCCCTGGCTTCCTCCCTGGTCCTGGCGGCGGCGCTGCTCCTCCCCGCTCCCCTGGCGGCCCAGGTGCCCGACAGCGTCATCCTCTCGGGGTGGCACTGGCGGAGCCTCGGGCCCGTGAACATGGGCGGCCGGGTGGTGGACATCGAGGCGGTGGAGAGCGATTTCCGGAAGGTGTTTCTGGCCTCGGCGTCGGGAGGCGTGTTCCGCTCCGGCAACGCCGGCACCACCTGGACCCCCATCTTCGACCACTATCCGTCGCTGTCCATCGGGGACGTCGCCCTCTTCCAGCCCAACCCCGACATCGTGTGGGTGGGGACCGGGGAGGCCAACAACCGGAACAGTGTGGGGTGGGGGGACGGCGTCTGGAAGTCCACCGACGGGGGAGGGAGCTTCACCCGCATGGGGCTCGAGTCCACCCACCAGATCGCCCGGGTGGTGACCCACCCCACCGACGCGGACCTGGTGTACGTGGCCGCCATCGGCCACCTCTGGGGCTACTCCGGCGAGCGGGGGCTCTTCCGGAGCCGGGACGGCGGCCGCACCTGGACCAAGCTCACCAACGGTCTGCCCAACGACGGGCGCCATGGGGCCACGGACCTGGTCATGGACCCGTCCAACCCCGACGTCCTCTTCGTGGCCTTCTACCACCGGCTGCGCCAGCCCTGGACCTTCCACAGCGGCGGGCCCCTGGGAGGGATCTTCAAGTCCACCGACGGGGGCGAGACGTGGCGCAAGCTCACCGACGGGCTCCCGGCGGGGGAGACGGGGCGTATCGGGCTCGCCATCGCCCGCGGCAACCCCCGCATTCTCATGGCCCTGGTGGAAGCCGAGCCGACCAACGACCTGTCCCGGCCCGGAAGCGGCCTCTACCGCTCGGAGAACGGCGGGGAGAGCTGGAGCTACGTGAACAGCTACAACAACCGTCCCTTCTACTACAGCCAGATCCGCATCAACCCCCGGGACGACCAGCGGGTGTACGTCCTGACCACCCGCTTCATGGTATCGGAGGACGGGGGACGGACGCTGTCCAACGGGAGCGAGGACGAGGAGATCCACGGCGACTTCCACGCCCTGTGGCTCGATCCCAACCACGCCGACCGCTACTACATCGGGATGGACAAGGGGGCGGCGCTGACCCACGACCACGGCCAGGCCTTCCTCCTCTTCGACAACCTGGCCATCTCCCAGTACTACCGGCTGGGCGTGGACATGCGGGACCCCTACTACGTCTACGGCGGGCACCAGGACAACGGCACCTGGGGCGGTCCCTCCTTCACGAGGGACGTGCGGGGAGTCCTGAACGACGACAACTGGAAGCTGCACTGGGGCGACGGGCAGGACATCCAGGTCGACCCCACGGACTGGCGGAAGATCTACACCACCAGCGAGAACGGGGGCTTCCGCCGCTACGACGCCCTCACCTTCCGGAGCGAAGGGGGAGCGCCCGGTGAGGACAACGTGACCAATTGGGACGCCGTCGTCGGGGCCGACACCACGCGTTGGGCGGTGCGCTTCAACTGGTCGGCTCCCCTGGTCATGTCCCCCAACGATCCCCGGGTGGTGTACCTGGGCGGCAACTACCTCTTCCGCACCACGGACGGGGGGAGGAACTGGACCATCATCTCGCCGGACCTGTCCACCAGGGACCCGGAGAAGATCGTCATGGGGCGGAGCGGAGGCCTCACCCCCGACAACACCGGTGCCGAGGAGCACGGAAGCGCCACCAGCATCTCCGAATCGCCGGTGCGCCCCGGGGTGATCTGGGTGGGAACCGATGACGGGAACGTCCAGGTGACCCGGGACGGGGGAGGGAGCTGGAGCAACGTGCGCGGGGCCATT
Organism: Gemmatimonadales bacterium; assembly: GCA_041309685.1. Classification (GTDB taxonomy): domain Bacteria; phylum Gemmatimonadota; class Gemmatimonadetes; order Longimicrobiales; family Gaopeijiaceae; genus JBFYZD01. The sequence continues at coordinate 747 of JBFYZD010000040.1, read as the reverse complement.
CGGGGCGTGCCCCCCGGCACCTGGGTGGGCCGGGTGGAGGCCTCCCACTTCGACGCCGGCACCGCCTACGTGACCTTCGAAGGCTACCGGCAGGACGTGTTCACCCCCTGGATCTTCCAGACCACCGACTACGGGGCCACGTGGACGAACCTCACCTCGAATATCCCCGACGGGCAGGTGGTGCGCCTGGTCCGGGAGGACCTGCGCAATCCCGACCTCCTGTTCGCCGGAACCGAGTTCGCCCTCTTCGCCTCCCTGGACCGCGGGAAGAGCTGGCACCCCTTCAACAACAACCTCCCCAACGTGAACATCCAGGACCTGGTCATCCACCCCCGGGAGCTGGACCTCATCGCGGGAACCCACGGCCGGGGGATCTGGATCCTGGACGACATCTCCCCCCTGCAGCAGCTCACCCCCCAGGTGCGGGCCAGGGCGGGCCACCTCTTCGACCAGAAGGTGGCCACCCTCTGGGAGAACCTCAGCCGGGGCGGGCAGAGGGGGCACTTCTGGTTCGGAGGCGAGAACCCCCGGAGCTTCCAGGCGGCCGGCGGCCTGCCCCGGGCGCCGGAACGGAACGTCGCCCTGGTTTCGTACTGGCTCGGGAAGGCCTCGGCCGGGGACGCGGTGCTGGAGATCGCCACGCTGGACGGCACGCAGGCGCACCGGGCCGTGCTGGAGGGAGGACCTGGGATCGGGCGCTATGAGTGGGACCTGACCTTCGACCCGCCGGCCGGCGCCCCGGCCGCG
>JBFYZD010000039.1:0-15573 GCA_041309685.1 Gemmatimonadales bacterium | reverse complement strand
TGTGGGGGATCCCTGCCCTCACCCGGGGTTGGTGAGCCGGCCATGTCGATCCGCATCTTCATCGACGCCGACGCCTGTCCTGTGAAGGAGGAAGTCTACCGGGTGGCGAAGCGCTATGGCCTTCAGGTCACTCTGGTTGCGGCCTCCTGGATGCGTGTACCCAACGAGCCCTGGATCCACCTGGAAGTGGTCAGGGAGACGGGCAAGCTGGATGTGGCCGACGACTGGATCGTGGAGGGCATCGCGAAGGATGACATCGTGGTGTCGGATGACATTATCCTCGCCTCACGCTGCCTGGAGAAGGGTGCCCGGGCCCTGAATCCCCGAGGCCGGGTGTTCACGCCCGAGTCCATCGGGGAGGCTCTGGCCACCCGCGAGCTCATGGCGGACCTCCGGGAGGCGGGCGCCATCACCGGTGGCCCCGCGCCCTTCGGGAAGACCCACCGCTCGGAGTTCCTTCAGCGGCTGGACGAGATGATCAACGCCGTCCGGAGGGGGTGATCCTGGGCGTGCGCCACCCTCCTCCACCCGGCCCCGCCCCTTCCTCCCTCAACCCCGGGAGGAACCCTCGTGGATCTCCTGTCCCCCGGGGTGCCGCACCGTCATCCGCGCTCCGCTTCGGCCCGAGGGCATGGACGAGCACCCGTACTCCCCGGCCTTGTTGATGGCCACGAACTTCTCTCCGGGAACGAAGTCGTTGCCGATGGCCCGGTAGCGGCCCACGATCATGTCGATGGCGTCCTCGCACGCCTGCTGCGGGGTCCGGCCCTCCCGCATGCGCATGACGATGAAGTAGGACGCGCAGGACTTGATCACGTCCTCTCCCCGGCCGGTGGCCCCGGCGGCACCCACCGAGTTGTCCACGTAGAGACCGGCCCCGATGATGGGCGAGTCCCCCACCCTTCCCGGGATCTTCCAGGAGAGGCCGCTGGTGGTGGTGATCCCGGAGACGTCCCCGTGGGCGTCCACCGCCAGGACGTTGGTGGTGCCGTAGTGGAACTCGTCGGGCCCTTCCACCAGGCGTTCGGAGGCGGTCCCCCCCTCCCGCCTCACCAGGTGCTCCGGGGGACCCCAGTCGTCGGTGGCGGAGAGGTTCTCCCGCCAACGGAGCCAGGCCTGTCGGGAGCGCTCCGTCATGAGGTCTTCGAGCTCGTACCCGAAATCCAGCGCCAGCTTCTGGGCCCCGGGGCCCACCAGGAGGACGTGGTCGGTGCGTTCCATGACCAGGCGGGCGATGGAGGAAGGGGTCTTGATCCCCTCCAGAGAGGCCACCGCCCCGGCGCCGTAGCTCCGTCCGTCCATGCAGGAGGCGTCGAGTTGCACCACGCCGTTCGCATTGGGAAGTCCACCATACCCCACGCTGGAGTCCTCGGGATCCACCTCGATGACGTTGGCGCACCGCTCCACCGCGTCCATGGGCATACCCCCGGCGGCCAGGATCTCCCACCCCTGGCGGATCCCCTCCTGGCCGGTCTCGTTGGTATGGCTGGTGATGATGAGGGGGATGCCGGCGCCCTGACGGGGTTGGGCATAGGCCACGGCGGGCCAGCGGCCGGTGGCCGCGGCTCCGGCGCCCATGGCTACGCTGCTACGGATGAAGTCGCGACGGTAGATGGTGCTCATGGGGGGTCAGCCTTCCCTTCTCCGCTGGGTTTCTTCCCTCCGCCCTGCCTGTTCCGCAAGAGGGCCAAGGTACGAACATGGCCTCCGGACGGCACGCCCTCCCGGCGTCGACCCTTCTACCGGCCCTGGGAGGTGGGGCATGCGGCTGCCGCGGTTGGGTGCGGGAGCTGGTCTCCTCAGTGGGCGACGATCCCGCGGGAGCCGTATTCCACCGCCCATGGGAATCCCCCTGTCGTGATCTCTGCTTCCGCCGCGGGATCGAATTGGAACACCTGCGCGCCTGAGACGTCGGTGACGAATCCCCGGGAACCGTCCCTGAGGATCGCGACCCCGTAGGTTTCGTAGGCCCCTGCGAAGGAGATCACGCGGACGGCGTCCCCGACCACGTCCACCACGGCGATGTCCGCATTCTGAAGGGCCACGAAGACCTTCTGGCCGTCCGGCGCCATGGCCAGGTTCCGGGACCGGCCGCCCAGGGGGAAGAAGATCTGGGTGGTGGCTCCATCCGCCACGCGGACCTTGGTCACATAGCCCACATCGCCGGTGACGTAGGCCCATTGGCCGTCGGGGGTCACGGCCACGTCGCGGGGCCGTCCGCCCACCACCACGTCCCGAACCACGGACCGGCCCGCCACGTTGACCACCGTAAGGGACCCCCCCTGCCGGTTGGCCACGAACGCAAGGCCACCCTGGATCGCGATCCCTTCCGGGGAAACGAACTCGATGTCGTTCATCACGGCCACCACCGCCCGGGTGGCCACGTTCAGGATGCTCACGCTCCCCGTGGTGCTGCCGCCGCCCTGCTTGTTGGCGATCCACAGCTCGCTGCCGTCGCCCGTGAACGCCACCGCGTAAGGCTCGTCGAAGGACGGATCGGTGAGGATCTGGACGAAGTCCGGGACGCTGGGATCGAAAAGGCCCACTTCGTCGGAGTGGCGGAAGGGCACCGCCACCAGCGTGCCGGTGGGGTTGACGGCGGGGTTCCTGGGTTCACGGCAGTACGGCGGAGGTCCCGGGCACCCGTGGCTCGAGGCGGTGGCGCCCCCGAGGTCCAGAAAGGTGATCTCGTCGTCGTCGGAGTTGGAGACGAACACGTGCCCCGTGCTGAGCGCGGTCAGGACCGTCAGGGTCGCGGTGCCACTCACCCCCCCGGAGAGCGCATGGACCCGGGTCAGGCCCGGACCCACGGCCGTGGCAACCCCCTCTTCCGACACCGACACGACGGACGGGTCCTCCGACATCCAGAAGATGAAGGGGTCTTCCACGGGAAATCCGTTGGCGTCCTCTACCGCGGCCTGGAGGTCGAGGGTCTGGCCCAGGGCCCCGAGGCTGGCGGAGGCGGGGGTCACCAGGACGCGCTGGGGCTGCTGGGCGACGGAGACCAGGGCGGTTGCCGTCAGCCCCGAGCCGCTCAGGGTGATGGTGGCGGTCCCGTTGGAGGCCGCGGTCACCACCCCCGACCCGTCCACCGGGGCCACCCCGGGGTGGGAGGAGGTCCACGTAGCCGGCACGTTCGGTACCCCACGACCGTTGGCATCCCGGAACTCGCCCGAGAGCGCGGTGGATTGGACGAGCGCCGTGAGCTCGACCCGGTCGGGCGCGATCACCGCCGCCACCGCCCTCTGGGTCACCGCCGCCTGCACCGAGGCCGTCAGGCTGCCCGCCTGCACGGTGATCGTGGCCTGGCCGTTTCCCACCGAGGACACCTGACCGCCGGAACTCACCGCCGCCACCGCCGGGTCCGACGAGGACCAGGTCCGGGGCAGTCCCTGCACCTCGTTCCCGTTGGCGTCCCGGAACCGGGCTTCCAGGGAGCGCGTTTCCCCCAGCGCGAAGAACTCCAGCGCGGCCGGGGTGACCTCCACCTCCGTCGCCCGTTGGGCCACCACGATCTCCGCTGAGTCCCGCACCGTGGCGCCCGCGCTGCCGGAGGCCACCGCCCAGGTACTCCCGTTTCCCGTGGCGCGGAAGACCCCTCCTCCCAGGCTTTCCGCGACCGCTGCGTCCCGCGAGAGCCACTCCAGGGGGACCCCGGGGAGGGTCGCTCCCCTCGGGTCCAGGACGGTGGCGCTGAGCTCCACCTGGTCTCCGAGCTTCTCGAAGACCGTCCGGTCGGGGGCGACCCTCAGCCCGGCGGCGCGCGGACCGACCTCGACCGGGACGGTGTCCGCCCGCGGGCCGGCCTCCGCCACGATCCTGGGCCGGCCCGGGAGGGTCGCCGTGAGGACACCCTCGGGGCTCACATCCGCCAGGTCGGGCTCCAGGGATCTCCAGAATACCGTCGGTGAGCCGCCTGCGCCCTGGACGACGGCGGTGAGCCGGTGGGACTCGCCTTCGGTCAGATCGGGGACGGGGCGGTCGATGCGGACCGAGGTCACCGACAGGTTGGTGAGCCCTCCCCGGAAGAGGGGAGTGTCGGGCGCGCGCACCGCCTGGCCCGGCTGGACCGCGAAGCTCCCGGTCCGCCCGCTCCAGAGCACCGTCTCAGCCCCTCCCTCCATGTGGATCAACTCCATTTCCAACCGGATCGCCACGGCGGCGCTGGACTCGATCTCCAGGTCCAGGCTCACCTGCCATTCCGAGAGGGCGGGATCCACATCCATGACGGTGCGCCCCAACACGAAGTCCGTGTCGGACCTCAGGGCGGTGACCCGCAGCCGGTTGACGGTTTCCAGCGCAGGGGCCCGGACCGGCGGGACGACCGGATTCAGGATCACGAGAACCGGATCGGCTCCCTCGGGGGCCGTGGGCGGGTCGGCGTCCACGCACTGGAGCAGGAGCACGGACGTGCCGAACAAGCCCACGAGGCGCCACCAAGGACGGGGACCCATGACATCCTCCGTTCTGGAGCAGGCCTCCCGCCCCAAGGCGTGAAGGGATCGGCCCCGATGGATCGACGGTTGTGGAGAGGAGTTGGAGCGATGATCAAGGAAGAAGGAAACGAATAGTTGAAGTTTTTACAAGAGAAAAATTTTCGGAGGGAGGCGCGGTTGACCGGGGCGGGTCCGGTACGAGCGGGACATGGGGGGGGCCGGTTGAGGCTCGTGCTGCCGAGCGGGGCGGGTCTTTTCGCCGGGACCCGAAGAAGTCGCCCGGGAATGTCCCCGGGGAAGCCCCTCACCTGGAAGTCCGCATCCCGCATGAAGATGCGGACGATGCCGTGCTCGCGCATCAGCACGGCCGTGTGGAAGTCGTGGGTGAGGTTCCCGCGCAGCTTCGGCACCTGCCCGAGCCGATCCCGGGCTACGGGGGCATGCCGGTCCGACTCGGTGAGCACCCGGTGCCCGGGCGATTGCAGCACGGCCCAGACCAAGCTTCAGGCCTCCTTGGTGGGGCTGGTGGCGACGGGCCGGCAGGGGGTGTACCCTTCCTCCCGTCGCCATCCACGAACCCTGTCCCGGGCTCTTCCATGATCTGCCGACCGTCTTCGAGGTGTGGCACCGCCCCTTGGCCCCGTCCCGATTCCGGACTGCTCCCGGGTACCCTCGGGCTGGCGCTGGCCTTGCTGGTGGCCGGCTTGGCCTCCCCGCCCCCCCTGGCCGGCCAGACGGGTCCGGTTCCCACCCCCGAGTCGGTCCTGGGGTACGCCCCCGGGGCGGATTTCCACCTGGCCGACTACCAGGACGCCCTGGCCTATCTCCGGCGCCTGGACCAGGCCAGCGACCTGGTGGAGCTGAGAGAGGTGGGGCGGACCACCTCCGGGCAGCCCTGGTTCGTGGCGCTCATCTCCTCCGCGGAAAACCTGCGGAACCTGGAGCGTCACCGGGAGATCAGCCGGCGCCTCGCGCACCCCGAGGGACTCCCGCGGGCGGAGGCCCGGGCCCTGGCCCGGGAGGGGAGGGCCTTCGTGGACATCAGCGGGGGGCTGCACGCCAGTGAGGTGGCGGGGGCCCAGCACACGCTGGCGCTCGCCTACGACCTGGTTTCCCGGGCGGCGGAGCCGGAGATGAAGCTCATCCTGGACAACACGGTCCTCATCCTCTGGCCCTCCCTCAACCCCGACGGCCAGGACATGGTGGCGGAGTGGTACCGCCAGAACCTGGGCACCCCGTACGAGGTATCCCCCATGCCCCGCCTCTACCAGGAATACGTGGGCCACGACAACAACCGGGACGCCTACATGCTGAACATGGTGGAGTCCCGGGTGGTGGAGCGGACCTGGCGGGACTGGGAGCCCCAGATCATCCACGTTCATCACCAGACCTCCCCCTTCCCCACCCGCATCTGGCTCCCCCCCTTCGCCGAGCCCATCGCCACCCGGGCCCCTCCCCTCATCTCCCGGGAGGTGAACATGATCGGGATGGCCATGGCCCAGGGGCTGGAGTCCCGGGGGCTGGAGGGGGCCACCCACATGGGAACGGGGTTCGACGCCTGGTACGCCGGCTACATCGACTACCTCCCCCTCTTCCAGAACCAGGCGGCGTTCTGGACCGAGACGGCGCTCTACGCCTACGCCACCCCCCGCTTCTACACCATCAGCGACTTTCCCGCCGACAAGCGGGAGCTGCGCCCCGAGTCCCTCTACCCCAGCCCCTGGAAGGGTGGGTGGTGGCGTCTGGCCGACGCGGTGGAGTACATGGAGGCGGCCAGCCTCTCCGTCCTGGACTACGCGGCCCGCTACCGGGAGGAGCTTCTCTTCAACCGTTGGCAGTCGGGTGCAGCGGTCATCGCCAGGTATCGGGCGGAGCCCCCCTTCGCCTACCTGGTTCCCCAGGAGCAGCGGGATCCGGTTGCGCCGGTGGAGCTCCTCAGGCGCCTGGCCTTCAACGGGGTGCGGGTGCACCGGCTCCGGGAGGCCGCCACGGTGGGGGGGCGGGAGTACCCCGCCGGGACCTGGGTCGTGCGCTTGGACCAGGAGTTCGGGGAGTTGGTGCGGCAGGTCATGGACGTGCAGCGCTACCCGGACCTGCGGGAATACCCCGAGGGCCCGCCGGAGCAGCCCTACGACGCCGCCGGCTGGACCCTCCCCCTCCAGATGGGGGTGCGGGTGGTGGCTGCCCGCCAGCCGCTCACGGAGGAGGTCCTGGAGCGACTGGAGGCGGTGCGGGGCGACCCCGTGGATTGGAAGGAGGCGGGCGGGGTGGGGGCGGCGGCCATGGACCCCTCGGTGGGCCCCTCCGCCGAGACCGTAGGCGACGCCTCCCCCTTCGACTCCCCTCCGGGGGTGGGCTTCGACACCGACCCCGTGGCCGCGGGGATCCTCCCCCTGCCGGGGCGGCTGACGGGGAGCGGGCCGAACCTGGCGGTGGACCCGGCCCAGAACAACGCCTTCCGGGTGTTGGGGGAGGCCTGGGCCGCCGGGGGCCGGGTGTCCTTCCTGCCGGGCGGCCCCGACGGCGGCGAAGACCACGGCTGGTACGTCGTGGCCGGCGTCCCCGCTTCCCGCCAGGAGAGTTGGGTGAGGGACCTGGCCCTCCAGGCGCGCCGCACCTCCCGAGCCGGGGATCCCCTCCCCGCCCCGCGGGTGGCCCTCTACCGTCCCTACAACGCCAGCATGGACGAGGGGTGGACGCGCTGGCTCCTGGAGCGCTACCGCATCCCCTTCACCAACGTGTCCCCCGCCGACGCCCAGGCGGGAGAGCTGAGAGGTCGCTTCGACGTCATCATCCTCCCCGGAGAGCGCCCCGCCAGCCTTCTGAACGGGTACGCCAGGGGCTCGGTGCCGCCCCAGTGGGAGGGGGGGTTGGGCCCCGAGGGGGTCCGGGCCCTGGACGCGTTCGTCCAGGAGGGAGGGACCCTGGTGTGCCTCAACCAGTCCGCCGAGCTGGCCATCGACGAGCTGCACCTCCCCGTGGAGAACGTCGTGGGGGGCCTCCCCCGGGACGAGTTCTTCGTGGCCGGCTCCATCCTGGAGGTGGTGACCGACCCCTCCCACCGGGTCATGGCGGGGATGCCGGCCCGGGCGCCGGTGTTCGTGAACGCCAGCCCGGTGTTCAGGACGCTGGAGGGGTTCGAGGGGAAGGTCCTGGCCCACTATGCTGACAAGGGGTCGCCCCTTCTCTCGGGCTACCTCCTGGGGGAGGACAGGATCCAGGGGATGGCCGCGGCCCTGGACGTGAAGCACGGCCAGGGGCACGTGGTGATGCTGGGGTTCCGGCCCCAGTGGCGAGGCCAGCCCTTCGGGAGCTTCCGGGTCCTCTTCAACGCGGCTCTCTATGCCGGGGTGGGCTGGGAGCAGGGCCCTTCCCGCTGAGCTGGAGGGACCGTGGCCGTGCCCGCCCCGGAAGGCCCGGCGAGCACGGCCCTCTCACTCCCGGAGCAACCTTTCCTCCCTGGCTCTCGTCCCATTCTTGGACGCACCCCTCAACAATTGAGGGGAAGGCCGGAGACCGGAAGGGGAGTAGTCCATGAGCGGCGACAACCTGAGCCTCCTCCAGGGAACCCTGGACATCCTTGTCCTGAAGGCGTTGGTACCCGGGCCCCTCCATGGGTACGGCGTGGCGCGCTGGATCCGTGACACCACCGACGACGCCCTCCAGATCGAGGAGGGGGCCCTCTACACCGCCCTCCACCGGATGCAGAAGCGGGGGTGGCTGGAATCGGATTGGGGGCTGAGCGAGAACAATCGGAAGGCCAAGTACTACCGGCTTTCCCCTGCGGGGCGGCAGGAGTTGGAGGCGGGGACGCGAAGCTGGTCCCGTTACGCCGACGCCGTCTTCAAGGTCCTTCGGGCTCCGGAGGGGGAGGTGGCGCGATGAGCCTCATGCGGGGCTTCCGCCGCCTGTTTCGCCTGGGGGCCTTCAAGCCCGACCCGGACGGGGAGCTGGAGGAGGAGCTGCGCTTCCACTTCCTCCAGACCGAGGAGGAGCTCCTGTCCCGGGGGCTCTCCCCCGCCGAGGCGAAGGAAGAGGCCCGGCGCCGCTTCGGGGACGTGGACCGCTACCGCGGAGAGCTGGCCCGGGGGGTGCGCCGCCGTGCGGCTCGGGAGCGGTGGTGGGGGTGGTGGGAGGCCGCCGGGCAGGACCTTGCCTACGCGCTGCGCAGCCTGGCGCGCACCCCCGGCTTTTCCGCCGGCGTGATCCTCACCCTGGCGCTGGGGATCGGCGCCAACGCGGTAATGTTCGGCGTGGTGGACCACCTCCTGCTGAGCGATCCGGCCCATGTGGCGGACGCGGACGAGGTGGTGCGGATCCAGGTGCGCCGCCTCTCCCCCTTCAGCGGGGAGTCCGAGGCCATGACGACCATGACCTGGACCGACTACCAGGCCTACCTGGGCACGGGGGCGTTCCAGAGCGTGGCGGCTTTCGGGGACGACCCGCTCGTCCTGGGGCGGGGGGAGGATGCCTCCCGGGTGAACGGGCTCTTCGTCACCGGGTCCTTCTTCCCCCTCCTGGGTGTGACCCCGACGCTGGGGCGCTTCTTCGATGAGGCGGAGGCGGAGCCGGGCGCCCCGGGCGTCGTGGTCTTGAGCCATGGCCTCTGGCAGCGACGCTTCGGTGGTGACCCGGCGGTGCTCGGGCGGGACCTCGCCCTGGGCGAGGGCACCTACACGGTCATCGGGGTGGCGCCCCCGGGGTTCAACGGGGTCCATCTCGATCCCGTGGATCTCTACCTCCCCATCCACGCCTACACCACACAGGTCGGCTTCGACGGGTGGACCTCCCATCCCGGGTACTACTGGCTGAGGGGCGTGGCGCGGTTGGCGCCGACCAGTTCACGGGAGGCCGCCGCCGAGGAAGCGACCGCCCAGCTCTTGAACAGCCGGCGGGACCTTGTCGAGCGGGGTCGCTTTCCGGCCGATGCCCGCGTGGAGCTGGGCTCCGTCAAGGCCGCCCTGGGCCCCGACGCGCCCGAGGAGGTCCGGGTGGCGCGGTGGCTGGTGGGGGTGACCGTCATCGTGCTCCTCATCGCCTGCGCCAACGTGGCCAATCTCCTCCTGGCCCGAGGCACGCGGCGCAGCCGGGAGCTCGGCATCCGGATCGCGCTGGGGATCTCACGGCGGCGCCTGGTGAGCGGCCTCCTCCTGGAGAGCGTTCTGCTCGCCGCTGTGGGAGGGGTGGTGGGGGTGGGGCTGGCCTACGGGGGAGGCGACATCCTGAGGTCGCTCCTCCTCCCGGGCGTGGCCTGGCGGGGTGCGCCGGTGGACGTGCGGATCCTGGTGTTCGCCTTCGCCGTGACGGGCGGCGCGGGGGTCCTTGCCGGGATCCTCCCCGCGCTCAGGGGGAGCGGGGGGGCCGTCCTGCCGGCGCTGCGGGAGGGGGGGTGGGGAGGAACGGGGCGGCAACCGAGGAGCCAGTTCCTCCTCCTCGTGACCCAGACGGCTCTCTCCGTGATCCTGCTGGTGGGGGCCGGCCTCTTCGCCCGCAGTCTCGCCAATGCCCGGAGCGTGGAGCTGGGGCTTGACCCGGAGGGGCTGATCCTGGTGGAGTTGGACCTGGAGGGGGAGTGGGAAGGCCCCGCCCTGGTGGATCTGGCCGAGCGGGCCACCGCGCGCCTGGAGGCGCTGCCGGGAGTGGCGGCGGCTTCCTACTCCAGCGTGATCCCCTTCTGGAGCATGTCGGCCTGGGAGCTCTTCGTGCCGGGGATGGACTCCATCCCGGCGCCCCGGTCCATGGGCCCCTTCGCCACCGTCTCCAGCGCCAATCACCTCTCCACCCTGGGCATTCGCCTGATGGAGGGGAGGCTCTACACCGAGCAGGACGCCTCGACCGGCGCCCGCGTGATGGTGGTGAGCGCCAACATGGCCCGGGGGCTCTGGGGCGAGGCCTCCCCTCTGGGGCAGTGCGTGATCCTCTCCGAACGGGAGAGCCCCTGCTGGGAGGTGGTCGGGGTGGTGGCGCCCAGCAAGCTGAGCCAGGTCACGGAGCAGGAGCCCTGGCAGTACTTCGTCCCCTTCGGGGCCCCGACCCTGGAGATGGAGATGAGTCCCAGCGCCCTCTTCCTGCGCGCCCGCGGCGAGGCTGCCGAGGTGCTGGCGCCGGTGCGGAGGGAGCTGGAGAGCCTGGACCCGAGCATCCGCTTCGTCTACGCCCGCCCCTTGCAGGAGCTCATCGACCCCGACCTGCGCGCATGGCTCCTGGGCGCCACCATGTTCACCCTTTTCGGGGCCCTGGCCCTGGTGGTGGCCATGGTGGGTCTCTACTCGGTGCTGGCGTTCAGCGTGGCGCGCAGGGCCCGCGAGCTGGGCGTGCGGAGCGCCCTGGGGGCGGACCCGCAGCGCCTGGTGGGGATGGTGCTGGAGCAGGCGCTGACGGTGACGGGGGTGGGAGTGGCGGTGGGGCTGATCCTGGCCGCCCTCGCGGCCGGCTCCGTGGGCCCGCTCCTGTTCGATACCTCACCCCGGGACCCGGCGGTCTTTCTGGGGGTGGGCGTGGTCCTGATGATGGTGGGGCTGGTGGCCAGCGCGGTCCCGGCGCTGGCGGCCTCCCGGGCCGATCCCATGGGGGCGCTCCGGACGGACTGAGAGAAGGCCCCCGGCTACCCTCCCGTCCCCGTCTTCACCGGGGTCGCCTCCCCGCTCACCAGCGTCTCGGTCATGTCCACCACTGCCCGGATCACCTGCGTCATGTAGTCCACGTTCAGGTGCTCGTAGTGGTCGTTGGGCCGGTGGTAGTAGGGGTCGTCGGTGCTCAGGGGGCTGGCCAGGGTGGTGGTGATGTACCCGACGGCGTCGAAGGAACGGTTGTCGGAACCGCCGTAGTACCTCACCTGGTGCTCCAGGGGGTCCACCAGGGCCACGGGGGAATCCTCATCCAGAGCGGCCCGGAAGATCTCGTCCAGGGTGGAGCGCTCGGGGCCGAGGATCATCAGGCTGAACGACCCGTCTGGGGCCGGTTTTCCGATCATCTCGAAGTTGATCATGGCCACCAGGCTGCCGGCCTCGGCGGGGAGGTTCTGGGCCAGGTGCTGGGACCCGACCAGGCCCCTCTCCTCCGCCGTGAAGGCGGCGAAGACGAGGGACCGCTTGTTGGCATGGGTCTGGGCGAAATAGCGGGCCAGGGCCAGGACGGCGGTGGTGCCGGTGGCGTTGTCGTCGGCGCCGTTGTAGATGACGTCCCCTGTGTCCCCCCGGATGCCCAGGTGGTCGAAGTGGGCGCCGATGAGGATGTACTCGTCCCTCAGCTCCAGGTCGCTGCCCTGGACATACCCCACCACGTTGGCGAGCTGGTAGGTCACGGGCGCCGCCTGGGGGTCACGCCGGTTCCGGTACTCGTAGGTGAACGCATCCCGGAACCCCGGGAAGGCCGGCAGCTCCGAGACTCCCGCCGCTCGCAGCTCCTGGGCGATGTAGTCCTCCGCCAGCTTGATGTCCGGGGTGAAGGGGTCGCGTCCCTTCATGGCGTCGGAGGAGAGGGTCCGGATGTGCCGGTCCACCAGCTCCCGGGTGATGACCCGGGCGGGGTCCGGATTCGCCTGGCCGGAGCCGGGAGCGGGAGGCAGGGCCAGGGTAAGGGCCAGAAGAGGGGCGGTCGAGCAGAGGATGCGCCGCCTGGAGATGTCCATGAGGCCTCCCGGAGAAGTGGAAGAAACCGTCGTTCCCAGCGCCCGTACGGGCCAATCCCGGGGCGAGGTTCAAACGAAACCAGGTAGCACGGTCGGGCGTCCCTGGCCAGGGGCGGCGCCCTGGCGCATCTTGGCCCACTTGCCCCGCGAGCCCGGTCCCCTTCCGGACCGGAGGACCTGTCCATGATTCGAGGTGACCCAGATGACCCATCCAGGATTCCGGTTCCGGTGGAGCGGAGTGGCGAGGCCGGCGTTGAGCCTCCTCCTCTTCCCCCTCGCCTTCCAGGGCGCCGCGGCCCAACAGCCCGGCCGGGCTGCCCCGGTGTTCGCCGATGGCCAGGCCCAGCTCGTCCCGGCCTTCCAGGATCCGGCCCGGTGGATCCGGGAGGAGCTCTGGGTGGAGACCGAGCTCGACACCGATGGTGACGGGAAGCGCGACCGGGTTCACGTGGCCGTGGTCCGGCCCCTCCAGACCCGCACGGAAGGCTTGAAGGTGCCGGTGATCTACGAGTCCAGCCCCTACTTCGCGGGGACGGCGCCTCCCACCCTGGAGTACTTCTGGGATGTTCGGCAGGAGGTTGGCGGGCCTCCTCCGGCGCGGGCACCGGCCCCTTCGGTCCAGGCCCGGGTCCAGCCCGGGATCGCCAACTCCCTGGTGGAGGACTGGGTGCCCCGCGGCTTCGCCGTGGTCCATTCCGAGGCCACGGGAACGGGACTCTCGGAAGGATGCCCCACCGTGGGAGGCCCGCCGGAGGCCCTCGCCCCCAAGGCCGTCATCGATTGGCTGAACGGCCGCGCCCGGGGGTTCCGGACCGTCTCGGGCAGCGAGGTGGTGGTGGCGGACTGGAGCACCGGGAAGGTGGGGATGACGGGCACCTCCTACAACGGGACCATCCCCGTGGCGGCGGCCACCACCGGGGTGGAGGGACTCGAGGCCATCATCCCGATCGCCCCCAACACCTCCTACTACCGCTACTACCGCTCCAACGGGTTGGTGCGCTCGCCCGGGGGATGGCTGGGGGAGGACATCGACGTCCTCTACGATTTCATCAACAGCGGGAACCCGGCGCGGCGGGCGTGGTGCGATGCCAACGTCCGCGAGAGGGAGTTGGCCGCGGGCCAGGACCGGGTCACCGGGGACTACAACGACTTCTGGGCCGGCCGCGACTTCATGAACGACCTGGACGGGATCCGGGCCGCCACCCTCATGGCCCACGCGTTCAACGACTGGAACGTGATGCCGGAGCATAGCGTGAAGGTCTACGAGTACCTGAAGGCGAAGGGCGTACCGGTCCAGGCCTACTACCATCAGGGTGCCCACGGCGGCGCCCCGCCCATGGAGCTCATGAACCGGTGGTTCACCCGATACCTGTACGGGGTGCGGAACGGGGTGGAGAGTGATCCCAGGGCGTGGATCGTGAGGGAAGGGGCCGAGCGGCTGAACCCCACACCCTATCCCGACTACCCCAACCCGGCGGCGGCCCCCGTCACCCTCCACCTCACCGCCGGTGGCGTGCAGCGGGGAGGCTTGAGCCTCACCGCCGCCCCAGGCCAGGGCGCCGAGGCGTTGGAGGACAACTTCTCCTTCGGCGGCGCCACCCTGGCCGGGGCGGAGTGGACCGACCACCGCCTCCTCTACGTGAGCCCGGAGCTGACCGAGGCCGTGCACATCTCCGGAACGCCCCGGATCACGATCCGCCTCGCCTCCAGCGGACCCACGGCCAACCTCTCGGTCTGGCTGGTGGCCCTCCCCTGGACGGAGGGCGGGCGCACTCCCTCCGGCGGCGTCATCACCCGGGCGTGGGCCGACCCCCAGAACCACCGCTCCCTCACGGAGAGCGAGCCTCTGGTGCCGGGTCGGTTCTACGACCTGGGCTTCGAGCTCCAGCCCGACGACCAGATCATCCCGGCGGGGGAGCGCATCGGGCTCATGATCTTCTCCAGCGACCGGGAGTTCACCCTGCGCCCGCCGCCCGGGACGGAGCTGACGGTGGAGCTGGACGGGACCACGCTGGAGCTTCCCGTGGTAGGTGGGGCCGCCGCGTTGCGCAGAGCCTTCGGGGAGAGGTAGGAGCCGAACGAGGGGGGCCGAGGAGACCGCACCTGGTCCCCGGCCCCCCTCTCCCCCCCGCCCCGGACCTCAGAAGTACCAGGACATCCCGAGCCGGAAGCTCCGGGGCCGCACCCGTTCCTGGGGCGCCTCGAAGTACTGATTCGGCTCGATGGGGGGGGCGAACATGGAGAGCTTCTTCCCGAAGCCGTAGTCCGGCCCGTTGTTCACGATCGTGTTGAGCTGCGTGATGGCCTCGGACCGGAGGATGTTGAAGGCCTCCAGGGAAACGGCGAGGTCGTAGCCCCGGACGCTGAAGATCCGCTCCAGGCGGAGGTCCAGGAGGTTCCGGCGCTCCAGGGTGGGCCTCCCCCGCGGGCCCACGTAGAGGTAGTGCCCCTCCAGCGGCCACATGAGGCGGAAGTCGAGCTCGTCTCCCCGCCGCTCCGGGACCCCGCCGGCCTTCATGGCTCCGGTGTTGACCCGGTACTCGAAGAACCCGATCCCGTAGAGGCGGAAGCGGGGGGAGTAGTGATCCCCGGATTGGAAGGTCCAGAAGAGCCCGCCCCGAAGCTCGAACGGGAGGAGGCCCCAGACCGAGACCTTCCATTCCCGGTCGGAGAAGTTCCCCAGGTTACCGTAGGCGTTCACTCCCTCGTTCACCCGAACGTACGGGCCCGCTCCGTACCCCTCGGGATCGGTGTAGCCGCTGACGTTGTCCAGGTTCCCTTCCAGGTCCGTGGTCACGAAGGAGAGGGAAGCCCCCCACTCCGGGAAGGCGGCCTCGAGGTTGACCTGGATCTGGCTGAACTCCCGCTCGGCCCCCGGGGCCGTGGTGAGAACGTAATCGGGGTCCCAGGTGAGGTGGAGGGTGTCGGCGAAGGTCATGCCGGTGGGCATCAGGGCGTCGGGACAGTCCCCGCTCCTCTTGCAGCGGAGGCGCTCCAGCAGGGTGAAATTGGGCAGGTAGAGATCATGGATGAAGACGCTCCCCCCCTGGTAGGGGAGGACCTCCCCCCCGGCTTCGAAGACCCGGACCCCCTCGAAGACCGTGTAGTTCGTGGCGCGGTTGCGGTCCACCAGGGCGATCATGTTCTTGTTGGAGCGCCGGGTGTAGAGGGCCTCCGCCTTGAACCAGTTTCCCATCTGCTTCTCCAGCCCCACCAGCCACTGATCCACGTAGGGTTGGCGGTATTCCTCCATCGGCCCGGTCTCGTTCAGGACGATCTCCCCCTGTTTTAGGAAGAGCCCCTGCTGGGCGAGGGCGTCCCGCTCCGCGCGGGAGAAGGTCGTGCCGGGATCGGAGAAGGTCTCTCCCTGCCAGTACCAGTACTCCTCGTTGGTGAAGACGTCCGCTCCCTCCACCCTGTCGAACATCTGGGAGATGAGATTCTGGTGGTACCGGCCCCAGTGGGCCTTGGCGACGAAGGTCCGGTCCCGGGTCAGCTCCACCGATA
>JBFYZD010000038.1:0-10216 GCA_041309685.1 Gemmatimonadales bacterium | reverse complement strand
CAGGAGCGGTGGCCCCCCAGCTCCCACCCCCGCCGGCGGTCGAACTCGGCCAGGAGGGTGAGGAGGCGGTGGGTGGCGGCGTGGATGTGGGCGGCCAGGACGACGATCTCCTCCTCGAGGGCGTCCAGGGCGTCGGCGCGGGAGAGGGGGGTGGGGGCGGGCTCCGGGGCGTCGGCGCGGGCGCGGGAAGCAGGGCCGGCGTCCGGCGAAACGCGTGGGTCGGAGCCGGGGGTGGGGGCGGGGGCATAGGCCTCCGGGGCGCGCTCCCTCAGCAGGAAGAGCGAGGCGACGTGAGGGGCGAAGCGGACCATGGGAGCCGACCTCCTGTTGGTGGCGTACCGAAGGAATACCGAAAGATAACAGGGGGTTTTCGGGCTCTTCCGGAGGCCTTATTCGCCCCGACGCCGGCATGGGAGAACTCGGCATGCCCCACCCGGGCAGGAGGGGCGGGAGAAGGGAGGGGAGAGGGCTCTACGGCCGCGATCGAGGGCAGTCCCAAACTGCAGCGAAACCTCCCCCCGAAAAGCTGTCCATATCTGGATGGGACGGAATGCGGGTGAGTGGGCCGCGGCCGGGAAGAGGCGCGGAGGAGGAGGCGCGGAGGAGGAATCGGCGCAGGCTCCCTCGGGCCGGGGCAGAAAGGCTCGGGTGCCGGCGCGGTGAGGCGCGGGTGCCGGCGTGGCGGGGCGCGGTGGCGAAGCGGAGACCCCGGAGCGGAGCGGCTCCTGCCGGCGGGGCCGGGCGAACGCGGAGGGAATCAGGGGAGCCGAGGCTCTCGCGTGCCAGGGTGCGAACCGGTCAGAGGCTTTGCCGACGATTCCTCCAACCGCCGAGGGCCACCTGCCTCCCTTGCCTAGCGATCCTCCTCAATGCCGAGAGATTACTCCCCGGAGGAAGCTCTGCCGTTGGTGGAGGGCTCCCCCATCTCCTCCCCCCATTCCCGAAAAGCCTTCTCAGCACATTTCGGGCAGAATCCGTGGGAGAGGTCCACGTTCAGAAACTCCCGGAGGTAGGTGTCCACCTTCGACCAATAACCCTCGTCGGTCCTCACCTTCCCGCAAGTGATGCAAATGGGAAGGATCTCCCTGAGGGTTCGGACGTGAGCAAGGGTCTCCTGCAGTTCGGTCACGGTGCGCTGGAGTCTTTCCAGGTTCCGGCTGTTTGCCAGAGCCAGAGCGGCGAACTGGGCGAAGGCGGAGGCGATCTCCCCATCGTGGTGGGAGAAATCGCCTTCCTTGTTGGCCAGCCCCATGATGCCCACCGTTCTCCCCTCGATGGTCAGCGGGGCGAACATCACATTCCTCATCTGCACATGGCCTTCCGGGAGAAAGCTGCGCCAGTCGCTCTCCCAGAATTGATTCTCGAAGGCGGTTTGCTGGGTGGCGTAGACTGCTGCCCGAAGGCCCCGAACGGGCATGGGGAGCTCGGGGTCCACGGAGCAGGGAGCGTCTCCCGAATCCAGGAAGAGAACGTCGTTTTCCGCACCGTCTTCGGAAAGGAGCGCCACATAGCCGGCGGTGGCTCCGGTGAGGAGCTTCGCCTCCTCAAAGATCGCCCGGGCGGATTCCAGGAAAGTGGAGAACCGGAGCACGACCCGGGACGCCTTCAGGAGACCGGCCAACTCCGCGTCCTGCCGGGAAGATCCCCCGGTGGCGTGTGCGGCCTCGGGGCCGCAATGGAAAGGCAAGGGGACCTCCTCACACTGGGGGGGTGACGAAAGGCGATCCCAGCACCGAAAATCCCTGGGCCGTAAGGAAAGAGCGACCCATCTCATCGCATGTCCCTCGGTACCCCGGCCCCGGAGACGGTGTTATCCTTTTTCGGGGCTCCGGGAGGGCTCCTTCTCCGGGCCGGTAGCTCAGTTGGTAGAGCAACGGACTTTTAATCCGTAGGTCGTGGGTTCGATCCCCACCCGGCTCATTCAGGAAAAGGAAAGGCGGGCAGGGGATCCTTCCCCCGCCCGCCTTTTCCGATCCGGGACGCTCCGGTCAGGTGATGAGGGCCGGCCTCAACCGGAGAAGGGCGGCGCCGGGTACCTCGGGCCCACCTCCCACTCCGCCACGTACCCCTGGTTCAGCGGGTTTGCGGCGGTGGTGTCGTTCCAGGACCCCGAAGCGAGCATCTCCACGAATTCCTGCCTGGGAGCCCCCAGCAGGTCGCCGTTGTTCGGCTCCCCGGCGCCCCAGTTGGCGAAGGAGAACGGCTCCCCCGTCACCCAGGCGAACACACCCTCCTGGGCCTCGTCGGTAAGGCCGATCCAGGCCCGCATATCATCGGGAGGGAAGGCACCCACGGAAGCCTGGGCGCCTGTGGGATTCGGGATTCCCACGAAACGCAGGTTGTTCACGAAGGCGTTCTCCCCGGCGCTGGTGACGGTGCCCAGGTGGCCGGCCACCCCCAGGAGGGTGGTCTGCAGGGCCGCACCGGCGCCGTCGCTCCAGGAGCCGAAGCTCCGCACGTACTCGTAAGCGTTGCCGTTTCCTCCGTCCGCCAGCCGCCACACCCGTACGTTGGCGGGCAGGGCCTGGGTGATGCCCAGGAACTCCACGGTCTCACCGGTTGACGCCAGATCCACCGGCCTGGTGGGCTGGGGGAAGGCGACGTCGAAGTCGTATCCCCCGGCGGCTTGGACCAGGTAGCTCCCGTAGGGGAGGTTCGGGAAGGAAAGCTCTCCGGTCGCATCGGTAATGGCCGAGGCGATCTGCGCTGACGCGTCGAAGAGCAGGATCTGGATGCCCTGGGCCGGCGCTCCGTCCACCCGAGCCACCACCGAGAGGACGCCGTAACCGGACACCTCCGTCAGGTAGGGGCTTCCGGAGATCTCCTGCCCGTCCAGGGTGATGGTCACGAGGTCCTGGCCCGCCTCCGCGGGCGTGTAGCTGGTGGAGTAGGTGCCGTCCCCGTGGTCCACCACAGCCGGGCTCTCGGCGTTGGCTCCGCTTATCGTGACTACGACCGAGTTCCCGCCGAAGGGGAAGGGTTCTTCGAGGCCGTTCCTGGCCTGGATCCAGATCTGGGTGGGGGAGCCGACCTCCCCGTTCGGAACCACCGCGAAGGTCGTGAGGGGATCCACGTCCAGGATCGCGCCCACCTCCACCCTGAACTCCTCAGCGGCGAGCTCGAAGGCGGGGGCGTTATCCCCTTCCCCCTGTACGTCTCCCCTGGTGCTGTAGACGGTGGTGTTCAGGCCCCCGTGAAGGCGCCGGGCGAAGAGAGGGCGGGGGAGCAGGGAGCGGCCTGCCCTGGACAACCCCTCGGCAAACCGGCCAAGCAATCCCTTTCCATGGCTGTGCTGGTCGAGGGACCCCACTCCGTACCCCTCGCACTCCGCGGCCCCTACCGAATACTCCCCCTCACCGGGAAGCACCGTGGTGCCGTCGGAGTACACGATGAACGGCCGCAGGAAGGGGTGCAGGGACTCCGGCACGGTGGCCAGGAAGTCCAGATCCTGACAGATGGTGATCTGGACGCCCCCCCCGTTCGTATCGAACTCGATGCCAGGTGGCTCCGTCCTGAAGTCGAGGAAGTAGGGAACCTGGTTGTTCCCCGGCACGCCCCCGCCCTGGGTCGTCCCTTCGTCCTCCAGCTCGGCGATGACGACGAATTCGGAGATCGGTTCACCTTCCAGAAGGGCGGAGTTGGCAGGAATCACCACCACCGCCGCAGGGGTCTCCCCGGTGGCTCCCGGGTTTTCGAATACCCTGAGAGTGCCTCCGGTCTCGTCGCCCACCAGCTGGACATCGCAGTCCTCCAGCCCCTGGCCGGCCGCGTCGCAGAAGGCCTGCTCCAGGGCTCCCTCCTCCACGCGGAACCCGAAGAGGAATGGACCCGTGTCGGCGATCTGGACGAAGCCGTCGTTCCGGGTGAGGTTCCACCAGCGGCCGCCGGGGCGGATCTCCACATCGAAGAAGCCCAACTCAAGCCCCGCCACCACCACGCTGACCCGGTAGGACTTCCCTTCCTCGGGCGTGAACACCGACCGGCGCCATGTGACCCAGTAGTTCCCGCCCCATCCCAGGAAGACCCGGTCGAAGACCGGTCCCGCGTCCATGCCGAGCTCGGCGAGGAGCGGCGTTCCTGGCTCGCAAGCCATGGTTGCCCGGTCCAGGCGGCAGATCTCCACCACCGGGCTGATGTCGGTCAGGGCCACCCCCGAGTATCCGGGCCGCAACACCACCGGAGGGAGCCAGAAGAAGTGCTCGTTTCCTCCGTTGTTGGCGTCCGAGATGTCGGAGGAGGCGGGGGGGGAGGGGTCGTCGGGGGGGGAGGCTCAAGAGGATTGGGCTGGTTGAGATCCCCGCATCCGGATAGGATCAACAACCCGAGGGACACACCGATGGTACGTCGCATACCGCTTCTCCTGAGGGGGGGACAGGGCCAGGCGTGCGAACTCCGGGGAGGCTGAGGCCTTTGCCGACAACCGGCTCCCAAAGGGTCGGTTCGGTAGGTTTTTGAAATTAGTTTTTCTTGAAACCTTTTAAGTCTAAGCTACCTCCGAGGCCCACGCAAGGAGGGTCGTCGGGATGGGTCGTCGGGAGGGGGAGGCGGGGAGGACGGGTCATTGGGGCCGCAGATCCCCCCCCTCCCAGGGAGCCCCCGTGCCCTACCCTCCGATCAACCTCCGGAACTCGGGGTTGTTCTGAAGCGGGCGCCACCACCAGTGGGCCGTCCACTGCCATCCGGCCCGGTGCTGGGGATTCAGGGTGAGGTAGGTCTTCAGCAGCTCCAGAGCCTGCTCCTCCTGGCCCATCTGGAGGCGGACCAGCGCCTCCAGCCCCAGGAGCTCCATCTCCGGGTCCATGGCGGGGGTGGCCCGTGAGCGAGCCAGGACCGCCTCCGCACTGTCGGGGATTTCCGCCTTGCCGAGGGTTCCCGCGACCAGGATCTGGCCTTTCAGGCGGAGGTACTCCTTCAACTGGGGTGGCGCCACCTCGAGGTAGAGTTCCAGGGTGGCCCAGGCCTCATCCGGATCCGGGGCGGGGGCCTGGGGGGAGGGGGCCGCCAGGAGCCAGAGGCGGCATTCCCGGAAGAGAAGGTGCCGGGGGAATCTCCTCCTCCCCTCCTCGCAGTACTCGGTGGCGTCCCGGAACTGCTCCAGGTCGTAGGAGGTGGCGTAAAGCCGGAAGAGGACTTCGTCGGCCGAGCGGAGGAACTGGTCCGCCTCGTAGGCCGCCCGCGCCGCCAGCTTGGCTCCGGTGTTGTCGGCCTTCTCCGAGTAGAGGAGGCTCAGGATGCTGTGGGCTTCCGCCAGGGCAGGGTCCAGGGCGGTGGCCTGTTCCAGGTCGGAGATGGACCGCTGGAAGGCCTCCTCCGAGGCAAGGGGGTCCATCTCCAGGCCGCCCCGCCACCGGAAGTACTCCAGCCTTCCCCGCACCAGGAGGGCTTCCGCGGACCGGGGATCGAGCCCGAGGGCCCGATCGGCATACTGGATGCCGGCGTTCACCCAGCTGACCGCCTTCCTGGGGTCCTCCCGAGCCGACACCTGGGCCAGGAGGTCGGAGAGGAGCGCACGCTGCACCAGGGGAGGCGTCCACTCCGGGTCGGCCCTCTCGGCCTCGGCATAGAGGGAGTCGGCTTCACGGTAGGCCTGGGCGAAGGTCTCCCGGTCTCCGTCGTCCAGGGCCCTGGCTCCCTCCTCCCGCCTTCTCTCCCCCCGTTGGAAGAGGGTCCAGGCGAGCCCGCTCTCGGTGCCACTCCGGGCTTCCCGAAGCTCCACTTCCTCGGCCAGCCACCGGCCCAGAAGGAGGGCCACCTCGTCGGCCACCTCGCCCTGAAGGGCGAGGATGTCCTCGGCGGGCCGTTCCACCGACCCCCGTTGGATCTCGGCCCCGCTGGCCCCGTCCATGAGCGAGGTGCTCACCCGGATCCGGTCCCCCCTGCGCTCCACGGTACCGTCCACGATGGTGCCGGCGCCCAGGATGCGGGCGATGCTGTCGGTGGGAAGGGTGGAATCACGGAAGGCGGAAGAGGCGTTGCGGCTCAGGACGTCCAGCGCCTGGCTGCCGGAGAGGCGCTCGATGAGGGACTCGGTAAGGCCGTCGGCGAGGTAGGAGAGGTCCTCCCCACGGGTGAGGTCACGGAAGTAGAGCACCGCAACCCGTTGGAGGGCTAGCCCCGCCTCTCCCGCCGCCGTGCGCACCTGCCCCATCCGCAGGTGCTCCCGGACCGCCCAGCCGACTCCGCAGAGGGTGAGAAGGGCCACCAGGGTCAGGACCATCACCTCGGGGCGAGTGACCTGCTGGTGGCCCTTTTCGCCGTGGAACCATCCGGAGACAGCGGCCGCCACCATCCCCCCGAAATAGAGGATCAGCAGAATCCGGTAGACGATCTCTGGAAGGAGGCCCCGGTCGATGATCTGGTCGAAGACTCCCAGGATCACCCAGCCGGCCACGGCGTAGGAGGCGACGATCTGAAACAGACGTCGTTCCTTCAGCTCTTTCCAGGTGGTCACACCAGGTCTCCCGGCGGGTGATCGGCCGAAGGGACCCCCGTCCCGTGCCGAGGTCTTCGATTACACCGGATCTGGATCGGGGGCCTTTACGGCAACTTGAAGGGATACCACGGGGATATGAAAACGGAATCCCGCGGCTGCCGCAAGGGAAGACGAAGGGGCGCCCTCCCGATGGAAGGCGCCCCGTAAAGGCTTCACCTGGTTAAGGATAGCCTATCGGATCACCTCCAGCGTCCCCTCGGCGGAGGCCCTCCCCACGGTCACGGTGACGGTGTAGCTCCCGGGGGCCGCCCGGCTCGTCCGGCCTCTCCCTCCCGTGGCCGCCGCCGGTTCCATGGGAAGGCTCAGGTCCCAGGCCACGGTGTTCAGCCCCCGGTCGGCGGGTCCGTTGAACTCCCTCAGCAACCGGCCCTGGCCGTCCTTGACCTGGATGAGCGCCTGCCGGGCATCGCTCCCCACCCAGTACTGGAGGGTCGCGCCGCCCCCGCCCGCCCTGAACCCCTGCGGGGCTCGCGCCGGCTCGGGATCGAAGAGATGGACCGCCTCGGCCTGGACCTCGGGCGTGAGGGCCTGGAGGGGTCTCACGTCCAGGGCCCAGAGGCCTCTCCCGTGGGTGGCGGCCACCAGGATGTCCTCCCGGGGGTGGATCACCAGGTCATGGAAGAAGGAGGTCGGGAGGTTCCCACCGGGGAGGGAGAGCCACTCCCGGCCACCGTTCAGGGATACGTACACCCCCAGGTCGGTCCCAACATAGAGCACCTGCGGGTTCTTCGGGTCCTCCTTGATCACGTTCACCGGCCCCGAAGGCAGGTTCGCCACGATGGAGGTCCAGCTCTCCCCCTTGTCGGTGGACTTCCAGAGGTAGGGTTTGAAGTCGTCGTCCCGCTTCCCGTTCTGGGCCATGTAGACGGTGTTCTCGTCGTACTTCGACGCCACCAGCTCCGCCACCCACTTCACCGGCACGCCCCGGTTGATCTCCCTCCACTCGGCCCCGCCATCGTCGGTTCGCCAGATCCGCCCGTCGTCGGTTCCCACGTAGAGGAGACCGAAGGTGAAGGGGGATTCGGCGATGGAGAAAAGGGTCTGGTAGGGGATGTCCCCGTACTTGGCCGGGTCGTTGAAGGTGAGGTCCGGGCTGATGCGCTCCCAGGAATCCCCCCGGTGCATGGAGCGGAAGAGGAAGTTCATTCCGTGGTAGACCACCCGGGGGTTATGGGGGGAGAGGATGAAGGGGGCCACCCACTGTCCCCGGAAGTTGGGCTCGCCCGGCTCCGGGCGGGGCACCAGGTTCTCGCTCTCCCCGGTGGCCATGTTGGTCCGCTGGATCGTCCCGTAGAAGCCGGCGGAGTAGACGATGTCGGGGTCGGTGGGGTCGATGGCGTGGCTGGAACCCTCCCCCCCGGGCGCTCCTTCGAACTGGACCGCCGGGATGTTGCCCCGTCCCCGGCTCAGGTCCACGACCCCCCAGTAGCTTCCGTGATCCTGGATGGAGCCGTAGACCTTGAAGGGGTCGCCCATGTCGTGGGCGACGTTGAAGAACTGCACGAGGGGGAGATTGTCGTAGAAGGTCCGCCAGCTTTCCCCGCGGTCGTAGGAGATCGCCACCCCGCCGTCGTTCACGTTCACCAGGTAGTCGGAGTTGGCGGGGTCGATCCAGAGTCCGTGGTGGTCGCCGTGCATCCCGTCGAGCGAGCGGAAGGTCCTGCCCCCGTCGTCGGAGACGTTGAGGCCGAGCCCCATGACGTAGATCCGGTTCTCGTCGTTGGGATCGACCCGCATCTGCCCGAACACCCAGCCGTAGGTCCCGGCGAGCCCCTCCATGAAGGCGTTGGCTTCGCTCACCTGCCGCCAGCTTCTCCCGGCGTCGTCGGATCGGAAGACCGTGGCTCCCTTGATCACCGGCCCCCGGGGCCGCCCGTAGGCGTCGGTCTCGCCCTCCGGGGCTTCCTGGGCCGTCTCGTAGTTGTCCACGAAGGCGTAGAGGACGTCGGGGTTGGAGCGGGCGATATCGATGCCGATGCGGCCCCTGTGCTGTGCGGCGGGCAGGCCCGCGGTGACCTCCGTCCAGGTGGCGCCGCCATCGGTGGTCTTGTGGATGGCGCTCCCGTCGTACCACGCCTCGTTCCGGGGGTCGTTCCACTTCTCCCGGGTCCGCTGCCAGGTGGCGGCGTAGAGGGTGTTGGGTTCGGTGGGGTGCATGACCAGGTCGATGACGCCCGTCTGGTCGTCCACGAAGAGGATCCGGTTCCAGCTCCGGCCGCCGTCCGTGCTCTTGTAGAGCCCCCGCTCCTCATTGTGGGTCCACTCGTGGCCGGAAGCGGCCACGTAGACCACGTCGGGGTTGGTGGGGTGGATGACGATCCGGGAAATGGTGTGCGTCCCGGCCAGCCCCATGTGGGTCCAGCTCTCCCCGCCGTCCGTGGATTTGTAGACACCGGCGCCCGCCATGGAGGAGCGGAAGATGTTGGCCTCCCCCGATCCCACCCAGAGGATGTCCTGGTTCGAGGGGGCGATGGTGACGT
The DNA here is from genome assembly GCA_041309685.1 of Gemmatimonadales bacterium. Lineage (GTDB taxonomy): Bacteria > Gemmatimonadota > Gemmatimonadetes > Longimicrobiales > Gaopeijiaceae > JBFYZD01. The sequence continues at coordinate 1,243 of JBFYZD010000038.1, read as the reverse complement.
CGCCGATGGAGGTGGAGGCGGCGTGCTGAAACACCGGCTCCCAGGTCACCCCTTCGTTGTCGGTGCGCCAGAGGCCTCCCGAGGCCCCCGCCACGTAGATGGTGTAGCTCTCCCCCTTGGGGGTCATCACGGCGATGTCCGTCATGCGGCCGCTGATGTTGGTGGGCCCGATGAACTGCCAGGGGAGGTTCTTAAGGGGAGACGCCTCCGCCAGGGCCACATGGGCCTGGTGCATGGCCAGCCGCTCCTGGGGTGGCGTCTGCTGCCCGGCGGTCCCGGCCGGGGACACGAGGAGGGCGAGCGTGGCCAGGAGGAAGATCCTGGCGGCGAGGGATCGGCATCCGTGCAACATGGTCTTCACCTCGGGGTGGGAGTGGGATGCGTAGGCCATTTCCTCAGAGGGATTCGAAGCGTCCCTGGAAGAACCGGAGCTTCTCCGGCTCGTAGACGAACCGCAGCCCCCTGATCTGGTCTCTCCGGTTCCACACCCGGACGACGGCGTCGGCCACCGCCCGCATGTGGTCGTTGGTGTAGGCCCGCCGGGGGAGGGTGAGGCGCACCAACTCCAGGGCGGGGCGGTAGTTCTCCCCGGTTGCGGGATCCCGGCCCTTGGAGACGTTCCCGCGCTCCATGGTCCGGACGCCGGACTCGATGTAGATCTCGGCGGCCAGTCGCTGGGCCGGGTACTGGTCCTGCTCCAGGTGGGGGAGGAACCGCTTGGCGTCCAGGAAGATGGCGTGGGTCCCGGGAGGAGTGACGATGGGGATCCCCGCCTCCACGAGGAGACGGCCCAGGAACTGGGTCTGCTGGACCCGGGAGCGGATATGCCGGTCGTCGGTCATCTCCCTCACCCCCAGCGCCATGGCCGCCAGGTCCGCCGTGGCCAACCCACCGTCGGTCACGTTTCCCTCGTACACCCGGAGCATCTCCTCCGCGTCCGCCGCCCACTCGGCGTTATCCCGGTAGGCCAGGCATCCCCCGATGTTGATGAGGAAGTCCTTCTTCCCGCTCACCGTGCACCCGTCGCCGTAGAGCATCATCTCCCGGACGATGTCCTTGATGGGGGTGGTGGCGTAGCGGGGGTCCTTCCACTGGATCATGTAGGCGTTCTCCACGGTTCGGGTGGCGTCGAAGAACACCGGGATCCCCAGGGCGGAGCAGTACTCGTAGACCTCCTTCATGTTGTCCATGGACACGGGCTGGCCGCCGGCAAGGTTCACGGAGTGCTCGAAGGAGATGTAGG
>JBFYZD010000037.1:0-6500 GCA_041309685.1 Gemmatimonadales bacterium | reverse complement strand
GGTGGTGTAGCCTTCAAGCGCTGCAACCAGGACCCCGTTCAGGAAGATCTCGGCGTCCTCATCGTGGTGGACGCGCAGGAAGAGTCTCCCTGCCCGGAGGCCGAGGAGGGCTTCGCCGGGGAGGTCGAAGCTCCTTCGAAGCCAGAGGTCCGAGGTGTCCCAGACCGTCCCCACCCGGGCGCCGGGGGTCGCGGGGGTGCCGAATCCCCCGGGGCCCTCGGACCAGGCGGCGTCATCGAAGTCGGGCCCCGACCAACCCGGGCCGGGATCCTCCACGGTATAGCGCCAGATCTGTCCCCTCTCCCCAGAGGTGGAAACGACCTCCCTCAGCTCGGGTGGAGGACCGTGGAGGGCCTGGTGAAGCGCCGCCGACCCGGGGGAGAGCTTCACCACCTCGCGGTCGTAGGACAGGATCCCGTTCACCTCCACCTCCACGTCGGTGGTCTGGGTATAGACCGCGGCGGAGAGCCCTTCCCCGATGAGAGGCCGGAGCTGGAAGAGGAGGTCACCGTAGGCCCTGTTCAGCTCCTCCAGCGTCTGGTAGGACCGGTACCCCCAGTTTTCCTCCTCCACCCAGGTGTGCCCGGGGAGAGGGAGGCCGAGCCCCCCGAACTCCCCCAGGACGGCGGCCCGTCCGGCGAGGGCCTCGGCGTCCGGGGCACCGGGTCCCGGGTAGCGATGGATGTCCAGGACGTCCCCTACCCCGGTGTCCGTCCACCCGCTGGCGTTGTTCACCAGCCGGGCGGGGTCCCGTGCCTTCAGCCACGACGCATACCGTTCCGTGTCGTGCTGTCCCCACCCCTCGTTGAAGGGGACCCACATCACGATGGAAGGGTGGTTCTCCAGCGCCGCCACCACCCGCTCCAACTCTCCGGCGAACTCCCCCCGCGCCGTCGCGGTCTCGTTGTCCGCGCTGGGCATGTCCTGCCAGACCAGGATGCCCTCCCGGTCGGCGTGGTAGTACCACCGGGCCGGCTCCACCTTCACATGCTTGCGGATGAGGTTGAAGCCCAGGGCCTTGCTGGTGGTGATGTCGAAGCGCAGCGCCTGGTCGGTGGGGGCGGTGTAGAGCCCGTCGGGCCACCAACCCTGATCCAGGAGCCCGTACTGGAAGAGGGGCTCCCCGTTCAGGAGGAGCCGGGGCCGCCCCCGGGCATCCGGGCCCACCCCGATGGAGCGCATCCCGAAGTAGCTTTCCACCACATCGCCGCCCTCCAGCTCCACCCTGAGATCGTAGAGGAAGGGATCGGAAGGGGACCAGGGACGGGGCTCGGGGATGGCCAGAGCGAGAGGCTCCCCTGCCCTGCCCTCCCCCCGCGCCACCTCGGCGCCGTCGGCGCGAACCAGGGCCAGGAACCCCACGGGGGCCTGGGGCCCTCCCGCGTCTACCGTGAGCCTCAGAGTGCCGTCCACCAGGTTCGGGTCCAGGCGAAGGCCCCGCACATGGGTCTGCGGTACCGGCTCCAGCCAGACGGTCTGCCAGATTCCCGTGACGGCCGTGTACCAGATCCCGTGGGGATCCAGGACCTGCTTCCCCCGGGGCTGGTCCCCCTCGTCGGTGGGGTCACGGACCGCCACCACCAGCTCCTGCTCCCCACCGGAGGAGAGCCCCCCGGAAAGGTCGAAGGAGAAGGGATCGTACCCTCCCCGGTGGACCCCCAGGCTCCGCCCGTTCAGGAAGACCTCCGCCTCCCAGTCCACGGCCCCGAAGTGGAGGAGCCAGCGGGTCCCCGGAGGCACGTTCGGGAGGGTGAAGGTGCGCCGGTACCAGACCCGGTCCCCGGGCCTCACCGCCCTGGCCACTCCGCCCAGGGCGGACTCCACCGGGAAGGGCACCAGGATGGTGTCCGGCCAGGCCAGGGGGGGCGTGTCCGAATCCGGTTCGACGGCCAGGGCCCATAGCCCGTTCAGGCTCGTCCATTCCCTTCGCACCAGCTGCGGCCGGGGGTATTCCGGAAGGGGATGGGCCGGATCCACGTCCGCCGCCCACCGGGTCTTCAATCCCGGCGCGGGCGACCATCCCGGTGCCTCGGGCGTTGGGGTGCAGGCCGCCACCAGGAGGGCCAGGCAGGCCGCTTTCCCGGCCGAACCGCCGGCGCCCTGGCCCCGACTCATCGTGGCCATACGCGTATCTCCGTCAGCCCCGTGACAGCGGGGAGCTGGTGGGTGAACACCACCCGGATCCTCTCCGTCGCCTGCGGGGTCAGCTCCACTTCATTCACGGCCCAGGCAACCGGGTGCTCCGGGCTCCGGGACCGGACGGCGGCCTCCTCCCAACCGTTCCCGTTCCAGCGCTGGACGGTGTAGGCCACCGGCGCAGCCACACCCCGCCCATCCCCGTACAGGAAGAGCTCCACCCGTCCCACCTCACGGGGTTCTCCGAAATCCACCTCCAGCCAATCCTCCCGGTTGGGGGAGCCATAGGCCGTCCACCGGTTCCGGGAGTAGCGGGTGAAGGAGAGATGGCCATCCACCGCCTGGGCGGCCTCGTCGCTGGGGCCGGTGAAGGAAGCCGAGACCCTGGGCCAGGGGCGGTCTCCAGGGTTCCAGGCCAGGTTGGCCACGGGGGCGGTGGGCTCGCGCAGGGGGACGCTCCCGGGTCCCCAGGCTTCGAATTCCGTGAGTCCGGAGACGGCGCCAGGGGCATGGTGGAGGACGACCCGGATCTTCGCCGCCGCGAGCTCCGGGAAGGTCACGGTGTTGGCACGGCGACCCGCGGGTGCCTCCGGGCTTCGCCGCTGCCCCGGGATGGCCCTCCACCTCTCTCCGTCCCAGGCCTCCAGAGCATAGCTCACGGGGGGGAGGACGGGAGGGGATCCTTCCGACGCCGAAGAGGGGAACCCGGAGCCTCCTTCCTCCCCGACCACCTCCACCGCCGGCCCGGCGTCGTCGTCCAGGAAGTAGAGCTGGATACGGGTGAGGGGGCGCTCCACCCCGAAGTCCACCTCGAACCAGTCGGACCCGGCCGGGTCCTCGCCACCCCCCCCGGCCACCCAGCGGTTCGGCGGGGAGGGGTGGTACCACCGGTTCCCATCCACGGCGTAGAAGGGAGGAAAGAGGGGATGGGAGGAGGAAGCCGACGCGAGGGGGAAGTGCCCCCCGTCGTTGTTCACGGCGAAGTTGTCCGGACGGGGCTCGGGCTCCGGAGGGGGCGGCGGCGGGATCGGGATGCGGAGATCCGCAAGGATGGGGGACCGGCCCACCTCCTCCCCGTCCAGGAAGACCGCCAGCCCCGCCCCTCTTCCGTACCGGCTCCCGTCCCGGTCCCAGAGGATGGTGAGATCGCGGCCGTGATAGGCCACGCCCTCCAGGGCGAACCAGTCCCACGCTTCCGGCGCCAGGGGGTTCACCCGCAAGGTGTCCCCGGCCGTGGGGCGGAGCCCCACCAGGCCCGTGATGACCAGATCCAGAAAGCTGGAGTGGAGGTAGTGCTCCGAGTGGTAGAAGGTGTTGTGCCCGTCCCAGGAGCCGGTGAAGGGATCGGCGGCCTCGGCGACGTAGGGCCGGCCCTCCCGCCGGTGGGCCAGGACATAGGTGCGCAGAAGCTCGAAGTAGTCCTCCCGGTCCACGACCTCCTGGTCGTAGTCGTTCAGGAGGTTGGCCAGCGCCGCCAGCGTCTGGGAGGTGGCGTAGGGCCAGGCGTTCCCGCTCCAGACGCAGCAGCGGGGGGACACGAAGAACTGGGGGTCCCCCTGCTCCACTCCAGTGGGGCCGAAGGGAGCCCGGAAGTACGCCGGATCCATGAGGAACCTCCAGGCCGCCTCGTACCCCGCGTCCGGGAGGTGGAACTGCCAGGGAACGTAGCCCAGGAGCTCACGGCCGTGGGGGTCGCCGGCAAACGGCCCCGTCTGGTACGTCAGGCTCCCGGCCAGGATCCCGCCCCTCTCGCCGAAGGCGAACTGGTGGAAGAAGAACTCGCGCTCCGGATCCCAGAGCTCCTCCTGCACCCGGGCCTGGAGGGCGTCGGCCCGGACCTGGTAGTCCGCCGCCTTCTCCCGGTCGCCGAAGAGGGCGGCGGTGCGGGCCAGCGCTGTGAGGTCGGCGAAGAGGTAGGCGTTGAGGGTGGGCCGGTATCCCTCGGCGCCGCCGAACTCGTCGTCGGTGAGGCGGGAGTTGATGTTCGTCTCCATGCCGTCCCAGGCCCCCACCCAGCGGTACATCCCGTGATCGGCGTCCCACCGCTCCGCCGTCCACCCCTCCACCTGGGCCTCCATGTGGGGATAGACCGCCCGGAGGAAGGTGGTGTCCCCCACCACGGCATAGGTGGCCCACATGGCGTCCCCGTACCAGTTGGAGTAGCTCCGGGGCTGGGCGCCGGGGGTCTCGAACCAGTAGCGGGCGAAGTCCTCGATGATGCGCCGGTCCTTGAGCCAGCGGAGCTCGTAGGCCTGGTGGCCCAGGGGGCAGGAGATGGCCCCGTAGCTCCCGGACCAGAAGGGACGGTCGATGAACTCCGTGAGGGTGTACCCGGTGGCGGGGGAGCCGTACACCAGGTGCTTGGTGAGGAGCTCCCAGCGGTAGTACCAGGTGGCGTCGATCTCCCGGTCCGGGGATTCGAAGAAGGGCACCCTGGCCTCGTACCAGTCCCAGTCCCGGTTGTCCCACCAGTCGAAGCGCTCCAGGAGGGCCTGGTGGTCCAGAAGGGGGGCGGGGGCGCTCTGGCAGGCCGTCATGAGGAGAAGACCGAGGAGCGGGGCCCCGAAGGCGGGACCGGACATCACCGCAGGAGCGACCCGGAGAGGGCGGAGGGCTGAGGACCTCATCGGGCAGGCTCCTTGGAAAGCTCGGCGGTCGGATCGCTGGAGTCTAGGGTCCGAAGCCCGGATCAGCCACCGCCCGTCCGATGGGAGCCCTTCCCGGGTGCGCTCCGGCCTCCCGGCATCCATCTTGTCAGGCAACTGCAGCCGCACCCGGGTGCATCTACACATTGGGTGCCCCTGCTCGTTCTCTTTCGGCCCATTGCCTGGATGACCACCATGGCCACGCGAAGCCCCTTCCCCACTCCCCTGGTTCTCGCCCTCCTCCTCCTGGCCGGCGCCTCGGCCCCGGAGAACGCTCAGGCCCAGGCCCGCCTGGGCCCGCCCACGGCACGCCTCAACGAGGACTTCGGTTCCATCCAGACGGTCCGGGAACTCCCGGACGGCCGGGTCCTGGTTGCGGACCCCCTGGCCAAGGCTCTCTACCTGGTGGACCTGGCGGCCGGCAGGCGTACCGTCATCGGCCGGGAGGGAGGGGGCCCGGAGGAGTACCGGCAGCCTGACGCGGTCTGGGCCCTTCCTGGGGATTCCACCCTGCTGGTGGACCTGGGCAACGGGAGACTCGTGGCTCTGGGGCCCGACCTCTCCTTCGGACCCACCATGCCCATCATGGTCGGCGACTTCCAGCCCGGGCAGCCGGTGGTCACGGCCCTACCCCAGGGCGTGGACGGCCAGGGACGGATCTACGCCCGGGGCATGCCCGGCGGGATGGGAGGACCGCTTCCCGACTCGGCTCCCATCCTCCGCATTGACCGCTCCAGTCGCGCCCACCAGAGGGTCGCGACCTTCAAGACCCCCGACATGACCCAGGCCTCGACCGGAGGAGCCAACAACCAGAACGTCAGGATCTCCGCCGTGCCGCTCTCGCCGGAGGATGCCTGGGGCGTGGCCCCGGACGGCTCGTTGGTCATCGCCCGGGCCGCCGACTACCACCTGGAGCGCCTCGGACCCGATGGCACCCTGACCCGAGGACCGGCCACGCCCTTCGATCCGGTCCGGATCGGCACCGCCGAGAAGGAGGAGTACCTGGCGGAGCAGGGGCGGGCCGGGGGAGGAATCGGGATGAGGATCGAGGCGGTGAACGGGGTCGCCTCCATGAGCTTCGCGCGGGGCGGCGGGGGAAGCGTGGCCCGGGAGATCAGCCAGTACACCTGGCCCGAGCGAAAGCCCCCCTTCTTCGGTGGCAGGATCCCCATCGACGGAGCGGGGCGGGCCTGGGTCCGCCGGCACGTGGAAGCCGGTGGGCCCAGCACCTACGACGTCTTCGACCCGGCCGGGAAGCGGGTGGGAACGGTCCTCCTGGACAGCGGAAAACGGGTCATCGGCTTCGGGCGGGGTACCGTGTACGTGGTAGCCTTCGACGAGTTCGACCTCAACTACCTGGAGCGGTACGCCCCGCCGGCGTTCTGAGACGGCGCCGCACCGAGGCGGGAGCGGGGCGGGAGAGAACCGCCCCGCTCAGCTGCGGGGCCCTGGGCAATCCGGGCGCCAGAACCCCACGCCGCTCCCCACCAGGAGCGCCAACGCCGAGAGGGCCACCGGAGCCAGGCTCAGGTAACCGGGACCCAGGACCCCCTCCAGGAAGGCCACCCCCCCCTCCCCCAGCAACCCCTTCAGGAGATCCCCTCCCCGGAGCCCCCCCAGGAGCGCGGCGCCCCCACCCAGGATCACCGCCGCCAGGGCCGCCCGGGCGCTGATCCTCAGGCGATCCCGCCAGAAGCTGGCCAGGGTGGGGAGAGCCAC
>JBFYZD010000036.1:0-17096 GCA_041309685.1 Gemmatimonadales bacterium | reverse complement strand
GCTTCGACGACATCGAGGCCGGGAGCTATGAGGTCCGCCTGGCCCATGTGGCCCCCAACTGCGTGATCACCACGGGTGGCGGACGTCTCAGGAAGGTAACGGTGAGCCCGCCCAAGCTCACGGACGTTCCATTCACCGTTGTGTGCTCCGACCCCCGGTACCGACCTGCGATCACCCACATCGGGAATAGCTTCCAGGATGGCCTCAGCGTCTTCTTCTTCGAGGCCTTCGACCCGGGCTCGCCCAACGCCGCCACGGCACCGGACATTGCCGGTTACTCCTGGGACATCACCGACTGCGAGCAGAACACCCTTCTGAAGGCCGGACCGGTGATCCTCACGGGACTCAACCGCACGGGAAGCCGGAACCAGGGGAAGGATACGGTCAGGGTGGTCATGGTCCTGAACTCGGGGTTGAACGAGGGACAGGCCGCCAACGGATGCTTCGCCCTCCGGGTCTGGGATACCGACGGGAATACCACGGACGTGGTGGAGGTCCCCATGAACCGGCCCACCGGGAAGCCCCCTCTGATCTCGGAATTCCGGGCGGCCCTGACCGGCAGCGCCACCGGGGACCCCCGGGTGCAGTTCACACTCGCGGCCAGCGATCCCGATGGGGACCTCGCGGGTTCCTACGTCCAGATCCTCCTCCGGGATGGGAAGGTCCTGAGCCGGGGGCTGGAGGGGTACCTGGGCACCGTGATCCCCGATCTCAGGCTCAACTCCGTGGGGTTGACCCCGGAGACCCTGGCGGGCGTCCGGGTCTTCGCCGTGGACCGTCAGGGCAACTTCGCCCGGGCCGATTTCAGCTTCCTGAACTAGACGGATACGGCCGGGGGACAGGGATCCATCGACCCCCGGGCCTCGACAACCTTGGGCACATCAGATGCCGCACGAAACCCAATGGCTCCGGCCGGTGGGGCACGCCTTCGCCCTCCTGGTCCTCCTGGCCTGCCAGGACTCCCCTACCGGATCCGAGCTGGACGGATGCAAGGGCCGCGGTATCGCCCTGGGGGTGGGGGAGGTTGCCCACCTTCGCTCCCCGGGCAGCCAGGCCTCCCTCTGTCTCAATCCGGGATCGGGGGAAGCCGCCTTCCTGGCCATTCCGCTTCTGCAGACCGGCCCCCTGCAGTCCACCCCGATCCGTGTGGTGGTCACGGCCGAGGGTGCCGACCCCCTTCCGCAGGGAGCGGCGGGGGTGTCGGGAGCGGCGGGCCCCCTCCCGGCACCGCGCGGGGAGTCGATTCCACTCCCCCACCCGGGTCAGGAGGACGGCCCCTCCCTGCACGATGTCATCCGTGCCCGGGAGATGGAGCAGCTTCCCCGTCCGGGGTCGGTGCCCCGGCTTCCCCTGGAGGCCCCCGCCGGGCGCCCTCCCACAGGATGGGGCTCGCCCCCCCAGCCGGGTGAGCGCCTCTCTCTGAACGTGGGCGGGGACTGCGCCCGGGTCCGGAGCTCGGTGGCCCGCGTGGTAGCCGTGGGGACCCGCAGCATCGTCCTCGCCGACGAATCGAACCCGGTGCCGGGGTTCTCCGACGCCCAACTCTCCGGGTTCGGCGCGCGCTTCGACCAGATGGTCTTCCCGACCCTTACCGCGGCCTTCGGCCAACCTACCGATCTGGATGGGAACAGCCGGGTGCTCCTCTTCTTCACCCGCGGTGTGAACGAAATCACTCCCCCGGGCCAGGTGGGGACCGCCTCGGGGTTCTTCTGGAGAGGGGACCTCTTCCCCCGGGCGGATTGCGGCTCCAGCAACCTGGCCGAGGTCCTCTACCTGGCGGTGCCCGACCCCAACGGGGAGGCGGGGACCCCCCTGGACCCCCAGACCATCACCCGAGCGGCGGTCATGACCGCCGGCCACGAGCTCCAGCATCTCATCAACTCCGGTCGGCGCATGTACGAGACCGGGGCGCCGGTCTTCGAGGACACATGGCTGAACGAGGGCATGAGCCTGCTGGCGGAGGAGCTGTTGTTCTATGCCGCGGCGGGCCTGTCTCCCAGGTCCGACCTCGGATCCTCCCATGTCTTGACCCCTTCGACCAAACCCTCCTTCGAGGAATTCGGGGTGGGGAACATCGGAAGGTTCTACCTCCACGTTCAGATCCCCCGGGGCTCCTCCCCCGTCGGCCGGGACGGGTTGGAGACCCGGGGGGCCACCTGGTCCTTCCTCCGGTACGTCCTGGATCGCCACCCCGGCGTGGACGAACAGAGCCTGACGGCCCTGGCGGGCTCGACCACGGCGGGGCTGGCGAACCTGGCTACCGTGATCGGGGAGAACCCGCTGGAGTGGATGGCGGACTGGGCGGTCTCCGTCTACGCTGACGGAGCCCTGCCGACAGCGCCATCCCAGTACCAGCAGCCCAGCTGGAAGCTCTCGGAGATCATCGCAACCCTCTCCCAGCAGGGTACGTACCCTCTGGAGGTACTGGGAATCGGAGAGGTCGGACTCGCGGTCACCCTCGGGCCGGGAAACGCAGCCTACATGCTCTTCCATTCTTCCGACGGGGGAAGAATAGGGGTAACGGTGGCACCTGACGTCCCTCCCCAGAGCGGGGAGATCCACACCGTGGTGCTCCGCGTCCGGTAGGGACCCGGGGTCAGTCCGTTCCTGTATCCATCCCCTCCCCGGTCGGAGTCGGGCCCCTGGGGTCCCCGCAACACCGTTCTTACCTCTTCGGCCATGAGAGGGTGAAGCGGGCCACTCCGGAGGCGTCACCTTCCCGGGTCACGGCCCAGAGGGTATCGCCCCGCATTACCGGAGCCGGTCCCGGCGCGAAGGGGGAATGGGAAACCCCCTCGGGCAGGGGCACGTGACCCAGGAACCCCCCATCCTCCCCGAACACTTCGAAAGCCCCCCGAGTGGGCTCGAGCCAGAGGGTGTCCGGGAGCCCCGCCAGAGGCCAGGTCTGAGGCGCCGCCTGGGGTACGCTGGGACCGGCAGGCCAGACCCAGATCCGCCCTTCCGGGGTTGGGAGAACCTCATGGTAGGCGGGCTTGGTCTCCGGCACCCGGGGACCCCTCCAGGCCCATGCCTCCCGACCGGGACGCCCGGAGGTCCGCATCTGAACGGACCAGAGGAGCTCGAACCCTTCCCTTTCCGGGCCCGCCAGGGGAACCGGTGTCCACTCCCGGGAGATGCGGGTCACCCCACCTCCCACTTCCAGCCGGTCCAACTCGAAGGAGGCCGGGCATCCCACCACCAAACCCCCACCAGAGTGCAACCCCCACTTCACCATGGGGAAGTAGCGGGTGCGGATGTCCTCGAAGCCACCCCCCTGGAAGTGCTCCTCGCTGAGAATGGGACAAGCACGGTCGTATCCCGCCGGGACCCAAAGGGTGTCCCCGACCTCAAGCGCCTGCCCCAGAGAGAGGTACACCGCCCGGGGGAGGGAAATCGGGCTCCCGTCCTCGGGGAAGCGGGGAGGGACCCCGAGGTAGAGCCGCCCGGACCCGTCCAACGCCAGCGCTTGATGCCCATGCTGGGCCAGTCCCTCGGGGAGAGGAGTCTCCGCCTCGATCGCCCCACTGGGACCGAGGAGAAGAAGCCGGCGGCTCCCCTCCAGGCGCACAGCCAGGCGCCCCTCCGGGAGGGCCGCCAACCCCGAAACCCGGTCCGGGGTCCCGTCGGGCAACATGAGGGGATCGGCGGATCCGTTCCGCCCGAGCGGCTCTGCCCGGGAGCCGTCCGGTACGATCCGAAGGATGCCCTCGCCGGGCACCGCGACGTAGACCGTACCATCCGAACCCGCCGCAACGGCCGACGGTACCCCCTCCAGGAGAACCCGCCAGGCCAGATCGAGGGTGGCGGTGTCGGGGGAAGCCACCCCCTGGAACCGGGCCACCCTGGTATCCCCCCATTCCCGGAAGCTCTGGGTGGAATCGGCTGGGTCACAGCCGTCCAGGAGAAGGCACAAGGATAGGAACGGGATCAGCTGCGAAGGGGGGATCTTGCTCAGGAGCTTCATGGGCCATGGTCGAGGGATAGGGTGGGTCGGCGCCCTGCCGCCATAGCCGGGGAGCGCGACTCATGGGAACGAACCGATCCGGCGGGCCTGCCTGGAAGAGAAAAGCTACTGGAGGCCCGTCACAGTTCCGTGACGGGAGGGAATCGGGAAAGGGAGGATCGGCATCGGGGGACTAAGTGCTCCCGTTGGACACCCCGGCCACCAGGATCAAGCGGGCCCGGAACTGTTGCACGGTGAGTTCCGCGTCGTACCCCAACCTCACCTCCTCCGACCGGCCCCCGGGACCGATGGTCCCCCGCCGGGTCCGGTCCTCCCTCACCGTGCGGAAAAGAAAGCAGTCGTTCGATGCGGCGCCACAGGAGCGGTCGTTGAAGAAGTTATGCCGGGGGCCTTCCCAGATGGAGTCCGCCGGGAGGACATCCCCCTCCGACGGCAGAACCACGACCACGCCCCCGCTCCCCCCTCCCACCCCACCCTTCGTGACGGTCGCCACCGTCTCGAAGGGGATCAGCACGGGGGCGTTTACCCCCGGGGGAGGGGAAGGGAAATCCGGCGAGACCCCGAGGTCCAACCCGGAAAGCCGGTTCCGGACCTGGACCCGGAACGCGATCCTTCTCTTCTTGCTGGCGGCGTTGGCCGGGCCCGACTCCAGGCTCCCCGGAACGAAGACCACCTCCACCACGTCCGGGCCGAGGATGGAGAGCTCGGGGTGACCGGGGGAGAGCCCGAAGAAGACCGGTACCGCAGCTCCCCGCCCCCCATCCCTCGCCCCTGAGACCACAGAGGCCGAGCTCACGCGGACCTGTGCCGAGATCCAGAGGACATCGAAAGTCCAGGCCGCCCGGGCAAGCTCGCTGACCTCCACGGGCGGAGGTTCGGTAGGGGTGGGGCCCGAACACGCTGCCTGGGCGAGCCCGAGAAGGGAAAGGCCCGCGACCGTGCGACCCGAGGCCAGGAGGATCCGCCGGAACCGATGCACCACCATCTCCCCTCCACGATACGGGAACCGTGCCCCTGCTGGTCCTTCGTATCGGCATCCTCGGCGGCGGCTTGAGGCATTCTCTTCGTACCGGGGGGATTCGTTACCCTGAAAGGGGAACCGTCAGAAGGTGCGGGTATTGACGTCGGGGTTTCCGTAGCCCCAGACCTCCTTGCGAAGCTCCGGTTTGGGGGTCAGTTCGACGGCCTCCCCCCTCCGCCGCACCGTCCTGGCCATCATGGCGAGGCAATACCTCCGGATCAGGAAGACGGGACGCCGTTGCCCGCGGCCCTACTCCGCAGGGCCTACGATCCGGTACCGCGCCAGCCAGGGCACGTCGTAGGCGTCGCGCTCCGCCAGCCAGACACCCTCGGCCTCCGCCCATTGAAGAACGAGCCACCAATTGGACCCCGTGTCGTCGGGGGCGAGCCTCATCCAGACACTTCCGTGTCCAACCTCGATGGGTGCCTGGAGCTGTCCCTGCCGGTGAGGCTCCTGCCCCCGCTCGATCCCGCGAGACTGTCCAGCTGCTGAACAAGGCCGCCCTGGGCAGCATCCGTCGCTTACCTGCACACGGTAAACGCAACCATGCGAAGCGCCGGCGTGTTGAAGACGGCAATCTCGGGCTACACCCTCAGCCGATACCCGGCCTTGCGGACCGTCAGCAGGTGGGCTGGCTCCGAGGGGTCCCGCTCCAGCTTCCTCCGCAGCTCCGAGAGGTGCACGTCCACGGTGCGGGTGTTGACGTCGGGGTTTCCGTAGCCCCAGACCTCCTTGAGAAGCTCCTGCCGGGTGGCCACCGATCCCTTCCGGTCGAGGAGCGCCACCAGGAGATCGAACTCCTTGGGGGTCAGTTCGACGGCCTCCCCGTTCCGCCGGATCGTCCGCTCGGTCCTGGACACCTCCACCTCGCCGAACCGGGCGACAGGATGCGCCCCCGCCTCCGGGCCGCCCTGGGAGGCCCGCCTCAGGAGCGCCCTGACCCGGGCCAGGAGCTCCGCGGTGGAGAAGGGTTTGGTCACGTAGTCGTCCGCCCCCACGTCGAACCCCAGGACCACGTCCGACTCCTGACTCCGAGCGGTGAGGATGAGGACCGGAAGCCGGTGCCCCGTGCCCCGAAGCTCCCGCAGGACCTCGAACCCGCTCTTGCCCGGGAGCATCAGGTCCAGGATGAGGAGGTCCGGTGGCCGGGCCCGGAGGGAGGCGAGGCCGGCCTCCCCGTCCGGGGCCACCTCCACCTCGTAACCCTCGAAGTCGAGGACCGTGCGGAGCCCGAAGGCCAGGTCCTCGTTGTCCTCCAACACCAGGATCCTGGGCATGCCTCAGAGCCTCTCCCCGGAGGGGGAGGGACCGTCACTCCCGCCGGCTCGCCGGGCAGCCTCGGAAGCACCCCCGTCCCCCGGCCCCGCCGCCGGAAGGTCCAGGACGAACCGGGCCCCTCCCCCCCTCCCCTCCTCCACCCAGGCCGAGCCGCCGCCGGCCTCGGCCAGGCTCTTCACCACCGAGAGACCGATCCCGCTCCCCGTCTCGCGCCCATCCACGTCTCGCTGCAGCCGGCGGTAGGGCTCCCAGACCCGCCCCCTCTCCCGGGGGGGAATCCCCGGTCCCTGATCGTTCACCGCGATCCGGACCCGGCCGTTGCGGGCCTCCCCCTCCACGTGGATGGTCTGACCCTCCGGGCCGTACTTCAGAGCATTGTCCAGGAGGTTCGCCAGCATCTGATAGAGCCCGCTCCGGGACGCCAGGGCCACCGCGCCCGGAGGGTCGACCGTCGCCTCAATCTCCGCCCGGCGGGTCCTGGCCAGGGGCGCGAAAGCCTCAGTCAGGTCGTGGATCGCCTCACGTACCACCACTTCCTCCCGGGGCCCCTGGTGCAGCGGGGCTCGTCCCATCCGGGAGACATGAAGGAGGTTCTCCACCAGGTGGGTAAGCCTTCGGGCCTCCCGGTTGATGACGGCGGTGGAGCGCGTCCACTCCTCCTCGGTCCGGAGCTTCCCATCGGCCATGAGCTCGGTGAACATCCGGATCTGCGTGAGGGGGGTCCGGAACTCGTGGGACACCCCGGAGATGAAGTCATCCCGCAGCCGCGCCAACTCCTCCTCCTTCCGGATCTGCACCAGAGCCGCGATTCCCACTCCCAGGGTCAGGACCATGAGGGCCAGAAGGATGGGGAGGCGGGCCCTGGGAAGCCCTCCGATGACCAGGGAGGGAGCCGCGTCGGGGCGAACGGCAGCCGCGACCACGAGCCCGCCCTGTTCCGGGGGGAGGGTGTCCCGGATGGCGAGGGCCTCGGTGGCCGGCCTGGGGGAGAAGAAGACGGGGTGGCCCTGGGGGGTGTAGACCGCAAGGTGCAGCAGGGAGTCGTTGGGCTGGGCCCCGGCCACCGCATCCGGGAGGAGGGGACCACTGAGGTACAGGAGGCTGAAGAACTCCCCCAGGGTCTCCAAAGGAACCAGGAGCAGGTAGATCGCCCTCCCCCGTCCCTCCTCCCCGCCGGCCTCGAGGGAAGCGTTGAAGGCCAGGAACGCGGCCCCTTCCAGGACCTCTCCCGGGGGGGCGGTGAAGTAGGCGATGCGGTTTCCCGGATCCGCGCCCCACCGGGCACGGGCAGCCTCCGCCGCCCGGTTGGCCACCTCCGGGGAGAGCGTGTCGGGGAGAGTCTCCACCCCACCCGTCCGCAGATCCACCATCAGGTAGGCGGCCCGGGCCCGCAGGTCGACGCACCGGCACCCCATCCTTCTGAGAGCGCTGCCCATCTCCCTGGCCACCACCTCGGGCCCGGGTGGCCGTCCCGATCGTATCCGCCCCGGGACCTCCTCGAAGAGGTCCCAGATCAGGCGCCCCAGGCCGTCCTGGATCCGCCGGGAGTACTCCGACACCGCGATCTCGGCGTAGTCCCTCAGGATCCCCTCCGCCGTGCGCCGGTGGGAACCGGCGGCCGCCACCGCCTGGAACCCCAGCCAGAGGGAGAGCCCCAGGGTAGCCAGCAGGAAGAAGAGGAGCAGTGGCATCCTGCCCCGGGGGCGGGGGCCGGGCCTGGGAGAGAGGAAGGCCAAGAAGAGCTCCATCGGTGACGCCTGGTAAGGGCTGATCGCCCCGTCGTCCTGGAAGCTAGGCCGTGGGGGATTGGGCGGGCAACCCGGCAATCGCCCCCACGGGTTCGGCTCTCGTAAGGATTCGGTAAGGGCCGGCTCCCCCCACTCCCCATTCTCCGATCCTTGCTGCTCCGGGAGCCCCGGAGCCATCTTCGAACCATGGCCGAGGAGAAGAAACCGCCGGAGGAGAGGGACCGCCGCCTCGCGGCGGTCTGGTTTGCCGACATCGTCGGCTACACCTCCCTTTCGGAGAAGAACGAGGACGGAGCCCTTCGCCTGGTGGCGGAGCTTCAGGCAGCCGCCCAGGGGGAGGTGGAAGCCCGTTCGGGGCGGGTCGTGAAGTACGTGGGCGACGCCGTTCTGGCCACCTTCGAAAGCGCGGCCAGGGCCGCGGAGGCGGCCCTGGCTCTTCGGGACCGCTTCCAGGAGTCCCCCCCCGCCCGGGAGCTCGGCGCCCGTCTCCGCATCGGCGTCCATGTGGGGGAGATCTTCACGGCGGACGACGGGGACGTCTACGGGGACGGGGTGAACACGGCCTCCCGTATCCAGGGGGCCGCCGCCCCGGGCCAGGTCCTCCTGAGCGAGTTCGCGGTGGAGAGCATCCGGCACCGGACCGGGTACCGGGCCCTCCCCAAGGGGAAACGACGCTTCAAGGGGCTCTCCCGTCCCCTCCCCCTCTACGCCGTGGGGATCGACGGAGCCGAGGACCCGTTCATCGGACAGGAGCTCCCTCCCAGCCGCCCCTCCCCCATCACCCGGGGGCAGGCGGTGGGGCTGGGGCTCCTGGCCGGAATCGCCGCGCTCACCGGGCTGGGAATCGCCCTGGGTGCCTTCGGAAACCAGGGCGGTGACATGGGACCCCAGGGTGAGGAGGTGGAGGTGGCCCTGGGGCTGGGGATCGAAGCCTACTACCGGGGAGAGCCGGCGGAGGCCGGTAGGAACCTGGGCATCTTCCTGAATCCCGCAGGGACTCTCACGCAGCGCCGCCAGGGACTCCGGTACCTGGCCCGGACCCAGCTCATGGCGGGGGATACCGCTGGGGTTGTCGCGGCCCTGGGTGCTTTTCTCTCCACGGAAGGACCGGGGCCCCTGGCTCTCCTCATCCCCTCCCTCGAGGACTCGGCGCTCATCCGGCTCTACTATGACGCCCGCCGGGAGCGGATCAGGGCCCAGGGCCGTCACAATCCCAGCAGAGCGGTCCGGGAGCTCATGGTCTTCGACTTCCAGGTCTTTGCCCCGGAAATGAAGATGGCGTCGGAGGATCCGGGAGCGGGGCCGGGGTACGGGGTGGCCTTCATGCTCCAGACCGAGCTGGCCCTCGCGGGCCTGCGGGCAACCAGCGTCAAGGAGATGTCCTTCGAAGACCGGGGAGACGAAGCCTACCTGGACCTGGAATCCACCCTGTCTTCCATGAGAGACGAGGGACCTTCCCATCTCCTCACCGGGTCGGTGGTAATCCGTGAGACCGGAGCCCTGCTATCGGCCTGGGTCTACGAGCTGGAGACGGGGCGGCTGGTGGTGAGCGAGCAGGTCACCGGGTCCCTGGAAGGTCTTCTCCTCTCCCTGCCGGAAGAGATGGCGGCCCGCATCATCCGGGCCCTCGCCCCTGCGGACGGCACGCGCTAGCCCGGGATTCCGCCACCAGCCCGCGGCCCCGGGGGCTCCCCTCCCCTTCCTCTCGACCGTTCTCCTGGCATTCCCCGCCGTTCCTTCCCATTGTTTAGTGGTTCCCACCCCAAACAAAGGAGGTCTATCATGGCCGGAACGCTCAAGGCCCAGGAGATCTTTGGGTTCCTCCTCCCGGAGCAGGTGAACGCCATCAGCGAGGCAGCGGAACGGGTCGCCCTGAAGGCGGGGGAGACCGTCTACAACATGGGGGACAAGGCCCAGGACTTCTTCGTGGTCCTGGATGGGGACATCACCCTCCGCTTGCCGGGGAAGAGCGGCGTGAGCGTGGTCATTGACCAGCTCCGCCGGGGGGCGATCTTCGGCGGTTGCATCGGATACGCCCGAGAATCCTACTCCCTCACGGCCCAATGCACGGCGGACGCCCACCTCCTGAAGATCCGGAACTCCGTCCTGAAGTCCCTCATGGAGCGGGATCCTCGGCTGGGCTACCACCTCCAGGGGTATATCTCGAACGCCTACTTCACCCGCTACATCGACACCATGAAGAAGCTTCAGGCCATCGTCATGAACCTACCCGTGGAGGCATGAGGCGGAGGAGAAGCCCTCCCTTCCTCGCCGGGACTCAGGCCATGGCCCCCTCGGCCCGGCGCTGGGCGTTGGACCCCGTGGCTCCCTGGAAGCAGAGGATGGAGAGCTCGCGGGGGTCCTCCGGAGCCTGGGGGTGCCCTCCCCCGGCGGCCCACTCCCGGACCAGGTCGGCCTTCGTGGAGACCCCGATCTCCTCCAGGGCCTCGGCGGCCGCCTCCAGAAACTCCGGGTCTCGCACGGTCCTGGCCATCTCCAGGATCGGGCCGGTGGCCATCTCCTCACGGCCGGCCCGCTTCACCGCACGGACGTAGTCCTTCAGATGGCGGATGGCGGGCGTGCCCCGCCGTGCGGCGAGCTCCAACCAGGCAAGGGTGCAGAGGGTCCGGACCGCATCAGGGTGGATGCGGATGATCTTCCTGGCCACACCCCGGGCAGGCTCCGGCTGCTCGTCGGCCAGGAGAGCGTCAATGGCCTCGCCGAAGTACCGGAGCGCCCGCTCCCGGTTGCCGGCTTTCAGGCACGCGTCCCCGGCCCGATTCAGGAGGGTTCCCCGGGCGCCCAGGGGCGCATCCTTGGCCTGAGCCTCCAGGTGCCGGAGCTCTCGCTCCAGCCCACCGGAGGAGCCTGCGGGTGCCCTGGATCCGAACAGCCGACCAAGAAGACTCATACCGTCCGCGGAAAGGGTGGACCGGGTCAATAGAATGCACCCTCTTCCCAGGATCGGCAAACGAGCCCGGGCCCTTGACCTCTCCCGCCCGTTCCAGGGAGAGGGGAGGAGGTTGGAAACCCGCAGGGCGGAAACCTACATTGTCGTTCTGAACCCTCCATCGGGAGCCGCACCATGATCCGCCGACGGACCGCACCCTGGACCCTTCTCCTCCTCCTCACCCTTTCTGCCCCCCTCCTGGGCCAGACCCCCGCCGGGATGGTCTTTCCCGGGGAAAGCTGGGACGTGGTCCCCAGAGGGGAGATGGAATCCTTCGGGTGGTCCAACGAGGTCCTGCGCCAGGCCACCTCCTTTGTCCGGGACAGCGCCAACTCCACGGGGATCGTCGTGGTGGACCGGGGACGGGTGGTCTGGACCTTCGGCGACATCCAGGAGCTCTCCTACCTGGCGTCGGCCCGGAAGAGCGTCCTGGCCATGCTCTACGGCTACTGGGTGCAGAACGGCACCATCGACCTGAACACCACCCTGGAGGAACTGGGCTTCGACGACGTGGGAGGGCTCCTGCCCATTGAGAAGCAGGCCCGGATCGACCACCTCGTCACGGCCCGGTCCGCGGTCTTTCACCCGGCCTCCAACAGCGGCGACGACCTGGCCTCGGCGCCCCCCCGTGGCTCCCAACAGCCCGGGACCTACCAGCTCTACTCCAACTGGGACTTCAACGCCGCCGGCGCCGTGTTCGAGCAGCTCACCGGCCGGGACATCTACGACGAGCTCCAGGCCCAGCTGGCCGGGCCCCTCCAGTTCCAGGACTGGGACCGGACCGCCCAACGGAAGAGCGGGGACCTGTCCGTCTCCCGCAATCCCGCCTACCACATGTGGCTTTCCACCCGGGACATGGCCCGAATCGGGCACCTCATGCTGAACGAGGGGAGATGGAACGGCCGCCAGATCCTTCCCCGGGATTGGGCTCGGCGCATCACCAGCGTGGTGACTCCCCTGGAGGAGATGCACCCGGTGGGCCGGCGAGACGGTTACTTCGGGTACGGATACATGTGGTGGGTCTGGGACGGGCCCAAGGCCGCAGGCCCCTTCGAGGGTGCCTACACGGCGCGGGGGGCGGTGGGGCAGTGGATCGCGGTGTTTCCGGCCATCGACCTCGTCATCGCCCACAAGACGAACAACGTCTACGGAAGGGAAACGAGCTGGGCATCCTTCGAGCGGCTCATCGAGATCCTCTTTCAGGCGAGAGGGGTGGAGATGCCGGGGCTCTACCCCTGGCGGTAGTTTCCCCTTGACGGCGCAAGGGCTTCCTGGCATTTTGCTGGCCTGGACCCGGGTTCCGGGGTCCCCAGAACGCGAAAAGGAAGAAGCGAGGGTCTTCCCCGGGAGGTCTTCGCTTCTTTTGGTGGCCGGGTGGCCACGGTTCCCGGTGCGGGGGTGAAACCGCGCAACCAAGGTAGTCGGTAGGTACGGATCATCCGGACTCCGACCATCTATACACAGTAAGGAGTACCAGGATGCGTACCACGGGAAAAGTGAAGTGGTTCAACGACCAGAAGGGTTTCGGATTCATCACGCCGGATGACGGGCAGCGCGACTGCTTCGTGCATCACAGCGCCATCCAGGCCGAGGGCTTCAAGACCCTCACCGAGGGCGCCAAGGTGGAGTTCGAGATCGTTCAGGGCACGAAGGGTCCCGCCGCGCAGAACGTCGTTCAGGTCGGCTGATCCCTGAGGCGGAAGTTTCGAAGGCGGAAGGCCCCTCCGGTGTTCCGGAGGGGCCTTCTCTCTTCTTCCCGGGCCCTCCCGAGGGGCTTCAGGATAGGAGGTAGTCGATGACATCCCTGGCGGAATAGGAATCCCGCCCCCCCAGGAACTCCCCCAGGACCTTCAGATCATCCCCGCTGGTGAGGAGAGGTGCCTCCGCCACCCCGCCACCCCGCACCTGGCCGTACCCCACGTTGGCCAGGAGGGCGTTGCAGAGACAGTGGCGCCCCTCCGTCTCCTCCAGGGGGCCCCCCTTCGCCAGGAAGGTGGCCACCGGCTCCGCAGGGCAGCGATACCCGATCTTCCCGTTCGCCTGACGGAAGGGCATGCGGAGGTACCCCAGGTCGCAGACCCGCTTCCGGGTGGAGTACGTCTCCGGCGTGGAGAGGCTGGCCTCGAGCTCCACCGTCTTGAAGGGGAACCCGGTGGGTGAGGCCCTGTCCGAAGTGTGGACCTCCGCCGCACCCCGGCTGCACATCTCAAGGACCATCCGCTTGAGCCCTTCCATCAAGCCCGACTCCCGGCAGTAGGCAAAAAGGGTCCCTACCTGGATCCCCACCGCCCCCGCCGCCTTCGCCTCCCGGACCTGCCCGGGTCGTCCCTTTCCCCCGGCGGTCCAGAAGGGGAGCCCCAGCTCCCGGAGCTTGCCGAGGTCCACCCGGTCCTTCTCCCCGTAGACCGGCTCCCCGCGCTCGTTCAGGACCTTCTCTCCCCGGGGGGGAGCGTTGTGTCCCCCGGCGGTGGGTCCCTCCACCACGAACCCATCCACCCTCCCGTTGGCCTTCCGGGCCAGCATCGTGGCCAGGGAGTTGGAAGCGATGATGGGCAGGAACCAGGGCCGCTTGAGAGGAGGCGGGGGCCCGCCCCAGGCCTCCCTGGGATTGAACGAAAGCCGGTCCTCCGCACCCTCTCCCGCTCCCTGGACGTCGAAGCGGATGGACACGGGCTCGTGCTCCGCCAGCCGGTCCAGGACCCCGGGGATCTCCCGCGGGATGCCGGCGCCCATGAGGACGAAGTCCACCCCCGCCAGCATGGCCCCGTACAGGGAATCGAGGGTAGGCATCTGGACCTTGGTGAGGAAGTTGATCCCCACCGGCTCCAGGTGCCCCTCCTTGGCGAGCCACACCTCCACGAAGTTGGCCAGGACCGTGAGCTGGTTCCGGAAGCCTTCCACCGCCTGCCGGTACATGGGGAGCAGGGCATAGGGCTCCCCCTCCGCCCGTCCCTCCGGCCTGAAGAAGCGCTTGAGGGTCTCCGCCGGGACCGGGGGAAAGGGAAAGGCCTCCATGGCCCGGCGGATGTGGCCCCCCAGGTCGCCGTCCTGGAGCCGCCGCACCAGGAGGTTGTCCAGGGCCGTCCCCGACACCACCCCCAACTGGCCCTGGAGCGAAACCGCTCTGGCCAGGGGCCAGCTGGAAACACCGATTCCCATTCCCCCCTGAATGATCTCGGGAAGGCTTGTCACGTCCATGCAACACCCGACCTGTTGGGGGAGAGCAGGTATTGAAGATACCTCCCGGCACGGGCGAGGGGAACAGGAGGGAGGCCAGCCCCGCCGGGCCGGACCGGTCACCCTACCGTCTGCAGGCCTGGATGATGTTCCGCTCCACGCGGTGCGGGTAGCCGAGATCGTCGAAGAACTCCTCCAGGTACCTTTCGGCGGAAAGGCGGTTGCGGTAGGAGAGCTTCCCCTGGGTCTCCACCAGGGAGAGCAGGTCATGCCGGGCCGCCCGGAACCGGTTCAGGACGGCTTCGTGATCGACCCCCTCCACGCAGTACCCCCGGTACAGGCGGTCCCTCACCGATCGAATACGGTCGGCCACCGAGGGGGCGGGGCCGGCGTAGGGAGCGTCCACCAACCCCGAGAAGTCGAAGTCGTAGGGGACGGCGAAGATGGACGGCCCGGCCCTGAGGAACGCCATGTTGTGGCCCCCCTCGGTGGACCAATCGGTGTTCCCGATCATGTACTGGAAGGTGTACATCAACCCCAGCTCACCGGGGTCCAGCACCCCCGCCTCCAGCCCCGGCACGTCCAGGACCTCCCCACCCAACCGCTCCGCCAGGGCGTCGTCGTCCTCGATCAGGAACGCCATCCGGGTCATCGGGCGGTTGTGGCCGCTGGTGTCCAGGTAGGTGATCTCCGCCAGCTGGACCTTGAAGCTCACTTCGGTGAGAACGTTGTAGAGGCGGTAGGCCAGGTACTCCTCCAGCACGTTCTGCTCGTAATCCCCCCGGTTCCGGCAGTGGGTCACGAGCTTCAGCTTGTCCTGGCCGTCGAAGAGGGTCCCATGCAACTCCGACGACGGGAAGTCCAGCCGGAGCGGGGGGAAGGGGCAGGTACTGGGGCGGAGGCGGTACCGGCCCCGGGTGCGCACCTCCACCGGGATCTCCACGGGAACCTGGACGGGGACCTCCACGACTCCCCCCTCCGGACCAGCAAGAATGACCCGCGCCGGCCGCTCTTCCGAATCCAGGGTACGGTCCCCGTCCAGGAGATGGAAATCCGCTTCCAGCACGAACCGCACGGGTGCATCGGAGGCGAAGAGGGCTCCCGGCTGGGGAACACCCCCCAGGAACCCCTCCACCAGAGCGGCCCGGTGCTGGGGGTCCAGGGGGCCACCGCCCCCGGTGGTCCAACTGCAACCACCGGCGGCCACGAAGGCCACGGCGATGGCGGAACGGAGAAGGATGCGCCTCATGGTGCCTGGAATCACGGGATCGGGGTCTTGCGTCCTTACGCCAGGGAGGGTGGATCCCGTCCTTCCGGCGGGTCGACCCTTCCTACTCCTGTCGGGGTGGGGAAGTTTCGGAGAGCGGGTAAAAAACCGGTAACGCTCCGTTGCGGTCCCCCTCCCCCGGGACCCGGTGGATGGTCCCTCCGGCGGGGCCACCCCCTGTCGAGGACGGCCGGCCCGGGTTCCCTCCCCCGGCCGGCCGTCGTCCTTCGTCGTGGGCTGAACTCAGCCCTAGTATTTCACTCCTCAGCCATAGGGCTTCGTGAGGGCGACCGTGACCTCCTTCCCGCTCATGGCCTCGTCCAGCGCGGCCGCCACGTAGTTGTGAGCCCCCTCCAGGGCGGAAGCCCTGGCGCTGGGCTTGTCGTCGATGGCCCCGTTGTAGATGAGGATCCCGTCGGGGTTGATGACGAACATGTGGGGGGTCGTCTGGGCCTGGAACAGGTGCCCGACCGTCCCGGGGGGATCCAGCAGAGTGGCGAAGGCCTTGTTCCCCTGTTCCTGGGACACCTGGACCATTTCGGCCGGCTCGTAGTGCCCCTGGTTTCCCGGGGCGGAGGAGACCACGGAGAACCACTTCACTCCCTTGGCCCCGTAGGTTTCCTGAAGGGTCTGCATGGCCCCGGCGCCGTAGAACTTCTTCACGAAGGGGCACCCGTAGTTCAGCCACTCCAGAACCACCCATTGCCCCCTGTAGTCCGAGAGGCGGTGCTCCTTACCGTGCATGTCCGGGAGGGTGAAGTCCGGGGCCGGCTGTCCGACGACCGGACCGTCTCCCTGAGCCGCGAGGGAGCCGGGCGGTCCCAACAGCACCGCCAGCGCCAGAAGGGGCACGGTGGCACAAAGGAGCATCTTCCTCATGGGTCCTCCTCGAGAGCAATGGGGGCCGAGATCCCGACTCTTCGTCCCGGCGGTTTCGTGGCGCCTTGATCGAGGCATAATAAACCAGAAAACGCATGGGGGAAAGAAAACGAATGGATCGCCTTCTCCGACCTGAGGGCCCCATCCTCAAGATCCTCCCCGCTCGTGCCGATCCTCCTGGGTGAGCCCTGAGGCTTGAGGGCAGGACGGACGAACACAGGCGGTGCGGGAATGGCGGAACCCAGGGGTTGGCTGGCTGGAACCGGTGGGCCGGTGGTGGCTTGGACCCGGACCGCTTTCCTCTCTTCGGTGGTTGGAGCGCTCATGGCGGCCGGGGTTTCAGGACGCCCCCTGGGAGCCCAGGAGTCCATGGACAGCCTTTCGGTGGACTCCCTCTCCAGGGCGGAATCCCTCCCCCCGGCCGCCGCCAACTCCGCCCCCACCCGGCGGCACCTGCCGGTCCATCTGGTCCTGGGGATGGGGTACGGAAGCCGAAGTGACCCTTGCGTTCTCTGCGGCAGCCCCGAGGACAACAAGAGCTTCACCGGGCACCTGAGCCTGGGACGCCCCCTGGCCCGTGGCTTTGGGGTGGGGCTGGACGCCAGCCTCTGGCGCAAGGGACGCCCCGGCACCCCGGCGGCGCCAGACAGCACGGGGGTCTCCGCCGCCACCACTCTCACCAACACCCTGGGAAACCTCTCCGTCTCGTTCTCCTACGATATCTGGCGCCTCTACCTCAGGGTGGGCGGAGGTTTGGCGTGGGGAAGCCAGGACCGGGAGATTCCCGGATCCGGCGACGCTCCCTTCATCGA
>JBFYZD010000035.1:0-28759 GCA_041309685.1 Gemmatimonadales bacterium | reverse complement strand
CCCGCTCGAAGGTCTGGATTCCCTCGCTGTCCGGGAGGTTGAGGTCCAGCAGGAGGAGATCGATTCCCCCGTAGGAAAGACGTTCCAGGGCCGAGGAGAGCTCTCCGGCCCACTCAAACTCGATCTCCCGGTGGCCGAGCTTCTCCAGGGTCTCCCTGAACTCGGAGAGGCCCTCGGGCTCGACTTCAACAAGGAGAGCCTTTACGGGCCTCCTTCCGACGTCTCGGCCAAACGGGCGAGGAGGGCTCATGGACGCACGGACCGTTGGAGTTCCGGACAAACCAGCCTGGGAACGCCCGGGGCTGGGTCGGGCAGAGCAGGAGCCACCTGCCCGAGAGAAATAAAAACTAACCGCCCCCCGGGTTATCCGCCACGCATCCCCGAGCCCGGGGGCAAGAAGTCCTACCCCCGAGGGCACGGAAGTGTCCGCCAGTGGACCGCTCCGGGACCGCCCCCTACCTTTCAGGAACGCTCCCGCCCCCCCGCTGGAAACGGTCCCGCGGGGTCGGGGGAACCGGGAGCACACGGGAGGACCCCATGAAGGCTCTCTGCAACCGAGGCGATGCTGCGGCCCCGATCCTACGGGCCCACCGGCGTCCGTCCCTGTTGGGTCTCCTTTCCCTTCTGGCTCTCTCCGGGAGTTGCCGAGAAGAGGCCCCCCCCCCGTTGGGGGAAGGGGACCAGGGATGGGCGCTGGTGGTGGGCATCTCCCAATACCAGGATTTCCCCGGCCTTCCCAACGGCGCGGAGAACGCCCGGCGCATGGCCCATCTCTTCGAGACCACCTGGCAGGTCCCTGCCGCACGCACCCGGGTCCTCCTGGACGGGGATGCGACCCTGGAAGGCATCCGAGAGGTCCTCGTGGAATGGCTCCCCTCCCGGGTCGGGTCCGAGGACTTCGTGGTCATCTTCCTTTCGGGGTATGGATCCCTTGTCCCCGATGGGTCCGGGGATGAGAAGGACGGGCTGGACGAAGGGTTCTGCCCCGTGGATGCGCTGGCGGACGACCCCACCCGGGATCTCCTGGACGACACCATCGCCCTCTGGATCGCACAACTCCCCACGGATCGGGTCACGCTCATTGTCGACAGCGACCACGCCGGGCACGGGGACCAGGAGCCGGACCACCTCGGCCCGGGTGAGGCCCCCGGGCCGTTCGGGGCGGCGGCGGCCACCCGCTGCGGCGGGTGAAAGGGGGGGAGGGAAGAGTGTCCCGCCGTCCCGGAGCCTCCCCGAGGCGCAGACCGGCCGCCCCTCGGGGAAGAACGGTGGGGCCGCCATGACGCGGATGGGCTGGGTCCGGGCACTTCAGATCCTTGCGGGGGTCCTCCTGGGCCTCGTGGCCGCCCTCTCCCTTCTGCGGCCCGGCCGGTCCCCGGGATCGGGAGAGGGAGGGGGGAGCCATTTCCTCGCATCCCCGGTCCCGGCTCCCGCCTTCGCCCTCACCTCCCACCACGGAAAGCCGGTGACCTCCGGAGACTTCCCTGGGAAGGTCCTGGCGGTGTTCTTCGGGTACACGTCCTGCCCCGACGTATGCCCCCTCACGCTCTCCAACCTGAGTCGGGCCTTCGGGGAAATGGGGGAGACCGGGGAGAGGATCCAGGTCCTCCTCATCTCGGTGGACCCTCACAGGGACACCCGGGAGCGCCTGAAGCAATACCTTGAGCTCTTCCACCCCTCCTTTCTGGGGCTCACAGGGACGGAAGAGGAGATCAGGGCCGTGGCCGACCGGTTCGGGGCCCATTTCGCCCGCCAGGGGACCGGAGAGGACTACACGGTGGACCACACCGCCAGAACCTTCGTCATCGACCGCCTGGGCCAGATCCCGCTGACCTTCCCCGTCACCGCGACGCCGGGGGAGATGGCCAGGGATCTCTCCCGCATCCTGGAGGATCGCTCATGAGCTCCCTCGCGCGGGCTACCCTGACCCTGAGGTCCCTTCTGGCTCTGTGCCTCCCTGCCCTTCTCCTCCCTGCCTGCCGGGGAGAGGGGGGGGGAGGGGACCCGAGCCTGAGCCTGCGGATGGACATCTCCCCCACGCCACCCGGGGTGGGGCCCGCCCGCCTCATCATCCACCTGGACGATGCCGGTGCTCCCGTGGAAGGGGCCCGGATCGTGGTGGAGGGCAACATGACCCACGCCGGGATGACCCCGGTGATCGATACCGCCCGGGCCGACGCTCCGGGCCGCTACGTGGTGGATGGCTTTCGCTTCACCATGGGTGGCGACTGGATCCTGACCCTCCGGGCCACCCTCCCCGATGGTCGGTGGACGGAAGTCCGGCAAGACACAAGGGTGGCGAGGGGCCCCTCAGGAGGAGACGCCCCTTGACCGGGCTTCCCCCGGCGGCTCCACCGCGGTTCGACCTTCTCCGCACTCCCTTCCCGGGTTCCTTTCTCCGATGGCGCCATTCCAGGACCGCCCTCCAGATCCCCCTTCTGGCCCTGGCCGCCCTGGTGATCCTGGACGGGCTCTACGGTCCGCAGTTGGCACCGAAGAACATGGCGGGAATCCTCCCCTGGGTGCACTGGCGCGGCTTCGTCGTCCTGGGCCTCCTGTTGGCGGGGAACCTCTTCTGCATGGCATGTCCCTTCATGCTCCCCAGGCGCCTGGCCAAGAAGCTCTTTCCCGCCACGGCCCACTGGCCCCGCGCCCTACGTTCGAAATGGTTGGCCGTGGCTCTCCTCTTTCTCTTCTTCTGGGTGTACGAGGCCTACGACCTTTGGGCCAGCCCCATGCTCACCGCCTGGTTGGCGCTGGCCTATTTTGCCGCCGCTTTCGTCATCGACGGGTTCTTCCGGGGCGCCGCGTTCTGCAAGTACGTCTGCCCCATCGGCCACTTCCACTTCGTGGGCTCCCTCACCTCCCCCCTGGAGGTGGCCATCCGGGACGGGGAGGTCTGCGCATCCTGTCGCACCCGGGACTGCATCGTGGGGCGTTACCAGGAGCCCAGGGCCCTCGTCGGGCTGGGGTCCGGCGGTGATCCCGGGCCCACCCGGCCCGGGGCCACGGATCCGGGCCCCCTCACCGCCAGCGCCGCCGGGGTTCGGCCGGGGTTGGAGACCCGGGCCCTCAGACCCAGGGAGAGGGGGAAGCTCCTCCAGAACGGATGCGAGCTCTGGCTCTACCAGGAGACCAAGGTGGGAAACATGGATTGCACCTTCTGCATGGAGTGCATCCAGGCCTGCCCCCACGACAACGTCGGGATCCTGGCCCGGGCCCCCGCCCAGGAGCTCTGGAAGGACCCCCTGCGAGCGGGGGTGGGCCGCTTCAGCCAGAGGCCCGACCTGGCCGCCCTGGCGGTCTTTCTCACCTTCGCCGCCTTCCTGAACGCCTTCGGAATGGTCACTCCGGTCTACGCCCTGGAAGCTTGGATGGGCGATCGCCTGGGGATCGGGGCGGAGCCCGTGTTGGTGGGGATCCTCTTTCTGCTGGGGATGATCGTCCTTCCCGCCCTCCTGGTGGCCATGGCGGCGTGGGCTTCATCGGCTCTCTCAGGATCGGGGCGTTCCCTGGTGCAGGAAGGAACGCTCTTCGGATACGCCCTCGTGCCGGTGGGTTTCGGGATGTGGGTCGCCCACTACCTCTTTCACTTCCTCGTGGGCGCCCTGGCCATCGTCCCGGCCACCCAGGAGTACCTGGCGGACCTGGGGTTTCCCCTCCTGGGGTCCCCGGCGTGGGCCCTGGGTCCCCTGGTGCCGGACTCCTGGCTCCTCCCGGTGGAGCTCTTCTTCCTGGAGCTGGGACTCCTCGTCTCCCTGGTGGTGGCCTACCGGATTGCCCTGAGGGTGACGGGGGAGGCTCATCGGGCTCTGAGGGCCGCCCTTCCCTGGTGGACCCTGGCCGCCTTGCTCTCCGTCGCGGGCATCTGGCTCCTCCTCCAGCCGATGGAGATGAGGGGCACGATGCCGGGAGGATGAGGTTGAAGGGCCGCCCCCCCCGCCCCCCCCGCCTGGAAGCCCCCGGCTCCCGCCGGCCCCGGGGGGGCTCGTTTCTCCCCGCCGGAGCGCTCCCCCTCCTTGCGGCCCTCGCCCTCCCCTCCCCTCTCCATTGCGACGGGGGAACCCTCCGGGTGGCCAACGTTCCCATGGGGGCGTACCGGGTGAACATCTTCACCGACCCCACTCCCATCACTCCGGACACCATCGACGTCTCGGTCCTCGCCACCTTCGAGAGAGGGCGCGGGGTGGCCACCGGCCTGGAGGTCATGGTGGCAGCCAGGAGGACGGAGGGACCCGGGGGCTGGATCCGGCACCCGGCCACCCGGGAGCAGGCCACGGACCCCCGCTACTACTCGGCCAAGTTCTCTCTGGGATCGGTGGGGGATTGGCAGGTGGTGGTGACTCTGAAAGGGCCCGAGGGCGAGGGGGAGGTCACCTTCCAGGTCCAGGTGCGCAGGCCCGGTCCTTTCTCCAACCCTGTCCTCATCCTGGCTGCGGCCCTCCTCCCCCTCCTTCTGGTGGGCTGGTGGCTCCGGGCCGGAAGCCGGCCCCCGGGTCCTGCATCCGAGGCACCGCTCCGGGACCCCGGGCAGGGCCGCTAGCTCACCATCCAGCCGTCCTGAAGGTTGATGACCCGGTTGCCGTAGGCGGCCCAGGCTTCGTTGTGGGTCACCTGGATGATGGTGGTCCCTTCCTGGTTCAGCTTCTTCAGGAGGTCCATGATCATCCTCCCCTGGGAGGTGTGGAGGCTTCCCGTGGGCTCATCGGCCAGGATCACCTTCGGTTCGGCGATGACGGCCCTGGCCACCGCTACCATCTGCTGCTGGCCCCCGGAGAGCTGGTTCGGGAAGAGATCCTTCTTCCCCACGATCTGGAAGCGGTCCAGGGTGTCGGCGACAATGGCCTCCCGGTCCTTCTTCTTCACATTCCGGTAGGAAAGGGGGATCTCCAGGTTCTCATAGACCGTCAGGTCGTCCAGGAGATGGTACTGCTGGAAGACGAACCCGATGTATTGGCGGTTGAGCGCCATCCGGTCCCTGGGCTTCAGGGCGTGGACCGCCTCGTGCAGGAGGTAGAACTCTCCGGACCAATCCCCGTCCAACATCCCCAGGATGGCCAGGAGGGTGGATTTCCCGGCCCCGGAAGGGCCCATGATGGTAATGAACTCCCCGCGCTCCAGGTCCAGGGTGATCCTCCTCAGCACGAAGGTCTCCCCGGCTCCCGTCTTGTAGGATTTCTCGATGTTTCTGAGACTGATGAGGGACATGGCATCCCGCCTTTGATGGACTTGGATCATCCCGGATGGGGGAGGATATCACCCGGAGCCCTCCCGGAGAAGACGGAAGGACCGTTCCTCCCGGGACCCCGGCGCGAAACAAAGGGGGGAGAGGACTCCGCCTCTCCCCCCGGGACCGCCAAGGCTTCCGCCGGGCTCAAGCGACGTCGAAGCCGGTCTCCTCCAGCTCCGCCATCTTCCTGGCGTGCTCTTCGGTGACCACCTGCCCATCGAACAGGTGGACCATGCGCTCGGCCATATGGGCATAGCGGGGGTCGTGGGTCACCATGCAGATGGTGGCACCGTCGTCATGGAGCTCCTTCAGGAGCATCATGACCGCGTGGCCGTTCTTGGAGTCGAGGTTTCCCGTGGGCTCGTCGGCCAGGAGGATCAGGGGTTTGCCCACGATGGCCCGGGCCACGGCCACGCGCTGCTGCTGCCCGCCGGAAAGCTGGGAGGGATAGTGGTTGATCCGGTGCGCCATTCCCACCCGCTCCAGCGCTTCCTGCACCCGTTCCTTCCGTTCTTTCCCCGGCATGCCACGGTAGGTGAGGGGAAGCTCGACGTTCTCGTACACCGTCAGATCGCCGATCAGGTTGAAGGCCTGGAAGACGAAGCCGATGGCCTGGTTCCGGATCTTCGCCCGGGTGGAAGCCGTCAGGTTCTCCACGGGCTCTCCGTCCAGGATGTACTTGCCTCCGGTGGGGGAATCCAGGAGCCCCAGGATGGAGAGGAGGGTGGTCTTCCCGCAGCCGGAAGGCCCGGCAATGGAGACGAACTCCCCCTTCTTCAGATCCAGGTCGATGCTGGAAAGGGCGTGGGTCTCCACCTCCTCGGTGTAGAAGACCTTCGTCAGGCCCTGCAGCTGAATGAGCGAATGGGCATCGTTGGACATCGGCTCTCCCCTGTTGCTGAGCTCTCGCTCCTGGTCGTGTTCCCTCGGTATCCCACCTGCCTCCGACTTACGAAGCCGGCTCTCACCCGGTTTCAGGGGAGGCCGGCCGCCCGCTTCCGTCATCCCCTCAACCGGACCCGGTCGTATCCATCCCACTGCGACATGTCGGACAGAATGACCACGTCTCCGGGTTGGAGGCCGTCCAGCACCTGGATCTCGTTCACCGAGCTCGCTCCCAGTTGGACGCTCACTCGCTCCGCATAGTTGCCACCCTCCACCAACTTGAAGATCCCCACCCGGCTGTTGGCCTGCCCGAAGGCCGGCCTGCCCACATAGATGACGTCCTCGAGCCGCTCGATCTCCACCGTCCCGTCGATGCTCATGTCGGAGCGGGCACTTCGGGGAAGGTCCTCCGGAAGGGAGACGTCGATGAGGACGGTGGCGTTCTGCACGGCCGGATCGACGCGGGCCACGCGTCCGGTGATGGTGTCATTGCGGGTGTCCACGTAGGCTGTCTGCCCGACGGTGATGTCCTGGGCCTGGGTCTGGGGAATCCGCACCTCGGCTTTCAGGCGACCCGGCCGGACCACCCGGGCCAGGGTCCCCCCGGCCTGGACCCACTCCCCCTCCTGGACCGGCAGCTCGGCCAGGACACCGCTGACGCCGGCGCTGACCTCAAGGGACTCCAGGCGGTCGGTATTGAACTGGACGATGGCCCTGAGGCGCTGGATCTGCTCCAGCTGGGCATCGATCTGCTCCTGGAAGGTGCCTGCCAGGATTCCCTGCTCCTCCTCTGCCAGCCGCAGCCGCGTCCGGAGCTCCTCCGCCTGTTCCCTGCTCCGTTCCAGCTCCGCCCGTGCCACCAGGTCCGGGTTTCGTTCGAAGAGGCGCTGGTTCTGCTCGTAGACCCGCTGGGCATCCAGCTGCAACGCGCGGGTCTGGGCCACGATCCCCTCCTGGGTGAGGCGCTGGGTCTGGAGCTGGGACCTCAGGTTGATCAGCTGGGTCTCGGCCTGGCTCAGTTGCTGCTGGGATTGCAGGAGCTGGACCTCCACATCGGGATTGCTGAGGCGAAGGATGACGGTGGAGGCCTCGATGACCGCCCCGGGCTGGAGGTAGCGTTGCTCGATGCGCCCCGCCGTCACCGCGGTGATCCACCGCATCTCCTCCGGGACCAGCGTGCCGTTCCCCCGGACGGCCCGGACCATCGTTCCCCGCTGAACGGTGTCCATCCAGACCGTGGCCCGGTCCACCGTGGGCGCCGCGGGTTTGAGGCTCCGGAGACCCCAGGTGACCAGAACCAGGGCCACGACCCCGATGGAGCCCCAGAAGATGCGCTTGTTTCTCTTGGGTTTCTGCTCTCGGATGATGTCCAAGGGAGAATCCTCGCGATTGTATGGTTAGCGGAGGCCAGCGGCATCCGGGCGGAGCCGCTCTCCCACCGCCGCCTCCAGGGCCCAGACGGCTCCATGGAAGCGGTACCGTGCGTTCAGGTAATCCCTCTCTGCCGCCGCGAGAGAGCTCTGGGCCCCCAGTAGCTCCAGGAAGGACCCCCCGCCCAGGCGGTACCGCTCCTGGGCCAGGGTCAGTTGCTCCTCGGCCACCTCCCGGTTCCGCCCTTCGATCTCCACCACTTCGGTGGCGGTAGCCAGCTCGTCATAGGCCTGGGTCACCGCGGTCCGGATCCGGAGCTCCTCGGCCTTCCTCCCGAGCTCCGCATCGTTGGCGGCGGCCCGGGCCTGGGAGACCTGTCTCTGCCGGGAGAACCCCTGGAAGACCGGGACGGAGACCTGCAGGTAGAGGGACAGAGGCTCCCTGCTGAAATCGAGTGGGAAAACGTCGTTGCTTTCCAGGATGAGCCGCTCTTGTTCCGGAGTCAGGAGGTAACCGGAGCAATCCTTGGGGTAGCCGGACAAGCCCTGACTCAAGCCGGCGTTCACCTGGTTCCAGAACTCACAGCTGGACTCCTGGGACGCGAGGGAGCTCCGCGCCTGGTTCAGGAGGTAGTCCTGGTCTCCTATCTGCCGAGCTCGGCCCGACCAGGTGGCGGAGAGATAGAGGTTGGGAAGGTAGGCGCTCCAGGCCTGCCGCACGTTGGCGTTCCTGGCGGCCTCCTGGGCCCGAAAGGCCCTGAGGTGGGGATGACGATCCAGGGCCCGCCCAACCAGGTCATCCCGGTCCCAGGCGGGCTGGAAGATCTCAAACCCGCTCTCGATCTCGAAATCCCCCTCGGCCTGCACCCCGATCTGCTCCAGGAGGCGCAACTTCTCGGTCCGAAGCCCGCTCTCCGCCTCCAGCAACGCCACCCGGGCTCTCCCCTGTTCCACCTCAGCCTGCCCGGCGTCGGTGGCCGCCGCGGCCCCGACCTCGACCCTGGCGGCAGCCAGCTCGTGGTTGGCTTCCGCACGGGTCAGTTGCCTTCGGGCCACCTCCACCCCGTCCCTTGCCCTGAGAGCCGTCAGATACTGGGCGGTCACCTGCGACTCCAGAGTATACCCCGCCGCGTTGACGCGGGCCTGGGTGGCCTTCCGGTCCGCCCGGGCGCTGGCCATCCCGAAGAACGCGCTCCCCTGGAGGGAGTAGGTGGCGGAGAGGCTGTAGGCGGAGAAGTAGTAGTCGGTCACGGCCAGCCCAAGGTCCCCGGCGTCGAATACCCCGAAGGAGGGCGAGCCCGGGGCCAGGTACTGCCCCGAAAGGTTGCTGTTCACGGTGGGGAGGAAGTCCCCGTACGACTCCCGGACCACCCAATCCGCCGGCTCCTGGTCGTTGGCCGTCATGAGAAAGGCGGGGTTGTTCCGCCGGGCGATCCGGACGGCATCCTCCAGCGAGAGGGTGCCCTGGACCACCTGCGCCCCCCCGGGCCCCGCAAACGCCGACAACAGGAAAGTCAGAACAAGGAGCTGTCCAGGCACACCGCATCGTCCTCGAATCACCGTATCGGCTCCTTCAAAGTGCCTACCTATGGAATCGGGCCTGGACCCTCCCGCCGGGGCGGGTACGGTCCGAAGGCCCTGAAGAAACATGCCCGAAATCCCGAGCCTGACATTCGGCCCTACGTCCCTGAGATGCGCGAAGTTGCATCGAGGTTGGAAATCGGCCCCGAGGTCCGGGAAGAGAGCGCCGGCCCATACCTAGTCTATCGACAATCCCACCCCAAGTCTCTCCCCTCTTCTGTAGACTGTCAAGAGAGCCCCCGGGGAGGGGGAGCGGGGGGGGGCCCCCATCCGGCGGCGGAACGGCGGGGCGGGCGGTGCTCGGTGGCCTCCCGGGTCGCGGGACCCTTCGCTCCCGGCTCCCGGCCGGGGCAGGTAATCTCCATCAGCGGCACCGGAGGCCCCTGGCGTTCCTCCCCGGCCAGGGAGCCGAGATGCCGAGCCCATCGTAGCGCGGAGGGCAGCCCTGGAAGCCCACCTGGGACCCGGACGAATCCAGGAATCCGTCCCTTTGGGCCCCTTCACGACCTTCCGGATCGGGGGCCCCGCCCATCTCTTCTACCGGGCGAGCTCCGTCCCGGAGCTGGCGGAGGCCAGGAACGTGGCCCGGGATCTGGAGATCCCCACATTCCTCCTGGGCAAAGGCGCCAACATCATGCTGGCCGATGCCAGGTTCAGGGGTCGGGTGGCCAGGAGCGAGGCAGGAGGGATCGAGTTCCTCGACGACCGCCGGGTGCGGACAGGGGCGGGAGTGGCGGTCCTCCCGGACCTCATCGGGGCCACCGCGGCGAGGGGGTGCTGAAGGGCCGGGTCCAGGGAGGGGCGCAGATCTTCTCCCGCCACGCCAACATCATCGTGAACCTGGGATGGGCGACCGCATCCGACGTCCTGGCGCTCATGGACCTCGCACGCACCACGGTATTCCGGGAAACAGGCTACGAGATGGAACCCGGGATCCTCCCGGTGGGGTTCCTCCCCCCCATCCCTCCCCCCCTTGACCCCCTCCCCTACCCAACCCAGCTCCAGACCGTGTAGCCCAGGAAGGACAGATGCAGGAGGAGGAAAACCCCAAGGGCGATCCGCGGCAGGAGAAGAGGTTCCATCCGGAGGTTCTTGATGGTGGTCCAGACCGGAACGACCAGGATCCACCCGAGGAAGGGGAGGGCCCTGGAGGCGACGAAGGGTATGGTGTCGAGAAAGGGAGAGAGGGGCCGGCCCGGCACCAGAAGGGTGACCACCAGGCCCATCGTCAGGGGAAAGAGGACTACCAGCTCCGGCGCCACGAGCAGGGCATTGAGGAAGAACCACCCCCCCCGGGAGGTCTCGATCCAGGGCTCACCCTTCTCCACCATGGTCCTTCTTCCTCTCCCCGGAAGCGGGGGTTGCGGTTTCGCTTACGGTCATGCAACCGGCGCGGCCTCCCCTCGGGAATCCCTCAGAGTCGAAAGGGGGATTGGATCTCCCTCAGGAGGGGCAGCGCCCCGTCCTTCTCCGACAGAACCGGGTCCCCCAGGGGCCACTGCACCCCGATGTCCGGGTCATCCCATCGGATGCCGGCATCCAGGCCCGAAGCGTACTCCGCCGTGACCTTGTAGGCCAGATCGGCCTCCGGGGAGAGAACCTGGTAGCCGTGGGCCAGGCCGGGAGGAAGATAGAGCATCCACCCGGAGTCCCCTTCCAGGGTGACGCCCACCCACCTCCCGAACGTCGGAGAGTCCACCCGCAGATCCACCCCCACGTCGAACACCTGGCCTTTGCACACCCTCACCAGCTTCCCCTGGGGTTGGGGAGGGCGTTGGAAGTGGAGTCCCCGGAGAACCCCCTGGACGGATCGGGCGAAGTTGTCCTGGACGAAATCCACCCCGACTCCGCCGGTCACGAATTCGCTTCGCCGGTAGGTCTCCTCGAAGTAGCCCCGATGGTCCCCCCGTCGAAAGGGCTGGATCATGATCATCCCCGGGATCTCCAGGCGTTTGAAACGGAAAGGCATGGGACTCACCTCCGGGCATCGGGCCGTCGGAAAGGGAGACCGAAGGGGCTCACTCCGGATCCTCAGGCCTTGGGTCCACCCTCCCACCTCCGGTCGATTCCGGCCTGGAACACCGGGTCCAGCCGGGCCAACCGCCCCCCCTCGTCCCGCATCTCCAATAGCTCCTGCTGCCAGAATGCATCCATCCTCACCACCGCCGCCAGTCGAAAGGAGACCTCTTCCCGGATGCTGAAGGTGGGAAGCGCCTCAGGGACGTGGGGGAGGGTCCGCAAGATACCCTGAAACAGGGCCAGGGACCGCCCCCTCCGGGCCAGAAGGGCGTGCGGCTCCTCCGGCGGCTCGTCCTCATAGGGCTCCACCCAAGCCTCGTAGTATGGGGCCCCCTCGACCACCTCCTCCCGAATCCGGAACCGTCGCACTCCGTAGACCAGGACCATGGACCGGCCGTCCGGAAGGGGCTGGTGCCGGCGGATCTCCGCCACCGTCCCGATCCGTCCCGCCTCGTTCAGGAAGGGCCCCGACTCGTCGGGATCGTGCAGCAGCAACCCAAACCGCCTGTCTCCCTGAAGGACGTCCGACACCAGCTGCCGGTACCGGGGCTCGAAGATATGCAGCGGTATCAGCGTCCCCGGGAAGAGGACCACCGGGAGAGGAAAGAGAGGGAGACGGAACGGTTCCATGGCTCAAGGGTCCATTTCGGGGACCGGACATAGGGCGGTCCCTTCGCCCGGGCTCCTGAGGTTCCTCCAGGAAAACCCCTTCACTGCCTGAAGGTTCACAGGGCGTCATCCGTCTTCGATGAGGATCCGCCGCAGCTCCCGTCTCAGGCGAATCCGGACCCGCAGAAGGAGAAAGAGGGCAACGGCCGCCAATCCAGCGACCAAACCCCACCACAATCCGACCGGGCCCAACCCGGTGCCGAACCCCAGCCAGAGGCTTACCGGAATGCCGATGACCCAGAACCCCAACAGGTTCACCACCATGGGGGCACGGGTGTCCCCCACCCCCCGCAGGACTCCCGAGGCCACCACCTGGGTTCCGTCGAAGACCTGGAACACCCCCGCCAGGGGGATCAGGAGGGCGGCCAGGGCCACCACGTCGGCCTGATCGGAATAGACCCGGGCGAAAGCGCTGGGAAACAGGAGGAAGAGGAAGGCCGTGACGGTCATGAAGGAGACCCCCAGGACCACCCCGGCCCCGGCCGCCCGCCGGGCACCCGGAGCGTCCTCCCTGCCGACCGCCTGTCCTACCAGGACCGCAGAGGCCTGGGAGATCCCCAGGGGAACCATGAAGGTGAGGGAAGCCAGGTTCAGGGCCACCTGATGCCCCGCCATGGCCACCGTACCCAGCCAGCCCATGATCACGCCGATGGCCCCGAAGGCCCCGAACTCCAGGGCGAACTGGATCCCGATGGGCGCCCCGAGGCGGGTCATCCGGGCCAGCGGTTGAGCCTGGAGAGCCTCCGGACGAAAGGGGAGGAGGTAGGGTCGCAGCAGCGGCCAGGCGAAGCCCAGAAGCGCCAATACCATGATCCAGCGGGATAGGCTCGACGCCCAACCTGAGCCTACCGCTCCCATGGCTTCGAACCCCAGCCTGCCGTAGATGAGGATCCAGTTCAGAAGAACGTTCGCCACGTTGGCCAGGAGAATGGTGACCACGATCGGGCCCACCCTTCCCATGGCCTGGAGGCTCTGTCTCAACACCAGGAAGGCCAGGAACGGGAACACCCCGGGGACGCAGGCCAGGGCATAGCCCGCCGCCACCGGAACCACGTCCACCGGCTGCCGCAGCATGGAGAGGATCAGGCCTCCCGGCAGGAGGACCGCCGCCGCCGGGACGGAGAGAATCAGGGCGAGAACCCCTCCCCGCTGCAAGGCCCGCCCCACGGCTGGCGCATCGCCCGCTCCCACGGCCTGGGACACTATGGGGTCCAGGGCCATGAGCACACCCATGGGAAAAACCACGGCCGTGAAGAAGTAGAGGTTCCCCAGCGCCACCGCCGCCAGGTCCGTGGCCGAGAAGTGGCCCACCATGATGGTGTCCGCCACCCCCATGGCCATGATCCCCACCTGCACCACCACGATGGGAAGGGCAAGACCGAAGACCTCCCGGAACTCCGTTGAGGTCGGCCTCAGGTGACGCAGTGGACCCCTCCCTGGCCCCTGGCCATCAGAAGCCCGATTCGGTGGCATCAGGATCGTCCGGGAGCCCCCCCCTCCCCATGCGCCGGGCCATTTCGGAGGTCAGGGGACGCCGCCCGGCAAACCCGTCCTCCACCTCGTGCCAGGATTCGATCTCCCGTTCCCCCAACCGCCAACAGAGGTAGACGACCCGCCCATCCAGGGAGGTCGGAAAATCCAGCAGCCCATGCTCCAGGCCCCCCTGGGGAAAGCGGACCCCCAGGGCGAGGATCTCCTCCCGGATGAGCCGCTCGATCTCCTCCACCGCCCCCCCGATGACCTTCCGGTGTTTCTGGAACTCCTGGTGATCCGGGTTCTCCGCCTCCGCGACCCGCCTACCCCAGATGACGTCCAGGATCTTGATCTGGTCCGTGCGCTCCCCCACCAGCCCCCGAAGCTCCTGGATCCGCTGGATGACCTCCCGGAGGTGAGGCAGAAGAGCGTTGGCCTCCCCGACCGTGAAGATCCTCCGTCGCATGATTCCAGCCCCCTGTGGTGGGGACGCCGCCCCCCGTGTGTTTCAGGTCTCGCGGGAGACCTGCCCCTCCTCGAGGAGGGCTTCCAGGTCCGTGTGTCCCTTGCTCCGGGCCATCTCCAGGGGGGTCCGTCCGTCGTCGCTCAGGGCATCCTTCCGGGCGCCGTGAGCCAGGAGGAGCTCGGCCAGAGCCCTGTGGCCACGGGCCGCCGCCTGGTGCAGAGGGGTCCATCCGCCCGCCTGGGCCACATTGGGGTCCGCCTTCCACCCCAGGAGAAGACGGGCCATGGTCAGGGATTTCTCGCGATCACGATGAGCCGCCGCGCTATGGAGGGGGCGCACCTTGAAATCGTTCGCGGAAGGGGTGTCCGGGGCTGCCCCCTCCTGGAGGAGGAGGGTGGCCACATCCACACGCCCGAAGAAGACCGCCAACCCGAGGGTGCCGAAGCCATCCGGCGCGACGGCGTTGGGGCCGCCTGGAGCTTCGGCCAGGAGCCGGCTCACCGCCTCTACCTCCCCGAGGGCCGCAGACTCGAAGAGACTGGGGGAGGGGTGCATCTCCCGGATCAGGCGGGCCAGCTCCTCGTGACCGAAATAGAGAGCCAGCAGGATGGCCGTGCGGCCGTTGGGATCGAGAGCCGTGACCAGGCCCGGCTCCTCCGAAAGGAGACCTCTCACCCTGAAGGCGTCGTTTCCGGCGATGGATTGGATGAGTTCCTCGTGCCTTTTCTTCAACCTCGGGTCTCCTCTCGAGTGGGTGGGTGCAGGGAGAAGGGGGGAATGTATGGCACCGCCCTCCTGCTTTCCACCGGTCCCCCTCCCGTGACAGTCGGCGGCTGAGCCCCTATCCTTTACGGCGGTTCGGTTTCCTGGGAAGCTGAGGGAAGGGAATGTTCTACGACCAAGGGTGCTTTGGCAGGATCGAACTCGGCTCTTTGCCGGAGAATACCGTCCGGCGCCTGGGGCAGATCCACGGGGAATGGCTGGAGTACGATGCGCCCACGGGGGCCATCGTGGTTCGCCATGTGGAGCCAACCGCCTCGACGCCCCTTCCGGCCATCGCCTGTGAGCTGGTGCGCGTGCTCTCCGAGATTCCCCCCGAATACCATGGCGACGTCCCCGGGGGCGACCTTTTCGTGCATGCGGAGCACGAGCAGGGGCAGTTGGTCAGGCTTCGCGTCGAGGCCGGAGGAGCCATCCACATCCAATGGGCCCACCCGGACTTCCGGAAGGCGCTGCGTCGCCCCTGGGCCAGCGGGGTGGAAGTGGCCATCGATCCCGAGATTCAGCGCTTGAACGGATCGGTGAGCTTTCGGGCCACGGATCCCGAGGGAGCGGTTGGGCAGGTACAGGCCCTGGCCGACACCTTCGAAGGGCTGTACCCCGAAGGGGACCTCGCGGCGACCGCCACCGGAGGCCAGGACGTAGCCGTGACGATGACGGACGTGAATCTCGACGCCTCTCTTCTCGTCGACCTCCTGTTGAAGGTGGCCGAGCCCAGAAGCCTTTCGGGGCGGTTCGAGATGAGCTCGTTCGGGACGGTGATGCCGGAGCGCCGCCTCCGGTTCCTCTTCGAGGCCGGGAAGGTCTGGGTTCAGCACCCCCTTCTCTGGTCGGACACAGGCAAATAGAGAGAAGTCCACCGCGGACCAAGGAGGTCAGGACGTGCTTGATTACTTGTTGACGGAGGAGCAGCAGACCATCCGGGACCTCGCCAGGACCCTGGCGGAGGAGCAGGTTCGCCCCGTGGCGGCCGAGTATGACGTGTCCGGTGAATTTCCCTGGCCGGTGGTGAGGAAGATGGCCGAGGTCGATCTCTTCGGGATTCTGATCCCGGAGGAGTACGGAGGTTTCGGCGGGACCATGACCATGAATATGGCTCTGGTCACGGAGGAGATTTCCAGGGCGTGCGGCGGGATCGCCCTCTCCTTCGCCGGAACCGCGCTCGGAGTGCTCCCCATCATCATCTCTGGGAGCCACGAGTTGAAGCAACGCTTCCTCCCCGACGTGGCCTCCGGAAAGAGGCTGTGTGCCTTCGCCATCACCGAGCCCCAGGCCGGCTCCGATGCCGGCGGGATCCGGACCACCGCGGTCCGGGACGGTGACCACTACGTCCTGAACGGCACCAAGCAGTGGATAACGAACGGGGGTGAAGCCGAGATCTACACGGTGGTCGTCCTCACCGATCCCGCCA
Organism: Gemmatimonadales bacterium; assembly: GCA_041309685.1. Classification (GTDB taxonomy): domain Bacteria; phylum Gemmatimonadota; class Gemmatimonadetes; order Longimicrobiales; family Gaopeijiaceae; genus JBFYZD01. Next base: position 12,875 of record JBFYZD010000035.1, on the reverse strand, counting down.
AAGGCCCCCGGGGCGCCAGCGTGCTGGTGGTGGAAAAGGGCACCCCGGGCTTCAGCTTCGGGAAGAAGGAGGACAAGATGGGGATCCGGGCCTCCGCCACCCGGGAGCTCATCTTCCAGGATTGCCGGGTGCCGGTGGAGAACCTCCTCGGCAGGGAGGGAACGGGCTTCATCACCACCATGAAGACCTTCGACGCCTCCCGCCCGGGGGTGGGGGCCCAGGCGGTGGGGATCGCCCAGGGAGCCCTGGACCTGGCCGTCAACTATGCCATCGGAAGACGGCAGTTCGGCCATCCCGTCTCATCCTTCCAGGGGCTGCGCTTCATCCTGGCGGACATGGCCATGAAGGTGGAGGCGGCCCGGGCCCTGGTATACGCAGTGGCAAGACACATCGACTCCGACTCCAAGCTCCGCCCCACGATGTACTCGGCCATGGCCAAGTGCTTCGCCGGAGACGTGGCCATGGAGGTCGCCACGGACGCCGTGCAGGTCTTCGGGGGCTACGGCTACATGCGGGACTACCCCATCGAGAAGTACATGCGGGACGCGAAAATCACCCAGATCTACGAAGGCACCAACCAGATCCAGCGGGACGAGATCTCCAAGATCCTGGTGGGGGAGCACGTGGCGGGCCACGCCAGGGAAATCTGATCGGGGGGCAAACCTCGCCGCCCAGGAAGGTGTCCCGGGCGGGCGGTGGAATGGGCACGGCTCCGGGGGGGGGTGGCCTCCCCGGAGCCGTGCCTTCCTTCTCCCTTCACTCCTTGAAGGCGGCGCCCTGGGCCCGGTGGAACCCCAGGATGAGGAGGGTGCCCGCCATCCCACCGTTCACCAGGACCTGGCCGGCGGTGTAAGGGAGGCCCGGATCCCCTACCTCCGCCCCCCAGCCTGACAGGTCATAGATCGGAAGCAGGATCCAGAGGAGGATGAGAAGAAGGTTCAGTGAGCTCTCCCCCATGGCCACCCAGGGCGCCGTCCGGGGCTTGAAGTAGGTGAGGAGCCCCAGGGCGCTGATGAAGGCGTAGTAGAGAAACCGGACGCCCGGGTCCGGGAGGAACGAGGCCCGGAGCTCCACACCCCACCAGAGCCCCAAGAGAAAGAAGAGAGGAGAACCGAGATAATAGGCCTGGATCAGGCGTAGCGTGCCCACGTCACCTCACCTTCCCTGTCGAAAGCCGTCGCCCGTCGGGTCGCGGGGGCGTACCCCACTACCCTCGTTCCTCTTCCCAGGAAAAAGCAAGGGCCGCCCCATGACGGGGAGGAGAAGGTTCAGCCTGCGGGAGTCGAGCCTCGGGGGCCCCCGTCTCTTCCCCCTCGGGAGCCGGCCCGGGTTGCCCTCTCTCCACCAGGGCTCGCAGAAGCTCCATCCGGATGTCGAGCCCCCCTTCCCCCCAGGGGTTCTCCACCCGGTTCAGGACCTCCCTCGCTCCTTCGGCGTCCCCCAGGGCGAGGCGAGCCAGGATCCCTCCCTCCAGGAGCAGACCCCTGGGAATCCAATCCTCACCGCGCTGGGCGGGCCCCAGGAGGATCCCCGCAGCCCGGCTGGCCCGTTCGTGGTCCCAGGCGGCCACCCCAAGGAGGAAGTCCGCGGCGGCCCTGGCCTCCGGGGGCGCATCCTGGTCCCGGAGAAATTGGAAGAGGGGAGCGTAGAAGAGCGTGTCGGCAACCCCCGCCGTGGCCCCGTGCACCAGTTCCTCGACCTCGGCCGAAAGAAGGGAGAAGCGGCGCCAATCCGCCGGAGGGCGCCCCCGGTTCATCACCTGAGAGAAGGTCCGGTACCGCTCCAGCGCCGCCGCGTGCCGGGGGGAGGGCGACTCCTCGATGGCGACCTCGGCGGTGCGGGCCCACCGGAGCCAGGCCGAGACCGAAAGGGCCTCCAGGGGAGGGAAGCCCAGGACCGGCTCTTCCCATCCCTCCCCGAACCCCTGCCGCTCTTCCTGGAGCGTCGGCCCGAGCCTGATCCGGCTGGTGGCGAAACGAAGGTACCCCCGGGCCACCTCCCCCAGGAACCGGGCCTTCTCGGCTCCTTGATCCAGGAAGGGGGAGAAATCGGAATTCACCGGTCTCCAGTCCCGGAGTACCGGCTCCATGGTCTCCTGGTCGAAGAGGAAGAGGCTCTCCAGGCGCCTCGGGGTGAAAGGAGGGATGTGGGCCAGGGTGCGCGCGATCCCTGGATAGGTGAAGACGTTCCAGTCCGCCGGGCTCAGGGTCCCTTCCCCGGTGGCGACCACGAGGATGTCCGAGCCCCCTACCAGGTACACAGCGTACCGGGGGAAGGATCGGTGGATGGCCCCCAGGACCGAGGTGACCAGGGAGTCATTCATCTCGTAGAGGTGCATCCACTGTCCGAAGACCCCACCCGGCGCCAGATATTCCTGGATCCGCCGGTAGAACTCGATGCTGAAGAGGCTCGATGTCCCGCTGACCCAGGGGTTGGAGGGCTCGGAGATGATGAGGTCGAACCGCTCCTGGCGCCCGGCGAAATAGGATTTGGCATCATCGATGGAGAAGGTGGAGCGGGGGTCGTCGAAGACCCTCCCGTTCGCGGGATAGAGCTCCTGTGATCCCTGGATCATCTCCGGCTCGATCTCGATGGTCACCGCCCTGCGAAGGAAGGGGGAGCCCAGGATGATGTGGCCGGTCAACCCCGAACCGTGCCCGATGAGGGCCGCGGTCCCCGCCCTCGGGTGATGAGCCAGAGGGATGACACCCAGGAGGCTCTGGGTGGCCTCGTCGGAGAAGGAGACGGAGCGGGGCGGAAGCGGTTCCCCCTGGGCGCGGATCCAACGCAGGGAGACCGAGGCGTCGGGCTTCCCGTTGGTGGAAAGGACCAGGAGGTCGCTGGAGCCCAGGTGGACCCCCACGCTGGCGGTCCGGCCATCCTCATAGAAGAGGACCGGCTCCTCCTCCAGGGAGGGGACCTGCCCGTAGCGGAAAACCCCGCTGATGAGAAGACGCCGGTCGAAGTCCGCGCCGAGGTGGACCCCGATGGCCGCCCCCACCATGCCGACAACGGCCCCGGCAGCCACCCACCTCCCCCTGGCGGAGGAAGACCGGGGGGAGAGGAGAAGCAGAAGAACCCCCAGGCTCATGTCCAGCAACGCCCCTGCGACGATCATCCCCTTGAGGCCGAGGACCGGGAGAGCGAGGAGTCCCGCCCCGGCCACGCCGAGGACGGAGCCCAGGGTATTCACCCCGTACACCCACCCGATGGCGCGCTCCCCCCTTCCGGCATACAGGAGGGTACCCGTGATCAGGGGGAGGGTCATTCCGGCCATGATCGTGGAGGGAAGCATCACCGCGATCGCGATCCCGTACCGGGCAAGGTTGAAGAGGAGATAACCCTCCTCGGACTTGGGGAGGAAGTCCACCAGGAAGGCCATGAACCCGAAGGTGGACAGGTACACGGGTAGCGTGCCCAGGGCCGCCAGCCCCATGAACCACTGGATCCATCCCAGGCGGACCAGCGAACCAAGCCCCTCATCGGCGAAGCGCCTGATCAGGAACGCCCCCAGAGCGAGCCCCAGGATGAAGGCCGAAAGCATCACCTCGAAGGAGTGGGTCGCGCTCCCCATGACGAGGGAGAGCATGCGGATCCACCCGATCTCATAGGCGAACGAAGCCACTGCGGTGAAGAAGCTCACCCCAAGGAGGAGCCGCCAGAGCGTCTCTCCGGCCTCCGACGGAGCCACCGGGGAGGTGGGGCCGCCCTCGGCCTGCTCCCTTCCCAAGGGCGCGTCGTTCACCGCCGGTTTCGCTGCGGCCCGATGGGCGTGGAGGGCAATCCCGCCAGCCGCCAGGTTGAGGCCCGCAGCGACCGCCAGGGCTCCCGGCAGCCCCACCCAGGGCACCAGGAAGAACCCTCCAGCCAGCACTCCAACGGAGGCACCCAGGCTATTGGTGAAATACAGCAGGGAAAGGGTGTATCCCGGGGCCAGTGGGAACCGCCGAAGGAAGCCGGAGGAGATGAGAGGGAAGGTCGTCCCCAGCAGAACCGCCTGGGGCATGAGCATGCCCACGGCAAGGGCCCACTTCCCGGCACCGATGAGGCCGGCGTGGCCCAGGGCGGGAATCAGCCAGGAGTAGGCCAGGCCGGTCAGCCCCTGGAAGAGGGGGTGAAAGAGCAATCCGAAGAGGGCCAGCCCCCCCTCCGCGAGAGCGTACCAGATCAAAGGAGCGCGAACCCTCCTGGACCCCTCCCCCACCGCCAGGGCCCCCACCGCCATGCCTCCGAGGTAGGTGGCGATGACCAGGACCTGAGCGTAGGCGGAATGTCCCAGGAAGAGAGCGAGATACCGCCCCCAGACAGCCTCATAGATCAAACCCGCAGCGCCGGATAGGGCAAAGGCGAAGTAGAGGAGCTGGATCATGGCTTCCCTGGGAGGGAACCCTGCGGGCCGGGCTGGGGCCAGAGGGAGGAAAGCCGATAGGATAGAACCGTGCCGGGCCTTTGTCCAATTACCTCCCGCCACCGGTGCCGCAGCCCTGTTCACCCGGGGCCCGGGGGCGTATTTTCGGTTCCACACCGTGGTTTCACCGCGTCGACCCTTTCTGAAACGAGAGGACAGCATGCGCCGGATCGCCCTCCCCCTCTCTGTTGCCCTTCTTTCCCTGAGCTGCGGCGGGGAGCCCCAGACTGGCCAAACCGAGGCCGTCGCCGATTCCGTGGCCATCGCCCAGACGGCCTACGATGCGGCAGCGTTCGACACGGTGACCTGGGAGAGCCAGGAGGCCGCCATCGAGCGGGGAAAGACGGTCTACCAGTTCAGTTGCCGGAAATGCCACGGTGAGACCGGCCTGGGCGATGCCGAATGGGTCCGGGCCGGGGACACCCTCCGCCCCCCCTCCTTCCGGGAAGCGACCTGGCGCTACGCCCAGGACAAGGTGGGCCTTCGCCAGGCGGTGTTCATCGGGAATGCCGAGGGGATGCCCCACTGGGGGTTGGTCGGGCTGAAACCCAAGGATCTGGACGCCGTGGCCATCTACATCATGGAGGGGATGCGTAACGACTGACCCCCCCCTCCAGCCAGGCGGCCCCGGGGAGCATTCCCGGGGGCCGCGTCGTTTCCAGGAGCGCCCGGGACAGACCGGTCCCTCCCCCCCTCCCCTCCTCTGCTCCGTTCGGGCCTCTACCCTTCCCGGCCCAGCTCCCTCCAGAGTTGGGTATGCCGTCCCCAGAGGTAACCTCCGGCGGTGATCCCCGCCGCGACGTTCGCGGCCACGATCACGGGCCAGGACAGGAGGTGGGCGATCTCGGCGGCGAACATCCCCATGACCACCACGCTGTAGATGAAGCCCGCCAGGAGGACGAAGAGCACGACGTACCAGAGGGGCCGGTTCCTCTCGGTCCGGTACACCAGCCAGGCCGCCCCCAACCCGATCAGCAGGGACACCAGGATGTGCAGGCCATTGTAGGCCACGATGGGCGCCGGGCCCGCAACCGGATCCCCACCCTCCCCCAGCCCGAAGAAGAGCGCCGAGCCCAGAAGGGCTGCCGTCCGGAAGACCCCATCCCCGGAGAGGACGTTCAGGCCGGCGAAGAGAGCCGCCACCGTCACGTAACCAATGAGGCCCGCCACCAGCCCTTCCACCACCCACCGCCGATCGTTCTCCATGGAGTCCCCCTTTCCCGAAGTTCCTCTCAATCCCGCGAATCACCTTCCTCCTCGCCCAGAGCGGCGATCGCCTGGATCTCCAGGGCATACCCGAAATGGAGATCCCTCACCGGGACCACACACCGGGCCGGGCGGTGCTCCCCCATGACGCGGGCATAGGCTTCGTTCACCCGTCCCCAGAGAGAGATGTCAGTCACGAACACCGTGATCTGGACCACGCGGTCCAGCCCGCTTCCCGCCGCCCTCAGGACGGCTTCCAGGTTGCGGAGCACCTGCTCCGTCTGCTCTTCGACGGTCCCGACCCGGGGTTCGACCTCACCAGGCACCTTCGGAAGCTGGCCCGCGACGTAGACCATTCCGTTGTGCACGATGGCCTGGGAGTAATGCCCCACCGGGGCTGGGGCTTCAGGTGTGAGGATGATCTCCATGCCGGTGGCCGCAGGTTCCTGGTTGGGGGCCGCACAAGGTCATGGGCCCGGCGAGCGTGCCCGTCCCGGGTCAAGCTTGCGTTTGACTTTCCACCTCACAAGGGGAGGGAGCCTGCGCCCTCTCCATTCCAGGGAGGACTCAGAGGTCAATCGCCGCTCCTTCGAAGGGGAGGAGGACCCTTCGGACTGCCTCCGCAAACCGGGACCGGGCCTCTTCCTCCTCCCGGAGCATCCTTCGGAGGCCCTCGCTGATCTCCATCTGCCCTCCCACCCCGGAACGACCGCAATTACAGATGTTCCTGGGATCCTCCCCCCGAAGACCCCACCGGGGTTCCAGGACCTCGAATCCCGCCTCCTCCAGGGCCGAGCGGAGCGCCTTTCCCCCTTCCCGCCAGAGCCCACCCAGCATCACGAAGGGCCGATCCCGGGAGCGCTCTCCATGCAGGGCCAGCACCCATTCAGCCTCCCCCACCGCCCGGCGCGCCAGGGGCTCGTCGAACCGGTGGCTGGTGATGTGGAGGGCCTTCCTCCCGCTTCGGTGCCGCCCCTCCGCCAGGCCCCGGAAGGTGTACAGGGACAGGTCGTCTCCTGCCACGCACCTCGCCAGCTCGTCGGTGTAGGGCTCGATCCACCCCCCGTGGGGAGCCATCACCAGGATCCTCGAGCCCCTGGGGCGGTAGTCCCGGACCCAATCCTCCCCCTCCCGCTCGAAGGCGGCCAGCTCCCGGAAGCTCCCGTAGGCGTCCCTCACCCCGTGGGCTCCCCCCGAAGTGGGCGCAGCCGGGTCTTCAAACGCCGCCGCCCCTTGGATCCGCCTCCTGGGACGACCGCGAGAGCGCCCGAGGAGCCCCCGGGGAAGACCCTCCGGGTCCAGGTCCGGCTCGCCGCCACGGGATCATCGGTTGAGGTGCCAGATGGCGAGGTTCAGGACCCCGGCGAAGGTGACCCACCCCAGGTAGGGAACGAGGAGCCACCCCGCCCGACGGTCCAGCCGGAGGAAGAGGAGGAGCGTCCGCAGGAGGAAGATCCAGAGGAAGACGATCCCCAGGAGGGCCAACCCCGGCGACCGCGCCCCGAAGAACAGGAAGGACCAGAGTGCGTTCAGAGCCATCTGGGCGCCGAACCAGGAAGCCGCTGCCGGCACTCCGGGAGATCTCCACCCCTTCTCCAGGACGAGGAAGAGCGCCACACCCATGAGGACATACAGGGTGGTCCACACCGGGCCGAACACCCACGCCGGAGGGTTGAAGGGGGGTTTCACCAGGGTGGGGTACCACCCTCCCACCCCCCGGGCCGTGGCCCATCCCCCCAGCGCTCCCGCCAGAAGGGGAACGGCGAGGGATCCCAGGAGCCGAAGAGCCCGTTGGATTCGGAAGGTGGGGGTGGCCATGGCGGAAGATCCCTCCGGAAGCACCGCAGAAAGGCGAGGGCGGGCGCCGGGACCCCTCCCCGGCTCCCGCCCTCAGAATGACGACCTCGCCGCCACGGGACAAGCGCCCCGGGGCCCCTGGCGAAGCTGTCAGGTCAGAACTGAATCCCCCTCATGCCCCCTTCCCCACCCCCGACGAACCCGAACCGGTTGTTCACCACGTTGTTGTAGATGGAGCCGAAGGTGAAGGAGAAGCCGGTGGACAGGTTCCAACTGGAATCGGTGGGAAGTTGGCGCCGGCCCAGGAGGATGTCCTCGTCGGACAGCTCTTCCAGGGGGATGTAGATCTGGTCCCTGATCTTGGAGACGTTCCCCCCCACGTTCCATTCCAGCCCCCGGGCGATGCGGATGCTCATCCGCCCGCCGAAGGAAAGCCGGTGGAAGGTGCGGGGGTCGTGGAGGAAGGCCTCCGCGGTAGCATTCAGGTTCGCCGTGCCCCAGGGCTGGCGGAAGCCGATGCCCCAACGAAGGGAGCCTTCGAAGATCGTCTCCGTCAGCTTCTGGTACTGGGTGATCTCCTCGTAATCGTAGTAGCGGGCGTAGACCAGCCCCTGGACAGTCATGCGCCGCCGGGTCCAGTCCCGATAGGGATAGAAGGAGTACTCCAGCCCTGTCCCGAAGCGGGCCCCCAGATCCTGGTTGTTCCTGGTGGAGGTGCTGGCCCCGGCGTCGATCCCGGCAGACCACCGCTCCGCCAGGGAGTAATAGACCCGGGCATCCAGCGACCCCTCCTCCCGCTTGTCCTCGAAGGGGGTCCCGTCGCTGTATTCCCCCTCCCGGAAGCTGTAGGAGCCCCGGCCCGTCACGGAAACCTTCCACATGTCCGTGGTGCGGTTGGCGCTGAAATTGCCGGAGAAGCGCCGGGTCTGGTCCAGGTCCTCCCCCTCGAAGTTCGTGTCTCCACCCACGCGGAAGACCCAGTAGTCCCAGGGATCCTGCACCTCCCCCTGCAGCCCCGGGGGGAGTTCCGGGGGGCCGCCGGGCGGGCGGTTCCGGGTCATCACGGAGAAGGGCCCCTCCTGCCCTGCCAGGAGGGCATACCGGGCCAGGCCCACGGCCAGGACCCCCGTGAGCCCCTGGGCACGGGCGTCATCGGTACCGGTGTCGCTATGGGCGAAGGTGAGCTGGTCAGTCCGCCCGACCAGATCTTCTCTCCCGATGAAGTCCATGACGAACTGGTCGCCGGAGCCCGTGCTCTGGCTGGTCATGATGATGTGCAGCTGGGCGTCCTCCTGCTGCCGGACCCAGTTCACGAAGGTGATCTCGGTGCGGAAGTGGCCCATGTCGCACCCCTGCCGGGCGCCTTCGCAATCCAGGTACACCCGAAGGAGCCCCGAGCGGAGCTCATCACCACCCTGCTGAGCCGCGGCAGCAAGGGGGAGAAAGGCGGAAAGCACCGCCGCCAGGACGGGGATGATTCGGCTCTTTGGTTTCATCTCGATCGCACTTCCATGGGCGCCTCACCACCCCTTCAGGCGGCGTGTGATTGGTTGCTCCCCAGCTAATTCCCCTGGGGGAGGGGGGCGGGTGGGCCGAGGGACGGAGGGCCATCCATCGCAACGGGCGCCGGCGCCCGGTCAGGGATTTCCTCCAACGCCGGAATGGCCTCCGGAAAAGCCCGCGTCGCCTCGGGCAAACCCCGAGCCCGATCTTCTTCCGGGGCCACGTACAGCCGCCGGAAGAAGCCGGTCACGTCGTCCACCAGAGCGTACATCACCGGCACCAGGACCAGGGTGAGGAAGGTGGCGAAGAGGATTCCCACGATCACGGCCACCGCCATCGGCCCCCACCACGCCGCCTGGTCACCGCCCCAATAGAAATCAGGGTTCAGTTCCCGGAAGAGGCCCAGGAAATCGAAATTCAACCCGATGGCCAGGGGCACCAGCCCCAGGGCCGTCGTGGAGGCGGTGAGGATCACCGGCCGGAACCGGGTCTTTCCGCCCTGGACCAGCGCCTCCCTCCGGTTCATCCCGTCCCGGTCCCGGAGGATGTCGATGTAGTCGATGAGGATGATGGCGTTGTTCACCACGATTCCCGCCAGCGAGATGACCCCCACCCCCGTCATGATGATCACGAAGGGCATCTTGAAGACCATGAGGCCGAAGAACACCCCCACCGTGGACATGATGACGGAGCTGAGGATGATGGCCGGCTTCACCACCGAGTTGAACTGGGAGATCAAGATCAGCGCGATGAGGGCCAGGGCCATTCCAAACGCCCCGGCAAGGAACTCACTCGCCTCTGCCTGCTCCTGGTTTTCCCCGGTGTACCGCAGGGTATACCCCGGGGGCAGGGAGGCCTGGAACGTCCCCAGGGTACCCTGCACCTCGGCCAGGACGGCGTTGCTGTTGTAGCCGGCGCCGACATCTGCGGTCACGGTTGCCACCCGGTCCAGGTCCTTGCGTCGAATGGAGCCCAACCCCTCACCCACCTCCCAGTCCGCTACCGACACGAGCGGCACCTGAGTACCCTCATTCATGACCGTCAGGTCCTGCAAAGCGTTGAGGTCCTGCCTCCATTCCGGCGCCAGCCGGACGATGATGTCGTACTCGTCGTTTCCGGTCCGGTACTTGGCGGCCTCCGTCCCGTTGATGGCACCCCGGATCGCCATTCCCACATCGGAGGTGGAGAGACCGTAGAGGGCCGCCTTCTCCCTGTCCACCGCCACCGAAAGCTCCTGGCGAGCATCGCTCAGGTCGCTCTCCAGTCCCACCAGCTTCTGGAAGACCGGACTGTTTTGCAGCGTCAGGACCAGCTGGTCCGAGAGGTCCTTCAGGACCTCGGGTTCCTCCCCGATGATCTCGATGTTCACCGGGGCGCCGGTGGGGGGGCCCTCATCGGCCTTGTCCACGGTGATCTCCACTCCCGCCAGGTCCTTCCCTACATCGGCCTGCAGAGCGGCCAGGGTCGCGAAGACATCCGTGGAGCGATCCTGGAAATCCACGAACTGGATGGTCACCCTGCCGGCCTCGGGCCCCGAGGGACCTCCGTCCATGAAGCTCCCTCCCCCACCTCCCACCGTGGCCACCACCGACTCGGCATCCCGGAAGCCATCGAAGGTCATCACCTCCTCTTCCAGGCGCTCGGCCACCGCGTTGGTGAACTCGGCCCGGGTCCCCACGGGGGCTTCGACCTCCACCATCACCTGTTTGGGGGGGATGCTCTCAGGGAAGAACTCGACCCCGACGTTGAACCTCCCGTAGGCCATGAAGGTGACGAGGAGGACGGCGGCTGATCCGGCCAGCATGAGGAGTCGGTGGTCCAGGGCCCAACGAAGTTGGCGCTCGTACGTCCTGAGGATCCAGGTCATCCCCCCCCGCTGGAACCGGTGGGCCAACCTGTCCATCACCAGGACATGCCCGAAGTAGGCGGCCGCGGCGGCCAGGGCCAGGAGGAGGGCCGTGAGCCAGTTCATGGCCGCCACAACCAGGAAGAAGACGATCGAACCGCCAAGGACGGTTCGGCGAGCCGCCCGGGTCATGGGCTTGCGGGGCTCCCAGTCCAGCTTCAGGTACATGCTGGTGAGGACCGGCACGATGACCAGCGCCACGAAGAGGGAGCTGGAGAGGGTGATGATGAGGGTGAGGGGGAGGTATCCCATGAACTCACCCACGATCCCGGGCCAAAACATGAGAGGGGCGAAGGCCGCTACCGTCGTGGCCGTGCTGGCGATGACCGGCATGGCCACTTCGGCCGGGGCCTTCTTGGAAGCCGTGACCCGGTCCCAACCCTCCTCCACGAAGCGGTAGGTGTTCTCCACCACCACGATGGCGTTGTCCACCAGCATCCCCAGGGCCAGGATCAGGCTGAACAGCACCACCATGTTCATGCTCACATCCAGCAGGGCCAGCAGGATGAACGAGAGGAACATGGAGGTGGGAATGGAGAGGGCCACGAAGAAGGAGGTCCTGACCCCCAGGAAGAAGAAGAGCACCGCCACGATGAGGAGGAGCCCGGAGACGATGTTGTTTTCCAGGCTGCTCACCATCATCTCGATGTCCTCCGACATGTCGGAGGTGATCTTGACCACCGTGGACGGAGGGAGCTCGGCCTCCATCCCGGCGATGACGGCCTTCACCGCGTCGGAGGTTTCGATGATGTTCTCCCCTGTCCTCTTCACGATGTCCAGGGTGACCACGGGGTTGCCGTCCAGCCGGGCGAAGCTCTCCCGCTCGGCGAAGCCGAACTCCACCTCGGCCAAGTCCCGGATGTAGATCGCGCGCCCCTCTTCGGTGGAAACGACCAGGTCCCCGATGACGGAGGGGTCCTCGAACTCCCCGTCCACCCGGACCAGGTACTTGAAGGAGCCGACGTCGATGGAGCCCCCCGGGATGTTCACGTTCTCGCCGCGAACGGCATCGATGACATCCTGAAGCGCAAGGCCGTAGAACTGGAGCTTGGCCAGGTCCACGTCCACCTTGACCTCCCGCTCCAGCCCGCCCCTCAGCTCCACCCGGAGGACGGTGGGGATCTGCTCCAGTCGGTCCTGGAGCTCCTCCCCGATCTCCTTCAGGCGAACCAGACCATACTCTCCGGCGAGGTTCACCTGCATGATGGGGACGTCCTCGAAGTTGAACTCCAGGATGGAAGGCTCTTCCGCGTCCTCGGGGAGCTCGGGCCTGGCCAGATCCACCTTCTCCCGAACGTTCTGGAGAGCCGTCTTCAGGTCCACCGTGGTCTCGAACTCCGCCACGATGCTGGAATACCCCTCCACGGAGGTTGAGGTGAGTTCCTTCAGGTCCGAGATCGTGTTGAGCTCCTCCTCGAGGGGGCGGGTGACCAGAGTCTCCATGTCCGCCGGGGACACTCCCGGATACACCGTGTTCACGGCGATCATGGGGATCTCCAGCTCCGGAAAAGACTCCTTCGGAATCCCGCCGTACGCGAACATCCCCCCCACGGTGATGAGGAGGAGAAGGACCAGTATGCTGATCCTGTGATCCACGGCGAAGGAGGTGGGCCAGAATTCCCTGAAGGCTTTCAATCCCTCGGGGTCGGACGGGGGAGCCTTTCCCCGTCCATGCTCGAGCCCTGGAGCCGTCTTCCCGCCTCCGGAGGGGTCTTTCCCCTGGTCGTCCCGGTAATCCATGTTCCCGTCTCCCCTAGCGCTCCGCCACAACGTTCACCCGGTCCCCCGATGCCACCGACTGCTGCCCCACCACCACAACCTGGTCGCCCCCCTCCAGCCCGGAGAGGATCACCACCTGGTTCATCTGGGCCGGTCCCACCTCCACCCTCCTGGACACTGCCGACTTCCCTTCCGGCCCATCCTCCACCACAAACACGATGTACCCGCCCTCCACCCGGACCAGCGCCTCCTGCGGGACGACGATGGCCTCCCGCACACTCCCCTTCTCCACCTCCACCTCCGCCACCATCTCCGGCTTGATGACGCCCCTGGGAT
>JBFYZD010000034.1:0-33494 GCA_041309685.1 Gemmatimonadales bacterium | reverse complement strand
CTCCATCCTCTATGGCTTCACGGGGTACTCGATCCAGAAGATCGAGGACGATCCCGATTCCCTGGTCGGCGTGACGGAGGAAGAGCTGGCCACCAGGGAGTAGAGGCTCCCGGCGGCGCCCTGGCGGGGGGGATAGGGGTCATCCCCCCGGCGGCACCGGGGCTCCCCCTTGGGCCCGCTCAGCGCCTTCTGAAGGCCTCAACTCCCACCCGGTCCAGGAAGGAACGACCCTGGTCCGACTCCCCCTCGCTTACCGCCCAGTCGTAGGAGAAGAGGACGACTCCGCGCGTGCCGAGCCGACGGGCCAGGTCGATCTTGTCCAGGGTTCCGCGGTAGGTGTTCTGGTAGATGCCGATGCCGGCCCACACGCGGTCCGCCCCCGCGGCCTCCACGGCGACACGGATCTGTTCCTGAAAGCGGGCGTTGTCCGCCGTGTATGCCATGGGTGCCACGGCATCCAGGATCCCCCTCCGCACCCACCCCCTCCAGTCCTGGAATCGGCTCTGGTAGGCGTCCTCGGCATTGGCGAAGACGGCCGCTGAGACCACCACATCGGGATAGCGCTTCTTCACTCCGAAGTAGATCCGCTCCACCAGGTCGGTGATCTGTGCCCGCCGGAACTCGTCCCAGGGGCCAGGAAGGGCGTCGGTGAAGGCGACGGGGTTCCGGCGGTACTCCAGCTCCAACTCCTCCCTTCGGGCCGGGGTGACCCGGGGCGCCACCCATTCCCGGAACCGATCCAGGGCGGACCGGGAGTAATCGAACTCCTGACCGGGGTAGCGTATGTAATCGAAATGCAGGCCGTCGAGGTCGTACGACTCCAGGAGATCCATCCAGATGGAGAAGAGGTGCTCCTTCACCTCCGGGTGGGAAGGCGCGGAGTAGATTCCCTCGATCCGGTCCGTGTGGGCCCGGGCAAACTCCAGCAGCGCCTCGGCGTATCGGGGGCTCCACGGATCCATGGAGAAGAGCCGCGTGGCCAGCTCCCGGGGAACGGCCAGGAGATCGGGACGGGAGCGGATGAGATGGAGGGGGTCGCTGGGAAGGGAGCCCGTCCCTCCCAGGAGGTGGGCGTTCACCCAGGCGTGCACTCCCAACCCCCGGCCGTGGGCCTCCCGGATCACCAGGGCCAGGGGATCGAAGTCCGTCCCCTGATGGAGCACCGCTTCCGGCCGTGGCTCCCAACGGCTCCGGTAATACGCGTCTCCCCTTCCCCTCACCTGTACGATGAGGGTGTTGAAGCCGGCGGTGGCCGCCCGGTCCACCATCGCCCGGATGGAGTCGGGGTGGACGAGGGTGGTCCTCACCACCCAGAGGGCATGGACCTCATCCGGCAGCGGGAGGGGGGCCTGGCGTACCCCTCTGGGTTGGAGAACCCGGACACCGGGCTGGGGAGGGTCCCGGCGAGCGGGCCTTCCCGCCTCCCGCTGCCGGATCGATGGGGGTTGGGGAGAAGGGCTTTCGGGCATCCCCACCGGTGCACAGGCTGCCAGGACGATGGCCGAGAGGAGGGAAGGCAGGAAGGGACGTCTCATCGTCGGGCCCGGAAGAAGTCGAGGAGAAGGGCGGAGGAGGCATCCGCCAGCACCCCCGCCGTCACCTCCGCCCGATGGTTCAACCTGGGGTCCTGGAGGAGGTTTCCCAGGGTGCCGGCCATGCCTGCCTTCGGGTCCCGTGCCCCGAACACCACCCTGGGAATCCGGGCCAGGAGTGCGGCGCCACTGCACAGGGCACAAGGCTCCAGCGTGCAATAGAGGGTGGTCCCTTCCAGCCTCCAATCCCCCTGGAGCGCCGCAGCCCTCCTTATCGCCACCACCTCGGCGTGGGCTGTGGGATCGGCGGTGGTGACCGTTCGGTTATGTCCTTCGGCCAGGAGGACCCCTCCCCTGACGAGGACCGCGCCCACCGGCACCTCGCCCCGGATACCCGCCATCCGGGCCATCTCCAGGGCCCTGGCCATCCAGAGGACGTCATCCCCCCCGGGGGGGGTCAACTCCACGCCCATGACGGTGTCAAGGGAAGATGGCCTCGGGCAAAGGGCCCCGTCGAGACCCCCGGGTCCCCACCGATCCTAGTGGGCGAAAGCCGTGGCGGAGGGTGGCAGGAGGTCCAGACGCCGGAACATCCCGGTCACCCGGCCCAGGAGGGTCAGGGCCGCGGGATCGTCCACCGCGAGGGCATCCCCCTTCCCCCCCAGCGACTGGAGGAGGATGGAATGGCCCTTCCTGGAGAAGCGGTAGTACCCGGCCTTCCCGTCCACCCTGGCGGCCACGACCGCTCCCTCGGGAACCTCGGCGGAGGAGGCGGGCTCCATGAGCACGTAATCGCCTTCCACCAACCCGAGGGAGGCCATCTCGTCGGCCCGGGCCAGCACCAGGAAGGCCCCGTTTCCCCCGGCCAGCCTCTGGTCCAGGGAGATGAAGCTCTCGGCCCTGGACGCCCGCTGACCGGAACGATCCTCCGGAAGCCGTGAGAAGCAGGGGAGGGAAACGGCCTGGGCCGTGAGGTCCACGCCCAGGATCTTCACCCCCCGGGACCGGGAGGGATCCCGCTCCAGGAATCCCTTCTCTGCCAGGGCCTGGAGGTGCTCGGAGACCGTCTTGGTGCTCTTGATCCCGAATCGCTCCCCGATCTCCCGGATGGAGGGCTGATAGGTGTTCGTACGGAGGTACGCCACCATGTAATCGAGGATCTTTCGCTCGATCTCCGAGAGGTTGGGGGGCATCCAGGTCTCCGATGACCTTGGTTCCGGGCGGCCGTAACAGCCATGAAACAGGGACGAATTGCTATCCTAATGTGCCGCAAACACAGGTGTCAAGAAAGGGTTTTGTTCCCTGAGTCTTCTGGCCATTCTCCCGCCTTCAGAACGGTCAGGGCCCGGTCCAGCCGTCCGAGGGACCGTTCCCTCCCCAGGAGGACCAGCACGTCGAAGATCCCCGGGCTAGCCGCCACCCCGGTCAGGGCCACCCTCAAGGGTTGGAAGAGCTTTCCCGCACCCACGCCTTGCTCCTCGGCCAGGATCCGCAGCCCCTCTTCCAGAGCCTGGGGCTCCCAGAGGACCAGGGCCAGAACCTCCCGCACGGCGCTCAGCCGCTGAATGGTCTCCTCCGGAGCCTTGAGCCAATGCTTCCTCACGGCCTCGGCATCGAGCTCCACCCGGTCCAGGAAATAGGGAGCTGCCTGGGCCACCAGCTCCTCCAGGGTGCGGGACCGGGGCTTGAGGAGCTCCACCAGGAAGGGGAGATCCAGGCCCGGGGCCTCTTCCCTCTCCGGGTCGGAACCCACAGGCCGCGTCGAAGAGGCACCCCCATCCAGAAGCCCTTCTCTCAGGAGGCGCGCCTCCACTCGGGGGAGAAGCTCCACCGTGGGGGTTCTCATGAGATGCTGGCCGTTCAGCCACTGGAGCTTCTCCAGGTCGAAAACGGAGCTCTTCTTGAGGATCCGTTCCGGGGAGAACGCCTCCACCAGCTCGGCACGGGTCAGGACCTCCCGGTCGTCCCCGGGGGACCAGCCCAGGAGGGCCAGGAAGTTCACCATGGCCTCGGGGAGGATCCCGTCTTTCTCGTAGTCCCCCACCGCCGTGGCTCCGTGCCTCTTGGAAAGCCGCCTCCCGTCGGGCCCCAGGATGAGCGGAACGTGGGCAAAGGAGGGCACCGGCTTCTCCATGGCCTGGTAGAGGAGGATCTGCTTCGGGGTGTTGGAGAGGTGGTCGTCCCCCCGCATGACCAGGGTGATCCCCATCTCCACGTCATCGGACACCACCGCGAGGTTGTAGGTGGGCGTCCCGTCGCTCCGGAGGATCACGAGGTCATCGATCTCCTCGTTCCGGAAGCGGACCTCCCCGTGCACGAGGTCGTTCCAGACCGTCTCCCCCTCCGGCACCCGGAATCGGATCGCAAAGGGCTCCCCCGCAGCCAGACGGGCTTCCCCCTCGCCGGGCGCCATGGCGTCGGCCCTCTCCCGTGCCCTGCGGATCCGGCTCCCCACCTGGAGCTGCTCCTCCTTGTCCCGGGATCCTTCCTCCTGGGTGGAAAAATCCCGGTAGGCCCGGCCCGAGGCCAGAAGGGAGAGGGCGTCACCCTTGTGCCGTTCCAGTCCATCGCTCTGGAAGAGGGGGCCTTCATCCCAGCTCACCCCCAGCCATGCCAGGCCGTGGAGGATCGCCCGGGTGTGCTCCTCGCTGGAGCGCTCCCGGTCGGTGTCCTCGATGCGCAGGACGAAGACCCCTCCCTCCTTCCGGGCCAGAAGCCAGTTGAAAAGGGCGGTTCGGGCGCCCCCCACATGGAGGTAGCCGGTGGGGGACGGGGCGAAGCGTACGCGTAGGGTCATGGGATCTCCTCAGCCCTCCAGCCGTTGCCGGAGCAGCGCCTGCACCACCCGGGGATCGGCCCGCCCCCGGGTCTCCTTCATCACCTCACCCGTGAAGAACCCCAGGAGTCCGGTCTTCCCCTCCCGGAACTCCCGCACCTTCCCCGGCCAGGCCTCCAGGACCCTGTCCACCAGGGGGTCCAGCCGGGAGGTTTCCGAGACCTTCTCCAACCCTCGCTCCCTAACCAGTGCGGCGGGGTCGGCTCCCCGGGCCACCATCTGCCCGAAGATCTCCTTGGCCACGGGTTGGGAGATGACCCCTTCCTCCAACAGATCCACCAGGGCCGCCATGTGCCGGGGTGTGAGAGGCAGGTCCCCCAGGGGACGGTCCTTCAACTCCCGGGCAAGCTCGTTCACGATCCAGTTGGCCAGGGCAGCGGCCCCTTCCCTCCCCCGGAGTCGGGAGCGGGCCTCCAGGGCGCCATCGAAAAACTCCGAGGCCTCCAGGGACCCGGAGAGGAAGTCCGCGTCCTCCTCCCCCAACCCGAGCTCCCTCCGGTAGCGCAGCTGGCGCTCCGCCAGCACGGGGTGCTTCCGGCGGGCGCGGTCCCGGGCTTCCCGGGCGGTGTTGCGGCGGTCGCGGGGGGGGAGAGGTGGGGTTCTATCGAGCGCCAGCGTTCCGGTCGCTTTCCCGTGCGCTTCCGCCCCACCCAGGTCCAAACGCCGTCCCCAGGTGTCCCGCAGCGTCACGATCCGGCTCAGCACCGGGGCCCCGGGCCGGGAATCCACGGGGTCGGTGACGAAGTAGCCCAGGCGCTCCAGCTGATAGCGCGTGCCGGGGGGGTCGCCGGCCACGCTGGGCTCCAGGTATGCCTCAGGGAGCACCACCCGGGACCCCGGGTTCAACAGCTCGGTGAAGTCCCTCCCCTCTTCCCCCTCCGGGTCCGGCGCGTTGAAGAGGCGGTCGAACAGGCGAACCTCCACCTTCAGAGCGTGGGGCGCCGACACCCAGTGGATCGTTCCCTTGACCTTGCGGCCGTCGGGAGCGTCCCCTCCCCGGGTGGCGGGGTCGTAGGAGCAGCGCAGCTCCGCCACCTCCCCCGTGGCCGGGTCCTGGACCACCTGGTCACACCGGATGAAATAGGCATGGCGGAGGCGCACCTCCCGCCCCGGAGCCAGGCGGAAGAAGTCCTTCGGCGGATCCAGGAGGAAGTCGTCGGCTTCGATGAGGAGCTCCCCGGAGAAGGGCACCTTGCGGGACCCTTCCAGGGGTATGTCATGGGGGTACGACGGGATCTCCAGCTCCTCGGACGCCCCCTCCGGGTAGTTGGTGATCACCACCCGGAGAGGTCGCAGGACCCCCATCACCCGGGGCACGGTCCGGTTCAGGTGGTCCCGGACGGCGAACTCCAGCTTGGCCATGTCCACCCGGTTATCGGCCCTGGCCACGCCGATCATCTCGCAGAAGGCCCGAATGGCCTCCGGCGTCATCCCCCGGCGCCGCATCCCGGCCAGGGTCGGCATCCGGGGATCGTCCCATCCGTCCACATGCCCTTCCTTCACCAGCCTGAGGAGCTTCCGTTTGCTCACCACCGTGTAGTCCAGGTTCAAGCGGGCGAACTCGTACTGGTGGGTCCGGGGCTCCGTGAACCCCACCTCGTCCAGGAGCCAGTCGTAGATCTCCCGGTTGTTGTCGAACTCCAGCGTGCACAGGGAGTGGGTGACGTTCTCGAAGGCGTCGGAAAGACAGTGGGTGAAGTCGTAGAGGGGGTAGATGCACCACTCGTCCCCCCTCCGGTAGTGGCTGGCATGGCGGATCCGGTACAGGACCGGGTCCCGCATGATCATGTTGGGGTGGGCCATGTCGATCCTGGCCCGGAGCACGTGGTCCCCGTCGGCGAACTCCCCGTCCCTCATGCGCCGGAAGAGGTCCAGGTTCTCCGCCACGCTACGGTCCCGGTGGGGGCTCTCACGCCCCGGAACCGTCACCGTCCCCCGGTACTCCCGGATCTCCTCCTCCGAGAGGGAATCCACGTAGGCCTTCCCCTTGCGGATGAGAACGAGGGCGCACTCGTGGAGGCGCTCGAAGTAGTCCGAGGCGAAATAGAGGTGCTCCCCCCAGTCGTACCCCAACCAGCGGACGTCGTCCTGGATGGAGCGGACGTACTTCATGTCCTCCGTGAGGGGGTTGGTGTCGTCGAAACGAAGGTGGCAGGCGCCGCCGTTCTCCAGGGCCAGGCCGAAGTTGAGGACGATGGACTTGGCATGCCCGATGTGGAGGTACCCGTTGGGCTCCGGGGGAAAGCGGGTCTCCACCCGGCCCCCGTACGTGCCCTCGGCATTATGCCTCGCCACGATGGCACGGATGAAGTCCGTCCCCTCGGGGCGGCCAAGATCTTCCCGCTCCCCGGCCATTCTCCCTCCTTCCCTCGCGGTGGGTTTCCAGATCCATGAAGGTATCAAAGGACGGCCGGTTTTGGAGGGGGACCCAACCGGGGGGGGGTGGGGTTGATGAGGGTTCGGGAAGGTGGCACCTTCCTTGACCAAGTTCTTTTGATCCCCGGCCAGGAGAGCGGCCGCCGCCCCGTCGCCCCCCGGAGCCCCTGGGTCCCGAACCATGAATGTAGGAGAGACCTGATGCCCCGCAGCGCCGCCTTCTCCCGATTCCTGGGGTTGTCCCTCCTCCTTTCCCTCCTTGCGGCGTGCGCCCCGGCCACCGACCCCGAGTCCATCACTCCCAAGGAGCTCCTCGGGCGGCTGGGAACCGAAGACGCCCCCATCGTGCTGGACGTTCGGAGCCCATTCGAGTATCAACGAGGGCATGTTCCAGGAGCGTACAACCTGGAGGACCGCCAGATCCCCTACCGCATCGAGGAGCTGAAACAGCTCGCCTCGAAGGAGATCGTGGTCTACTGCGAGGTGGGCCCCCGGTCGCGCTGGGTGGAAGGGTACCTGCGCCAGAACGGCTTCACCAACGTGAAGCACCTGGTAGGGGATTTCTCCGGGTGGACGAGGAACGGGAACCCCGTGGAGTGAGGCTCATCCCACCGCTCTTCCCCGCTCGAAAAGGTAATACAGGGCCGGTGTGGTGGTGAGGACGAAGAGGGTAGAGGACAGCAGACCCCCCATCAGGGCATAGGCCAGCGCGTTCCAGATGTTGGCGTCGGCCCCCTGGCTGAAGAGCACCAGAGGGAGGAGCCCCAGGATCGTCGTGGAGGTCGTCATGAGAATGGGACGCACCCGCTCCAGGGTGCCCCGCAGGACGGCCTCCCGCAGGGAGAGCCCGCCTTCCCCGCGGACGCCGTTGATGTGGTCCACCAGGAGGATGGCATTGTTCACCACGATCCCCCCCATCATGATTACCCCGATGTACGCCTCCCTCGTGAAGGTGGCATTGGCGTAGAAAAAGGTCAGGAACACTCCGATGAGGGCCATGGGGACGGTGAGGAGCACGCAGAGAGGCTGCTTGAAGGACTCGAAGAGGGCCGCCGTCACCATGTAGGTGAGGAGGATGGAGATGGCCAGGACGAAGTAGATCTGCTCCCTCTCCTCCTCGGTCCAGCGCCAGGTGTCCCGCTCCTTGATGGTGTACCCGGGAGGAAGCACCGTGGCCCCGATCACGGCGTCCCGCACCACGTCCCCCAGCTTGGTGGGCCCCCGGAACTCGTAGGCCACCGTCCGCTCGTACTGCTGGTCCTCCCTGGTGATCCGGGCCATGATCTCCCGGGGTGCGATCCTCACCACGTCCCCGATGCGGATCCCTACCCCACCCGAGCCGGTGATGATGGTCTCCTGGAGCTCCCTCAGGTCCACCTCCCTGAACCCCTCCACCTTCACGTCGAAGCGGACCTCCTCTCCCCCCAGCTTCAGAAAGGAGCCTCCCGTCTGACCCCGGATCACGGCGTTCATCCGGGCCACGAACTCCTGGACCGTCATGTCGTAGCGGGCCAGGGCCTCCCGGTCGATCTCCACCATGAACTCCGTCGCCCGGTCCCGCTCGAAGAAGCTCCCGGAGGCGTTGGTGTCCACATCCCGGATCCGGGACATGCGGGTAAGGCGGCGGCCCAGGTCCTCGGCGATGTTCCGCACCCGCTCGTAGTTGTAGCCCAGCACCTGGATGCTGTAATTGGGTGGGGACCCCCCACCCCCGTAGAAGGACGGCCCGAATCCGTAGACCCGGACGTCGGCACCGGAGAATTGGAGGGAGTAGGCCACCATCTGCTCCTTGATGGCCGGGGGCACCTGGGTGTTCTCCAACTCCTCGGGAAAGGTCACCTGGATGGAAGCCCACGTCCCCGACACCTGGGAGGTGAACCGCTCCACCTCGGGCAACGCCGCGAGCCTCTCCTCGAAAAAGAGAGCCAGCTCGTCCGTCCGCTCCAGGTCCGATCCCCGGGGAAGGCGGATGCTGATGTTGATGTAGGTGTCCTGGCCCCACCCGCCCCCCCACACAACACCCCGGGTCACATACTTGTCGAACAGGAGATAAGAGCCACCCAGGCAGAGCGCCGGGACCACCACAGCCGCCCAGGGATGGTGGAGCGTGAGCCCGATGAGCCCCCGGTAGACCCGGAGGTAGAGGGGGGAGCCGGTTCTCGCCGATCCTCCCTCCGCCGGCATCAATCCGGCCCCCCACCCCTTCCCGGGCCCCCGCCCCAGCCCCAGGACCTTCCCGGCCAGGGCCGGGATGAAGGTGAAGGCAACGAATAGGGAAGCCAGCAGGGTGAGGCCCACCACGATCGCCAGGGGCACGTAGAAGACCCTCAGGTCGCCCTGCAAGTATACGAAGGGCACGAACACGATGAGGGTGGTGGCGGTGGACGCCATGATGGGGAGGACCACCTCGGAGGTCCCCCGCTCCGCGGCCAGGTGGGGCGGCTCCCCACCCTGCCACCTCCGGTAGACGTTCTCCAGGACCACGATGGAGTTGTCATCGATCATCCCGAACCCCATGGCCAGCCCCATGAGGGTCAGGAGGTTCAGGGACATCCCTGAGAAATAGATGACGTTCAGGGCGATGAGAACCGAGAATGCGATGGTGGCGAACACGAGGGCGGCGGAGCGGAACGACCCCAGGAAGGCCAGCAGCACTACGAAGATCACCACCGCCGATCCCAGGGCCCGGTAGCGGAGGTCCTGGAGCTGCTTCTTGATGTCCTCGCTCTCGTCCTGATCCAGGATGACCCGGGCGCCGGCGGGGAGCCGCCGCTCCAGCGTCGCCATGCGCTCCTTGGCCCGGTCGGCCACTTCGACGGTGTTGGACCCGATCTCCTTCATGAGATCGAAGGCCACCGCGGGCCGCCCATCGATGCGGTAATGGTTCCGTGCCTCCTCGTAGGTGTCCCGGACCACCGCCACGTCCGACACCCGGATCAGGCGGCCTCCGGACGCAGTGACGATGGCGTCCCGGATCTCCTGTACTGAGGAGGGTCGGTTGAGGATCGTCACCGCCCACTCCCGGTCCCCCTCCCGGACCGCGCCGGCCTCGCGGACCAGGTCCAGGTCATTGATGCGCTGGAAGATGGTCGAGGGACTGAGTCCCAGGGAGAGCACCCGGCCCTCGTCCATCTCCACCTCCACCAGCCGCTCCCGCCCCCCGCTGGCCCGCACCAGGGCCACGCCCTCCAATTGGCTCAGCTCCGGGGCGACCTGGTCGTCCACGAAGGTCCGCAGCGCCTCCAGGGTGTAGGGACCGGTGAGGGTGTAGCGGAGGAAGGAGCGCCGGGCCTGGGCCTCGAACTCCGGGGGAACGTAGGGGAGGACGGTGACAGCCCCAACCCCGGGTGGAAGATCCTCCTCCAGGGTGGCCAGGCGCTCGCTAAGGTCCAGCCGGGCGAAATCCATGTCGGTGTCCCGGTTGAACTCCACCTCGATTTGAGCCACCCCCATCCCCTGGTTCTCGTACGACTGGGAGGTGATCTTCTCCACCCCCCTTACCTGCTGGACAACGCCCTCGACGGGGGAGGTGAGAAAGGCCTCGATGGTCTCCGGGGAGGCTCCCGGCCAGTTGGCCGTGACCTGGAGCCGGGGGAGATCCGTTTCCGGCAGGAGCTCGATGGGGATGTTCCGCCAGGCGGCGATCCCCAGGAACGCCACCGCCAGATACGTCATGGCCACCGCCACCGGCCGCCGAATGGAGAGTCGTATCATGGGGTCGGCATCCCTTTCAGTCTCCCGCCCCCGGTGCCGGGCTGGGCGATGCGACAGCTGCGGCTCCCCCTCCGAACCCGATCACCCGGGCTTTCAACCCCTCCACCTGTGCGTAAACCACCGGCACCACAATGAGGGTGAGGACGGTAGCCAGGCTCAACCCTCCGATTACGGCGATGGCCAGGGGGGCCCGAAGGTCAGCTCCCCGGCCCCATCCCAGCGCCATGGGGAGGAGGCCAAGGACAGTGGTCACGGTGGTCATGATGATGGGCCGCAACCGGACCCGCCCTGCCTCGAGGATGGCTTCCCGCACGCCCATTCCCCGGGCCCGGGCCTGGTTGATGAAGTCCACCTTCACGATGGAGTCGTTCACCACGATTCCCACCAGGATCACGGCACCGATGAGGCTCATGGTGTTGAGACCCTCTCCCGAAAGGAGCAGGGCCAGCACGGCACCCGCCAGGCCGAGAGGCACCGTCGTGAGGATGGTGAAGGGGTGGAGGAAGGACTCGAACTGGGCCGCCAGGATCATGTAGACCAGGAGGAGGGCAAGTCCGAACGCAAAGGCCAGGTCCCGGAAGGAGCGGCGCATCTCCTCGTTCTCACCCCCCACCTCCAACCGGATGTCCCGGTCAGGGGGTAGACCGTCCAGCGCCTGCCGGATCTCCGACACGGCCTCGTCCAGCCCCCCGGACACCACGTCGGCGTAGACCGTCACCACCCGCCCCTGGTCCTCCCGCCGGATCTCCGCCGGGGAGAGGGCCTCGTGTACCCGCACCAGCTCCCGGAGGGGGATCCCCTGGACCCGGAGCTCCTCGAGGGTCTCCCGGGCGTAGCGAAGGGTGTCGGGGAGGCGCACCACCACCGCGATCTTCCGGTCGAAATCCACGAACTCCGTGGCCCGCGCCCCCCTCATCGCCTGCTCCACCGTCTCCGCCACCGCGCGGGGCTCGATCCCGTAGCGGGCCGCCACCTCCCGGAGGATCTCCACCCGAAGCTCCGGCTGCCCCCGCTCCGTTCCCACCCTCACGTTCCCGATCCGGGAAAGGCCCGCCAGGCGGTCACGGATCGCCTCGGCATAGGGAACGGTCCGTTCCAGGTCCTCCCCCCGCACCCTCACCGCGATGTCCGCCTCCACCCCCCCCAGGATCTGGCCCAGGGCCGTGGCCTGTCCAGCTTCGAAGGCCAGCGCCCCCTCCGGGAACCGGCTCTCCATCCCCCGCACCCGTCCCAGCACCTCCTCGGTGGAAGTCCGGGGCCGGAGCCGTACCTGGAAGACGGCGGTATTCACCCCGGAGGTCTCCTCGCTCTCGCCGAAGGAGCGGACGTCCTTTCCGACCCGGGAGAAGACCGCCTCCACCCCCGGGTCCGCCAGCAGGAGCTCCTCGATCTGGTCCGCCGCGGCCACCGTCGTGGGCAGCGATGTTCCACCCGCCAGCTCCAGGCGGATGTCGAAGGAGCCCTGGTCCACCTCCGGGAGGAGGTCGCGGTCGAGCGTGCCTCCCAGGACCACCGTTCCCGCCAACGCCACGGCGGAGAGCCCCAGCACCCTGGTCTGATGGTCTAGAGCCCATTCCAGGGTTTGGTGGTAGCGCCCGGCAAAGGCCGCGAACCGGCGGTCGAAGCCGTCCAGGAAGGGCCGAGAGACCCGGGATAGGGCTCCACCCAGGGACTGGCCCCAGAATCCCAGGAGCTGGCCGAGCACATTCCAGAGAAGCCCCAGCAGAAGGAAGGGAGCGCGGAAGAGCCAGGCCAGGCCCTGGAGGGCCCCCACCGCCAGGCGGCGGAGGGAGTACCAGGGCCTCTCCTTTCCGGGAGAGGCCGGATCCGCTCCCTCGGCAGTCCCATCCACCGAAGCCGGCGGGCGGTCCCCAGGCATCCCGAACCGCGCCGCCATGGCGGGGAGGACCGTCAGAGCCACCACCAGGGAGGCGAGGAGGGAGAAAGCAACCGCCAGGGAAAGGGGTCCGAAAAGCTCGCCGGCCACCCCTTCCACGTATACGATGGGCCCGAACACGGCGATGGTGGTGAGGGTGGAGGCGGTGACGGCCATCATGACCTCCTCCGCGCCCTTCCCCGCCGAGACGATGGCATCGTCCCCCAGCTCCTCCCGGTGCCGGAAGACGTTCTCCAGCACCACGATGGAGTTGTCCACCAGCATTCCCACCCCCAGGGCCAGGCCGCCCAGGCTCATGATGTTGAGGGACACGCCCGCCGCCTCCATGAGGGCGAAGGTCGCCACCACCGAGATGGGGATGGAAAGCGAGATGGCCACGGGATAGCGGGGGTCCCGCAGGAAGAGGAAGAGCACGAGAAAGGCCAGGATCCCACCGAAGACCAGCGACTGCACGACGTTGGAGATGGAATCGGCGATGAAGCCCGCCTGGCTTGACGCCACATCGAGCTGGTACGCGGGATACTCCTCCCGGAGCTGGGCCAGCACCTCCTCTACGTCCTGGGCCACCTGGACCGTGTTGGCGCCTGATTCCTTGAACACCAGGATCCCCACCGACTCGTGCCCGTTATACCAGGCCACGGACTCCCGCTCGGCATACCCGTCCACGACCCTCCCGACGTCCCGGAGCCGGACCAGGCGGAAGGCCCCCTCCTCCTCTGCGTCGGTCCCGCCACTGCGCTGGCGCGCCACCACCACGCCCTCGATTTCCTCCACCGTCCGGAACTCGCCCAGCGTCCTGAGGGGATAGCGGTACCGGCCCCGGAGAATCGTCCCCCCCGGCGCGCTGATGTTGGCCCGGGCCAGAGCCTGGCTCACCTGGTCGAAGGTGAGGCCGTAGGACTCCATGAGCCGGGGGTCCACCTCCACCTGGATTTCCCGGTCCAGACCCCCGGTCACGGAGGCCTCCGCCACCCCGTCCAGTTGCTCCAGGCGGCGCCGGAACACCGACTCCGCCGCCTCCTTGGTGGCCCAGAGGTCCGCGCTCCCGGCCACCGAGATGGTCATGATGGGCTCGGACTCGGGGTCCACCCGCAGGATACGGGGGCGCTGGGCGCTTTCCGGGAGGGACTCCCGGATGTTGTCCATGCGCTCCCGGACGTTGAGCATGGCGAAGTCCATGTCCGTGCCCCAGGCGAAGCGCAACGTCACCAGGCTCAGGCCCTCCCGGGACACCGACGTGACCCTCTCCACCCCCGGCACGGCGGCGGCCTGGGCCTCCACCCGCTCGGTGATGAGGCGCTCCACCTCGGCCGGCGCCACGTCGGGATAGGAGGTGTAGACCACCAACCGGGGGTAGCTCACCTCCGGAAGGAGGTCGATAGGCAAGCGCACGTAGGAGATGATCCCCAGGAGGACCACCGCCAGGAAGAGCATGGCCACCGCCACCGGGCGGCGGACGGAGGTGGAGGGTATGGACATGGTTAGCGCAGCTCCTCCCCCACCACCTCTTCCAGGTTGGTCAGGGCCAGCTCCAGGGCGAAGAGCTGATTGATGACCGATCGCTCGGCCCGGGCCGCCGCGTCGATGTCCTGCTGGAGCTCGGTGAAGGTCCGGGACCCCAGGCGGAATTGTTCACGGCCCAGGGTGAGCCGCTCCTGGGCGATCTCCCGGGACCGCAGGGCGATCAGGTAACCCTGGTAGGCCGTCTGGAGGGAGATCAGGCGCCCGCGGACCTGCTCCTCCACCTGGAGGCGGGTCTGCCTCAGGCGCTCCTGGGCATTGGCGAACCCCACCTCGGATTGGACGATGCTGGCGTGGTAGTCGAACCGAGGGAAGAGGGGGATGGAGATGCCGAAGCTGGCCCCCCCGGACCGGGATCGGTCCGGGTACGGGTCGAGTGCCCCTGTGAGCTGATCCCCGTAGGCGCTCTGGGAAGCGGAAAAGGAGAGGCTCAAGGGGGGCCAACGGTCCCCGCGGGCCGAGGATAGCTCCGCCCGGGCCAGGTTGACGTTGGTCTCCTGCTCGATGAGCGTGGGGCTGGCGTCCAGGGCCCGCGCGGTGACCGCGTCGGCGTCCAGCGCCCCGGGGTCGAAGGGCGCCGGCAGGACCTCCTCCACCCGGAAACCGATCAGGTCCTCGTCCCCGACGGCGGTCCTCAGGCTCAGCAGTGCCGTCTGGAGCTCGCCCCTGGCCTGCTGGATCCTCTGCTCCTGCTCCTGCACCGCCAGCTCCGCCGTGAGGACGTCCACCCGGCTGGCCCCGGCCAGTTCGAACATGCGGCGGGTGGTCTCCAGATCAAGCCCCCGGCTGGCCAGGAGATCCTCCTCCACGGCCTGGAGGGCCTGCTGGTTCTGGGCGGCCCGGTAGAGGCGGGTCACGGTGGCCCGGAGGGAGCGGGAGCTGGAGGTAAGGGAGGCCTCCCGGGACCGGGCCCGGGCTCGCTGGGTGGCCAGCCCCCGGGACCTGGCCCCCCACTGCCAGAGGGAGATCCGCCCGTTCAGGGACTGGGAGGAGGAGGAGGAGGTCCTCCAATCGGTGATCGGGTTCTCGATCGGGTTGCCGAAATTGTCCGTGGCGATGAGCTGCCGGTTCAGGTTGACCCCGGTTCCTGTATTGAAGCTGAACGAAGGCAGAAACGCCCCCCACGCCAGGAGACGTTCGGCACCGCTCAGCTCCAGGTTGTTCTGGGCCGTCAGGTATCCAGGATTGTGCTCCTCCGCCAGGGTCAGGGCCTGCCCCAGCGTCAGGACGGGACCGCCCTGGGCCCCCGCCGGGTTTCCAGCCCCCAGCGGAAGAGCAAGGAGCAAGAAGCCCCCGATCCCGACCTTCCGACGCCCCTTCATGCCCCCCCTCCGATCCCCATCCCGGTCCCGGAGGCGCTCTCCACCAGTTGCACGGGGGCGTCGTGGGTGATGTAGTAGTGGTTGTCCACCAGCACGATCTCTCCCGGCTGCACCATTTCGGTTTCGGGGTTCTCCAGGATCTCGATCTGGGTGTCGTTCTCCAGCCCGGTGGTCACGTAGCGCCACTTGGCCCGGCCGTTCTCGAACACGAAGAGCATGGTCCTCCGGTCCTTTTCCAGGATAGCCGAGCGGGGAACCAGAATCCTGTCGGGGAAGTACTGCGCTTCCAGGGAGACCCGGGCGTACATCCCGGGCTTGATTCTTCCACGGGGGTTGGGTAGCTCGATGGTGACCCGGCCGGTACGGGTGTTGGGGTCGACCAGGGGATTGATGGTCCGAATCCGGCCGGTGAAGGTCTCGGTGGGGAAGGCAGGGAAGGTCACAACGGCCCGCCGCCCCTCCGAGAGGAACCCCAACTCCCGCTCCAGCACCTGGACCTCCACCCGGATCGGGTCCAGGCTCACCACCGACATGAGTTCCACTCCCGGGCCCACCCTCTGTCCCTCCACCACCCTCAGGTCGGCCACCCTCCCACCGAAGGGGGCCCGGATCGAGGTCCTCTCCAGGTTCAGCTCGGCCTGCCGCAGGGCCACCTCGGCCTGGGCCAGCCCGCTCCGCGCTCGGGCCAGGCGAGCCCTCTCCTCCCGGATCGCAGTCTCGGTGATCTGGTCGTCGAAGAGCGTCATCTCCTGGTAACGGGCCTGGGAGTTCAATAGATCCGCCCGAGCCCGGGCAAGGGCAAGGGCGTACTCCGTCGTGTCAACCTCCAGGAGAAGGTCTCCCCCCGCCACTCCGTGGTTTTCCTGGACAGGCACCCGGCGGACCACCCCGTCCACCTGGGAAAGGACCCTGGCTCCCTGAACGGATGCGGCCTCCCCGGCGGCGGTAACAGTGATCCAGAGGGTGTCCCGCACCACTTCAACCCCCACCACGGGTTGAGGCACATCGGTGGCGAACTGCTCCGACGCCTCAACGGGAAGTACGAGGGAGTCCCCCGGGTTGGCGGCGGCCTCGGAGGCCGGTTCCCCCCCGGCAGGCTTGAGGCGGAGGTACACGCCCACGGAGAGGGCACCGATGACGAGGAGAAGGGTAAGGAGTCCGAGGAGGGGCCTGGAGAGCTTCATGGGTGGGTCACAGGCAAGGTGTGATCATGGCGGCCCGGGGACAGGGAGGCCGTTGGCTCCTGCCCGGAGACCGGAAAACCGGCTTTTCTTGAGATGTACGCTGGCCGGGGATCGTTGCTTCACCCCGGCGCAAGCGGGTTGAGCGTGGGGGGCGACCTCCAATCTGGGAGGGGCTCCAACCAAGGGTCAATAGCGGGTTGGGACGGAGGTCCCCAGGAGGAAGGGGTCGCCACCCTCCTGTCGGGACAGATTGCCCCAATTCAAGATCCTGTGATATTTACTGGTTCCCGTGGGATCGTTCCTTTCCGGAGGCCCGGGCTTGACCCCTTCGTCCACCCCTGAGAATCCACACGCCGCCGAGCTGGCCGCCCTCTACGAGATCGGGAGCGCCATCCTCAGCACGCTGGACGTGGAAGCCGTCCTCCAACGGGTGTGTGACACCGCCGTGCGCCTCCTGAGCGCCTCCGGGGCTTTCATCACCGAGTACCGGGAGGCCGAGGGGGAGTTCTTCCTCAAGACCTGCACCGGCACCTGCTGTCCCGCGCTCCACCACACCTTCCCCGCCGAGCAGAGCCTGAGCGCCCGCGCCCTTCACCAGGGAAGCCCGGTCATCGACAACGAGGTGCCCCACGGCCCGGCTGCCGCCGTGGCCGCCTCCCTTCCCATCCCCATCGACCGAGCGCTCATCGCGGTCCTGAAGGGGCGAAAGGGGATCCTGGGCACGCTGGTCCTCATTTCCACGAAGGAGCGGAAGCCCTTCTCCGAGGCGGACGCCGAGTTGCTGGCGGCCTTCGCCAACCAGGCGGCGCTGGCGGTCGAGAACGCCCGCCTCTACCAGAGGGAGAAGAGCCGGGCCCAGGAGCTGGAGCAGCTTCGGGGCCAGCGGGAGGAACAGATCCATCGCCTTCACGACCTCCACGCCGCCGGGCTGGCCGTGACCTCGGACCTGGACCTGGAAGAGCTGCTCCACCGGGTGGCGGAGGAGGCCAGGAAGCTCACCGGGGCCGAGTACGGAGCCCTGGGTGTCCTGAATGCCGGGAAGACCGAGCTGGCCCAGTTCATCACCTCCGGAATGCCCCCGGAGGAGGTGGCCCGAATGGGCACCCCCCCCAAAGGCCACGGCCTTCTGGGAGCGGTCATCCGGGACAGGAAACCCATTCGCGTGGACGCGGCCAACCGGGATCCCCGTTCCCGGGGGGTTCCTCACCACCACCCCGTGGCGAGTTCCTTCCTCGGCGTGCCCGTCCAGGTCCGTGACCAGGTGATCGGGAACCTCTACCTCATCAACAAGAAGAGCGGGGCCCCCTTCACGGAGCAGGACGAGACCATCGTGGAGATGCTGGCGGCCCAGGCGGCGGTGGCCATCGAGAACGCCCGCCTCTTCGCCGAGAGCGAGCGCCTTCTGGCTGAGCTGGAGGCGGCTCACAGGGCCAGGAACCGCCTCCACGCCTATGTGAACCACGACCTCCGCAACGCCCTCCACGGCGTGTCTCTCTGGGCCGAGCGCCTGGAGCAGTCCGCCAGCGGGGGTTCCGGTCCCTTCAACCCGGCTGAGTCGGGGGAGATCGCCCGGAAGATCCTCCGGGGGAGCGGTCATGCACTGCGGCTGGTCCGGGACGTCCTCGACCTGGCCCGAATGGAGGAGGGCCGGCTCCAGACCTGGCCCCGGCGGGTGGTGATCTCCGACCTGATGGAGGCGGCCATGGACGCCATCGGACCCGAAGCCGACCGCAGGGAGATCCGCCTCGACCTCCGGTCCAAGGAGGAGAGGCTGGAACTGGTGGTGGACCCCGACCGCGTCCTCCAGATCACCTTGAACCTCCTCTCCAACGCCGTGAAGTTCTCCTCCTCCGGGAGCACCGTGTCGCTGGGAGCCCAGACCGGGAACGGGAAGCCGACCGGGGAAGCGGGCGCTGGGGAGGGGGTGACCCTCTGGGTGGAAGACCAGGGACCCGGGATCGCACCGGAGGATCTGGAGTCCATCTGGGGAGAGTTCCAGCAACTCAACCCCGACAGGGGGGAGCGGGGAATCGGGGTCGGCCTGACCCTGTCGAGGCAGCTGGCGGAGCACATGGGGGGCACCCTCACCGTCACCTCGACCCCGGGAAAGGGATCCCGGTTTTCCCTCTGGATCCCCCGGGGGATCGCCGCCACGCGCCCCGAGGGGTGGATCGGGTAGAGCCGAACCCCCTATTCCTCCAGGATCTGGTGGTCCGCCAGGAGCCCATCCTCCCGGTACTTCTTCAGCTTCCGGTACAGGGTCCGGCGGTTGATTCCGAGGATCTCCGCGGCCTCTCCCTGGTGCCAGTGGGTCTCCTCCAGGCACTCCAGAATGTACTCCCGCTCCAACCGCTCCAGGTCCCACCGCTCCGCCCGGGAGCGCGTGAGCACGTCCCGCTCGGGGCGCCGGCCCAGGGCCTGGGGCGGATCGAAGGGGATGGACCTGGCACCGGCGTGCATGATCACGGCCCGCTCGATGAAGTTCTCCAGCTCCCGCACGTTCCCGGGCCAGTCGTAGGCCATCATCCGGGAGAGGGTTTCCGGCGGAATCTCCGGG
Organism: Gemmatimonadales bacterium; assembly: GCA_041309685.1. Taxonomy (GTDB): domain Bacteria; phylum Gemmatimonadota; class Gemmatimonadetes; order Longimicrobiales; family Gaopeijiaceae; genus JBFYZD01. The sequence continues at coordinate 14,555 of JBFYZD010000034.1, read as the reverse complement.
GGCTCTACCCCGTTCTCTTCGGCGAAGCGCAGGCGGAAGAAGTTGGCCAGCACCGGAATGTCCTCCCTGCGGCCCCGGAGGCTGGGGACCTCGATGGGGAACACGTTGAGGCGGTAGAAGAGGTCCTCACGGAACTCCCCCTGCTCCACGAGCTCCGCCAGGTCACGGTTGGTCGCCGCGATCAGACGGAAGTCCACCGCGATCTGCTCCCGCCCTCCCACGCGCTTGACCGATCGCTCCTGGAGGACCCTGAGGAGCTTGACCTGGATGGCGGAGGAGACGGTGCTGACCTCGTCCAGGAAGAGCGTTCCCCCTGCAGCCTCCTCGAAGAGACCCCTCTTGCTCTGGATCGCCCCCGTGAAGGACCCCTTCATGTGACCGAAGAGCTCGGATTCCAGAAGGGATTCGGGGATGGCCGAGCAGTTGATGGCCACAAAGGGGCGCCTGGCCCGGTCCGAAAGGTCGTGGATCCCCCGGGCCACCAGCTCCTTCCCGGTTCCGGTCTCACCGGTGATGAGGACCGTGGCGCGTGTGGGGGCTACCCGCTCCATGAGGTCGAACAGGCGCTGCATGGGCGCCGAGCGCCCCACCATCTTGGTGCCCGGACCCTGCTCCCCGGCCCGGCGCCGGAGCTGCGCCACTTCCCGGCGCAGATCCGCCTCCTCCCTGGCCCGCTTCAGGGTGAGGAGCAGCTCCTCGGTACGGAAGGGCTTGTTGATGTAGTCGTAGGCGCCCAGGCGCATGGCCTCCACGGCCGTGTCCACCGTGCCGAAGGCCGTCATGACGATGAACTGGGCGTCGGTCTGGGTTGCAGGGGCCGCCGAGAGCACGTTGAGCCCGTGCATCCCCGGGAGGTTCAGGTCCAGGAGGACCAGGTCATAGAGCTGGTTGTCCAGAGCCTTGAGGGCATCCTCCCCCGTCTCGACGGCATCGACCCGGTACCCCTCTTCCACCAGGACCTTCAAGAGGACGTCCCGGACGATCTCCTCGTCCTCCACCACCAGGACCCGGGCGCTCACGTCGCTTTGAACCGTTTCTTCACTCATCCGTCGCCTTTTCCAGATACACGGTGAAGGTCGCCCCACCCATCTCGTTTCTTGGGAGAACCCGAATCCCGCCTCGCTGCTCCACCAGGATCTGCCGGGTCAGGAAGAGACCCATCCCCGTGCCCCCGGTGGTGGACACGAACGGAAGGAAGATACGGGAGGCATCTTCGGGGGGAATCCCCGGGCCGGAGTCCTCCACGTGAACGTAGACGCGTTCCGCATTGGCTTCCGTGCGTACCCGCACCCTCCGCTCCCCGGTCCAGCCCTGCAGGGCGGCCCGGGCATTCAGGAGGAGGTTCACCAGGGCCTGAAGGAGGTGGTTCCGGTCGGCCAGGGCCTGGACCGGTCCCGCCCGGAAGTCGGGAGCCAGCTCGATCTGCCTGGCCAGGAAGGAGCTCTCCATGAGCTCGCAGGCGGATTCCACGATCTCGTTCACCTCCACCCTGGCCAGCCGGGCCCTGCCCGGATCGGCAAGGGCGATGAGCTGCCGGGTGAGGCGGGTGATGCGCTCCGTCTGGGTTAGGATCCGGCGCAGGGGTACCTGTACCTCCTCGGGCTTCCCCAGGGGACCCTCCAGGAGATGGTCCACGGTAACCTGGATCGCGGTGTTGGGCCCGCCGATCTCATGGGCCACGGTGGCCGCCAACTGCCCCACCGCCGCCATCTGCTCGGCCTCGGCCATGCCCCGGAGCCACTCCGGATCCAACTCCTTGATGGGGAGCTGAACCCCCCAGACACCCTCCGGGAGGCCGGGCCCCTCCTGGTCCTGGGACCGGCCCTGCGGGGCCGACGCCCGAAGGGCCGCCTGGAGTTGGGGCGGAAAGTCGAAGAGGCTGGACGGCGTTCCGAAACCCAGCCGCACCAGGGCCTCCTGGGCCGCCGGGCTCAGAAAGACGACGCGGCCCTCCCGGTCGAACAAGAGCACGGCCTCCGCGCCCCCTTCCCCTCGCCCCTCGGGGGTAGGAAGCACGCCTTGCCGGCCCCCCCTTCTACCGGCGCCCACCTTCACGCTCCCTCTCCGCTGCGCCGGACCACGCCCCCCCTCATTCCCCCACCAGGGCACGAAGAAGGTCCAAGGCGGTCACGATTCCCAGGAGCCGCCCCTTCTCCACCACCAGCGCGCGATGGATCCTGCCCCGGAGGAGGAACTTGGCCACCTCCTCCACGCTGTCCTTCGGGTGCACGGCGAAGGCCGCGGGGGTCATGATGTCCGCCACCGAGAAGCCGTCGAAGATCCCCTCCTGGATCGCCCGTTCCTGGCCCTCGGTGGGGTAACTCCAGTCCTCGGAGACCAGGAAGAAGGGAGCGGCGGAATCCTCGTCGTACTCCTCCCCCGGCAGAGCCAGGGGCTCCCAGGTCAGGCGACCGGGAGGGACCTCCGACGCCTCGGCCCCGAGCCGGATCACGTCGGTGGTGGAGACCACGCCCAGGATCTCGCCTTTCTCCGAAACCACCGGAAGGCCGCTGATCTGGGCGTCTACCATGCGCCGAAGGAGCTCCCTGACCGAGGTTTCGGGAAGCACCGTGACGACGTCCGTTTGCATGATCCCTTCCACCAGCCGCTTCATGACTTCCTCTCCTCAAGCCGCCCCCCGGGAGGGGAACAGACATGACCGTGAGCCTGCGTTCCTTGGGGAGTCCGAGAGAAGCAGTAACGAGATCCATGCCGGGTTCCCGTCCCGGAGGGGCCCAGAGGTCGAGAGGCGCTGGGAATCCAGGCTTTTCGACCCCCCTGAGACTCCCTTCCCTGATGCGTCCGGGGAAAGGAGCGGGAAGTGGGTAGGCTAAATTGTCCTGTACCTGCAGCAGGTTAGGGCAATTTAACCCAGGCAGGTACAGGAAGTCCCAGGTGGGGCTTCCTGACCCCTGGGGGAGGGTGGGCGTGCCTCAGGGAAGGGCGGAGGCTCCTCCGTAGCGCGCCTGGACGTACCCCTCCAGGATCACCTTGAACTCCTCCACCAACCCCTCCCCCTTCAGGGTGGTGAAGTGCTCTCCATCCACGTAGACCGGAGCCTTGGGCTCCTCGAACGTGCCCGGAAGGGAGATCCCGATGTTGGCGTGCCTGGATTCTCCCGGGCCGTTCACCACGCACCCCATGACCGCTACCTGGAGGGCCTCCACCCCGGGGCAGGACTCCTTCCAAAGGGGCATTCGGGTGCGCAGGTACCCCTGGATCTCCTGGGCCATCTCCTGGAAGAAGGTGCTGGTGGTGCGCCCGCACCCGGGGCAGGCCGTGACCTGGGGTTCGAAGCTCCTGAGGCCCAGGGATTGGAGGATCTGCTGGGCCACCTTCACCTCCTCCGTCCGTGCCCCACCGGGCAGTGGAGTGAGGGAGACCCGGATGGTATCCCCGATCCCCTCCAGGAGGAGGGGTGCCAGGCCGGCGGTGCTGGCCACGATCCCCTTGGCACCCATCCCAGCCTCGGTGAGACCCAGATGGAAGGGGTAATCGCTCCGGGGCGCGAGCTGCCGGTAGACCGCCACCAGTTCCTGAACGCTGGACACCTTCGCCGAAAGAAGGATGCGGTCGTGGGGAAGCCCCGTCTCCTCCGCCAGGACCGCCGACCGCATGGCGCTCTCCACCATGGCGTCCCGGAGGACCGCTCCGGCCTCCCTGGGCCGGGGGGCGTGCGCGTTGGCATCCATCAGCTCGGTCAGCAGGCGTTGGTCCAGGGAGCCCCAGTTCACGCCGATGCGCACGGGCTTGGCGTTCTCGATGGCCACCCGGATGATGGCCTGGAAGTTCTCGTCCCTGCGGGTGGTGCCGACGTTTCCCGGGTTGATCCGGTACTTGGAGAGGGCCCGGGCGGCGTCCGGGTACCTGGTCAGGAGGAGATGGCCGTTGTAGTGGAAGTCGCCGATGATGGGGGTGGAGATCCCCTGGTCCCGGAGACGAGCCGTGATCTCGGGGACGGCTCGCGCCGCGTCCTCATTGTTCACCGTGACCCTCACCAGCTCGCTACCGGCAGCGGACAGGGCCGCGACCTGGGCGACGGTGCCAGCCACGTCGGCGGTGTCGGTGTTGGTCATGGACTGCACCACCACCGGGTTGGGGCCACCCACTCCGACCCCTCCCACCTCCACCACCGCAGTCCTCCTGCGTTGGACCATGCTCACGACGGGCTCCTTCTCGCTCGTTCGAACGGGTCGTGCGCCGCTCCGGCGGCACGCTGCCACGGGGTTTGACCCACCCGGGAGGCCCCCGGGGGTCGCGGACCCGCTCTTCTAGGCGGCAGGCCCGGAAAAGTTCACTCCTCCGCCAGCTTCTCCAGCAGGTGTAGGAGCCCCAGGGCCGGGTCGGTGAGACGAACCGGATGGAGGATGTCCCGGTAATGGTGGAGGTGGTCCTTCACCCAGCTCGCCACCTGTTTCAAGGGGAAGACGGTATACCCGTCCTCCGGATGCCCCTGCCCGTCCCCGAAGGCCACGATCCTGACCCGGGAGGGAACCGCGATCCCCCCGTCCCGAACCCAGGTCTCTCCGGTGTCCCTCAGCTCCTCCACCGCCCGGTCGAGCCGGGCGGGAGGGCAGGATCCTGCCCGAACCAGGGCCCGGTACAGGGTGTCGCCCGAGAGCATCTGGGGGTTGAGGCGGGGCCGACCCTCCTTCACCTCCCCGATGATGAGGTCCATGGCATCCGAGGGCACCTTCAGCTCGGGATCCACGCGGAAGAAGAGGTCGTCGGCGGGCCCCGGGCGGCCCTGGGCAACGATGTGGGCCGCCTGGGGGAAGCGTAGCGCCAGGATGTCGATGTCCGTCACCTCGAAATGGGTCCCGTCCTCCCCCTTCTTGATGACCGGGAGCTCCGTTTCGGTGAAGTAGCCGTTCAAGTTCAGGTAGGTGCGAACCAGGGAGACGGCGGGGTTCAAGGTACGGCCTCCGGTTTGGGCTGGCCCTACGCACGGCCTGGAAAGTGGGCCGGGAAAGGAGGGGATGGTCCTCCGTCCCCGTTAGAATACCGCCCTCCCCCCTTCCTCTCCACCCCGCGGCGTACGGAGGAAGCCGGTCACCTCTGGAACGGACGACCGCGGCGGGTGTTCTTCTTTCCAGACCACACTCACCCGCCAAAGGAGAAAGGCATGTCCGACCTGACCATTACCCTGAGCCGGAACGGCTCCCTGAAGGTGGAGGGACCGGTGACGCTCCTCGACGAGGAGGGGCGGAAGCTGGAAACCCGGGAGGGGAAGCCGATCTACCTGTGCCGTTGCGGCGGCTCGGCCAACAAGCCATTCTGCGACGGGACCCACAAGAGCAACGGATTCAAGGGGGCCTGAGGGCCTCCGCTCCACTCCACCCCACGGTGCCGGGTCCCGAGAGATCCGGCCCCACCCTGGAGACCCTCTGTGGCCGAGCCCATCCGACGCTGGCGAGAGTTGCTTGAGCGTTACGAAGATTTCAAGACGGGGCAGTGGTGCTTCCGGGGGGACTGCTGCCGTGAGGGGGGATTCAAGACCAGCCTGGAGCGGGCCGCGGTGGACCGGTGGGGGAGGGATTGGTCGGAGCTTCCGGAGATCGAGGCTGGGCTGATGAGACGCTTCAAGCGGGAGGCCCACCTCTTCCTCTCGAACGAACCTCCGGAGGAGGACCGCATCGGGTGGCTCGCCCTCATGCGGCACCACGGTGCCCCCACCCGCCTCCTGGACTGGAGCTACTCCTTCTTCGTGGCCCTCCACTTCGCCCTGGAACGGGCGGAGCCCGGCGGTCCCACCTCCGTGTGGGCCATGGACCTGGGGAAGCTCTGGGAGGGTGCCTACGGGACGCCGCACCTCAGGCCCCTCCTGGACCGGGACCCCAACGCCAAGAAGAAGGCGACGGTGGACGTCATTCTCGACCGCAGTCCCCCCCACCCCCTCGTGTTCCGCCTGAACCCGTGGCGCATGAACCGCCGCCTCATCGTGCAGCAGAGCCTCTTCCTCGTCCCCGGAGACATCACCCGCTCCTTCATGGACAACCTGGGGGCCATGGGGGACCCGGCGGAGCTGACCTGTGAGATCCCCCTTTCCACGGACCGGGCCTTCCTCAAGGAGGCCACCCGCGAGCTTCTGGCCATGAACATGACCTCGGCCACCCTCTTCCCCGGCCTGGACGGGTTCGCCCAGAACCTCACGGCCCTGATCCCCTTCCCTGAGCTCAGGGCCGTGGACACCGAGGTGGGTCTGGAGTAGGAAGGGCGGTCCAACCTTTCGCCACGCGCGCCACGGGGAGGAGCCGACCCGTCCCGGGTGTCCGGGAGCTCCCCGCAGTGCCCCACGCCTGCCCGGCGGCGCGGCCCGGACGAGACCTAATCTCCCCGCTGGTACACGATCTTCCCATCCACCACGGTCATCTCGACGTTCATGTTCAGGATGTCGGCCGGGGCGATCTCGAGGAGGTTGCGGTCGCATACGGTGATGTCCGCGAGCTTACCGGCCTTGAGGGAGCCCCGGATCTCCTCCTCGAAGGCGGCGAAGGCGTTGTTGATGGTGTAGGCTTTCAGCGCCTCATGAACCGAGATCCTCTCCTCCGGGAACCACCCCCCTTCCGGCGTGTGGTTCAGCGTGGTGCGGTTGACGGCGGCGTGGATGAGGTACTTGGGATGCATGTGGTACTCCGCCGCGGAGGTGCCCGGCCAGTCCGAGCCGAAGGAGAGCATGGCCCCGTTGTCCAGGAGGGACTGGAAGGCATAGGCACCCTTGCTCCGTTCATGGCCGATGCGTTCCTCCATCCAGCGCATGTCGTCGGAAATGTGGTAGGGGTTCACCTCGGCGATAACCCCCAATTCCCGAAAGCGGGGAAAGTCCCCCGGGCGGATCACCTGGGCGTGGATCACCCGGAAGCCGGTGAGGTCCACCCCTTCGGTCCTGAGGCGCTCGTACAGATCCAACATCAGGGCGACGCCCTTGTCCCCGATGGCGTGGACGTTGGGGACGAACCCGGCGTCCAGGCCGGCGCGGATGAGTCCGTACATCTTCTCCATGTCCCCGACCATCATCTCGGAGTCGTTGCTGGTGTGGGGCCGGTAGTGCCCGTAGTTGTCGGGCTGATCGTCATAGGGTTCGAAGAAGAGGGCGCCGTGGGTCCCCATGATCCCGTCGATGTACCCCTTCAACGCGCCGTACCTGAGGAAGGCATCGGGCTGCCTGGTTTCGGGATGGAGTCCCATGGTGAGACCCTCCGCTCCCAGATCCGCGCCCCGGGAGAGGTCCGGACGTAGCCAGACGCGGGCGGTGAGCTCGCCGTTCCTCTGGAGCTCCACGAAGCGATCGGTCTGGTCGGGGGTGGCGATGTCGTGGATCTCCACGATCCCGGCCTCCCTGAGGGCTTTGAGCGCCGCCCGGTTCTCGTTCAGGAGCCGCTCATGGGATTTGGGAGCGCGGACATCCCGGATCCGGCCCAGGGCCGGCGAGCCCCGGTGGATCAGACCGGTGGGATTCCCTTCGGCGCTCAGCTCCATCCCCTCGACCGGTGCGGTTTCCAGGCCGGCAGCCTGAAGGGCGGCGGTGTTGGCCAGGTAGAGCTCGCTGTCGAAGCTGTTGAGCAGGCAAGGGTTGTTGGCCGTGACCTCGTCAATGACCCACCGGTCCGGCTCCCAGCGGCCCTGGGTCTTCTCTCCGGCGGTCTCGGCTCCCAGGGACCATTCCTCGTATGCCCCCCAGAGCCCCCCCGTGATCCACTCCCCTTCCCCCAGGATCCCCACCACCCGGCGCATCTCTTCCACCAGGCCTTGATCGTCGGCCACGGCCATGAGGTTGGCGTCGTTGATGAGGCTGCCGGCGTTGTTGAAGTGAACGTGCCCGTCTATGAAACCGGGCACCACGAAAGCGCCCTGGAGGTCGATGACCCTGGTGTTCGGCCCCCGGTAGGCCTCCGCCTCCTGGTCTTCATCCAGGACCGCCGTGATCGTATTCCCGGTAACCACCACGGCCTTGGCCCAGGGATGGTCCTCCTCCATGGTGTAGACCTCGCCGTTCATCAGGATCAGGTCGGCGGGGGGGGCACCGCCGGTTTCAGGCCCGCAGGCGGTCGCGGCCAGGAAGACGGGCAGAGCCAGGAGATGGATCGTAGGCCGGGTCATGACGTTAGCTCCCGTGGCGGGGGAAGGCCGGAATCCTCAACGGAGGACATGGTAGACCGGGGGGACCCCTCCAGGCAACCGGACCGCTCCGCAGGAGAGGGTCAGGTCTTTCTCATCCGGTGATTTCCCTTGCGGAGACGCATCTTCCCTGGTATCCATCACCACGCTGCACCAGGAGGCCCGCGCTGGGACCCTTCCGCACCGCGACGGCATCCTCAGGTCGCCGCCGTACCCAGGGAGTCTGAGGGGATCAGGAGGCGGTGGAATGAACCTTTTCTTACCGATGGTCTTCCTCTTCCCCGCCCTCGCCGTCGCCGGGTGCGAGCAGGCTCCGGACACGCAGAACCTGTCCCCGGGCCCAGCGGTAGCCGGTACCGCCCCCACCGCATCCCGGCAACAGGCCGCGCAGACCGCCACCCTTCGCCTTCGCCTGCTGAGGGTAACCGATCCGGCGATGGGCAACGAAGAGGCGTTTCGCATGCTGATCCCGGAGGACTGGCATGTGGAAGGTGGAGTGGTCTGGCGCCCGGAGCTGGCCACCCTGGCCTACGCGGCTATGCGGATCTCCAGCCCGAGCGGTCCCGAGAGAGTGGAGATCTTCCCGGTCGTGCCCCTCACCTGGAGCGAGCGCGGCTACATCGGCTTCCCGACTGGCAGCCTCTATCTGGGGCAGGTGGTCCAACCACCTGCGGACATCCCGACCTTTCTCCAACAGGCGGTGCTCCCCCAGTTCCGCGGTGAGGTCAACCCGCGGATCACCGGCGGCGAGGATCTTCCTGAGGTGGCGGAGGAGCTCGCGGCGTCGATCCAGGAGCCGGGCGCCACGAAGAAGGTCGTCGCACGGCGGACGCGCATCGAGTACCAGGAGGGCGGACGCTGGCTGGAGGAGGACATCTACTGCGTCATGGTCTATGCTCAGACCTATCTCACGCCCGGTGTGACCATGTGGGGCCCGGAGCGCCTGTACAGTGTTCGCGCCGAGAAGGGGAAACTGGACGCCCGGACACCGTTGCTCCATGCCATGGGCTCTTCCCTTTGGATCAGCCCTTCCTGGTTCAACAAGTACCTGCAGCTCCGGGAGATGTGGATCCAGAGCCAGATCGCGGCGATTCGGAGCGCCGGGGAGTTGAGCCGCTACCTGTCCCGCACGAGCGACGAGATCAGCGCCCTGCGCCAGGAGGCGTGGGAGCAGCGCCAGGCCTCGCAGGACCGCATCTCCGAGCGGTTCAGCGAGCACATCCGCGGCGTGGAAACCTACCATGACCCCTTCCAGGATCGCCCGGTGCAACTCCCGTCGGGCTACAGCGATGTCTGGGTCTCGCGCAACGGGGAGTACATCCTCTCCACCGACGTCAACTTCAACCCCAACGTCGCGACCCAGGGGACGTGGCAGAGATTGGGTCCCAAGGGAGGGTAAGGGTGCCTCCGGCCCACCCCTTTCGCCCCCTGGCCCATGCGGTCCTCCTGAGCGTAGCCTGCGCGCCGGCGGCCCACCCCCAGGTGCTGGAGCTCCCCCCCCGCCCGAAGGGTGCGCCCGGGGGTGCTGAGGTCGCGCGGGAGGTTCGCACGCTCGACCTCGAATCCCGGGAGGAGAGGGTCTTTGCGGAGGTCGCTCGCGGTAACGTACCGGAGTGGATCAGGCAGCTCTCCCCGGTGGAAGTCACGCGGGAGATCGAAGGGCAGGAGTTCCGGGCAACGTTCTGGGTCACCCCCGACTACCTGGCCGTCGGTTCCGAACGAGACTTCTTCCTGGTTCCGCTTTCTCCCCAGACGGCGCAGCGCATCGCGGACCTCGTCGGCGGCCTGCTCCCCACGCCCCGCCTGGTCGACGCCATCTGGTCCGCGGCCGCCGTCCGACTCGACCCCGCACCGATTCCACCAGGCCCGGAGATGACGACCGTCGGTGTGTTCGAAGAGCACAATCGTATCGTCGGCGCTCAGCGGGCGAACCGGGCAGAGCCTATGGGGGTGCTCGTCGCCGGACACAAGAAGGATGTCGTCATCACGGCGACGCTGGCCACGCGGCCGGGCAAGGTCGCCATCTACGGGTGGCATCGTCTCACCGGCGAGCCCATCCAACCCCTTTACGCCGGCCACACGGATCGCTGGGTGGACTACAGTCATGGGATCCGTTTGGTGCATCGCGAAGTCATGATCGGCGGAACGAGGCGTGACCTGACCGCGGTGTTGCGCGACCCTGCCCTCGCGCCTCTGCTGAGCGACGAGGGCGTCATCGCCGAGCCGCGTTACCCGACGCCGGGGTTCTACGCACGGGAGCCGAAGGGGAAGGGCCCATGAGGCAGCCCCGTAAGAAGGCGCGCGGCTTCCCCGGGATCACCACCGCCTGGGGCGCCGGCCAGGGGCGCGATCGCCGCCGCGACCGGAGGCCCGAGGGGTCGGGCGAACCCCCCAGGGTAGGAAAAGCGGAGGGGGCGGGACTCGAACCGAGGCGCCTCGCGCCGAGATCAGCGAGCGACGGGAGCTGCACCCGCAAGCCGGACCGGAGGCTCCGCCTCCGGGACGGGCGGGTTCGAGGCCTGCCTCCCGGCCGACCGGAGGCCCGAGGGGTTCGGGCGAACCCCCCAGGGTGGGAAGAGCGGAGGGGGCGGGACTCGAACCCGCAAGCGCTTGCGCGCGCCGGTTTTCAAGACCGGTTCCTTAGCCATTCGGACACCCCTCCGGGCTGCCCAAAGATGGGGAAAGGCCAGCGGAGGATCAACGCAGTGGACGCCAACCGCGCCAGGCGCAAGGTCCTCTGCCGTTCGTCCGGTTCCTCCTGGAACCCATCGCTCCCCAGCCCTTCTTGATGCCGACAGGTCATCCCCCTAAGATCCGGTGCCTTCCCCGAACCGGACGCACCGTAGTTCGCCAGCTGCCCGGGTGGCCCCCTGAGGACCCAAGCGGACCTTGACCGGCCTCGACCTCGCCATCGCCGGCCTTTACGTGGTCGGAATGCTCGTCCTGGGATACCTGGTTTCCGGCTCCATCCGCGGGTTCCGGGACTATTTCGTGGCGGGGGGGCGGATGACGGCTCCCCTCCTGGTCTGCACCCTGGTCTCCACCTACTACGGGCTGGACGTCCTCCTGGGCGGCTCGGAGGTGGGGTACGTCGATGGGGTCGTGGGGTGGTTCTGGTGCGCCCGGCCCTACTACCTGGCCATCCTTCTCACGGCCTTCCTCCTGGCCAGCCGCCTTCGCCGACGGGATCTCCTGAGCCTTCCGGATGTCGCCGCCGCCAGCTGCGGGGGGAAGACAAGGACCAGGCCTAGCCGGAGCCGCAGGGGATGGGGGCGGGAGGGTGAGCCCTCCCGGAGGCGACTCTACGGCTCCCCCGCGGCGTCTTCTTGCGGAGGCGGCCGATAGAGGCGTAGCCGGAGCCGCAGGGAGGGCTCACCCTCCCGCCCCCATCCCACCCTAATGCCGAAACAGCCTCCGGCCGCTGAACACCATGGCGATCCCGTGCTCGTTGGCAGCGGCGATGACCTCCTCGTCCCGTACCGATCCCCCCGGCTCCACGATGGCCTTCACCCCGGCCGCGGCCGCCGTGTCCACCCCGTCCCGGAAGGGGAAGTACGCATCGGACGCCAGCGCCGCTCCCTGGAGATCGAGCCCCGCCTCCGCAGCCTTTCTCACGGCGATCTTGGAGGAGTCCACCCGGCTCATCTGCCCCGCCCCGATCCCCAGCGTGGCGCCATCCCGGGCCAGGAGGATGGCGTTCGACTTGACCCCGTAGACGGCGGCCCAGGCGAACCGGAGGTCGTCCATCTCGGCGTCGGAGGGCACCCGGTCCGTAACCACCCTCCACTCCTCCCCCGGGATGCCGTAGAAGGGCGGATTGGGGGGCGCTTGCACGAGCACGCCACCGTAGACGCTGCGAAACACCCGGGCCTCCGGAATCCGGCTGTGGGCCGCCAGGAAGCGGGAAGCCGCCCTCACCCCATCCGAGGCCTCCCTCCACCACGGAGCATCCGCGGGCTCCCTGCTCGAGGGCGGGGCCGAGGCCGGGAGGCTCAGAAGCCGGAGGTTCTTCTTCCGGGCCAGGAGGTCGAAGGCCTCGGGGGCAAACCCGGGGGCCACGATGCATTCCACGAAGAGCTCGGAAAGGGGCTGGGCGGTGGCCAGGTCCATGGGGCGGTTCACGCTGATGACGGAGCCGAAGGCGCTCACCGGGTCGGTGGCCAGGGCCTTGCGGTAGGCCATTTCCAGGGTATCCCCGATGGCCAGCCCGCAGGGGGTGGTATGCTTGATGATCCCCACCGCCGCTCTGGGGGAGAACGCGAAGGGGGAAAGGGCCTGAAGGGCCCCGTCCAGATCCAGGAGGTTGTTGTAGGAGAGCTCCTTGCCGTGGAGCTGGGTGAGGCCTGCCAGACCGCCATCGAACCCCTCGATGGCGTAGAAGGCCGCCGCCTGGTCAGGGTTCTCCCCGTAGCGGAGGGCCTGGATCCGGGTGGCCCTCACCTCCAACGTCCGGGGGAAGGGGCCCTCGGGCCCGGCGGGGGCTACCTCCCCCTCCCCGCTGGCCGTGGCCAGAAAACGGGTGATGGCGTGGTCATAGTCGCTGGTGTGGCGGAAGACCTTGGCCGCCAGCTTACGGCGCAGGGTGCCGGAGTCGCCGCCGGCGTCCAGGGCGGCCAGGACCGGGGCGTAGTCCGCCGGATCCACCAACACCCAGACGTCCTGGTAGTTCTTGGAGGCGGACCGGAGCATGGTGGGGCCGCCGATATCGATCTTCTCCACCCCCTCGGCCAGAGTCACGCCCGGTCTGGCCACCGTCTCCTGGAAAGGGTAGAGGTTCACCGCCACCAGGTCGATGAGGCCGTAGCCCTGCCCCTGGAGGGCGGCCAGGTCGTCCGGGTGGTCCCGCCGGGCCAGGAGGCCAGCGTGGACCGCGGGGTGAAGGGTCTTCACTCGCCCGTCCATCATCTCCGGGTGCCCGGTGAGCTCAGCCACCTCCACCACGGGGATCCCCGCTTCCCGGAGGCTTCTCGCCGTTCCTCCGGTGGAGACGATCTCCCAACCCCGCTCCACCAGCCCTCGTGCCAGGTCCTGGATGCCGGTCTTGTCGGAGACGCTGAGTAGGGCTCGCTGCTTCATGGGGTCACCTTGTCGGTCGATGGAACTGGGTTCACGAGAAGCCCGACTCGATCTGCCGGGCGATCTTCTCCGGTGCCAGGGCCTCCGCGAGGCTCAAGGCCTCCCCCGGGGGGTCGAACCGGCCGGGGCGCCTCCCCTCGGCGATGGCCCTGCAGAGGTGGTCCGCCGCCAGGGGGTAGAGGAGGTGTTCCACCCTCAGGACCCGGGCCGCCAGGGTATCCGGGGTATCACCCTCCCGGACCGGAACCGGCCATTGGGCCAGGATGGAGCCCCGGTCGTACTCCTCGTCCACGAAATGGACGGTGGGGCCGGAGAAGGAGGCCCCGGACGCCAGTACCGCCTCGTGCACGTGATGCCCCCACATCCCCTCCCCCCCGAAGGAGGGAAGGAGGGCCGGATGGATGTTCAGGATCCGCCTGGGAAAAGCCCTGACCACGGCCGGGGGGATCAGGCGGAGGTACCCGGCCAGGAAGATCGCCCGGGCCCCGTGGGCTTCCAGCGCTTCGAGGGTCTCAACACCCACCTCCTCCGGCCGTCGGCCCTTCACGGGCACCACCCGGGTGGGGACACCTGCCTTCCGGGCCCTCTCCAGCGCTCCGGCATCGGAGCGGTCGCTCACCAGAAGTGCGATCCGGTAGGGACCCCCAGGGGTCTGGTGGTCCAGAAGGGACTGGAAGTTGGACCCGCCCCCCGATGCGAACACCGCCGCCGCTACGCCAACGAAGCTCATGCTCTCCTTTCCGGCCCCCCGGCGCACCGGCCCGGGGGGCGCCTCGCCTCCCCTTGCCGGGCACCCTGCCCCCTCAGACCAGGTCTCCGCCGAACTGCCCCGCCAGGAAGGGGTTGGTACGCCGCTCCCAGGCTACCGTGGTTTCGGGCCCATGGCCAGAGAGGAGGCGGGTTTCGTCGGGGAGGGAGAGAACCTGGGTCCGGATGGATTCCATGAGCTGGGGGAAATTCCCCCCGATCAGGTCCGTCCGGCCGATGGCCCCCTGGAACACCACGTCGCCCACGAAAGCGACCCCTGTCTCCTCCAGATAGAAGAGAACGTGCCCCGGGGCGTGCCCGGGGGCGAAGCGGACCTGGAAGCGACACTCCCCGAAGGTGAGAAGCTGGTCGTGGACCAACTCCCGGTCCGGGGGGGGGAGGGGCCCGACCCTGGGAAGGTCGAAGGCTCGGGCCTGGACATCCACCCCGTCGTAGAGACGCCTGTCCCCTTGATGGAGAAACACGGGGACCTGGGGGGCTTCCTTCCGGATGACAGGAACACCCTCCACATGATCCAGGTGGGCATGGGTCAGGAGGATGGCTTCGAGTGCGATCCCGTCCTCCCGCACCTTCCGGACCAGGGAGGAAGCGGC